>QGVD01000006.1 GCA_003242685.1 Pseudomonadota bacterium | reverse complement strand
GGGGAAGGGTTTTGGGAAAATTTCCCGTGCTGGTAAACACCGCGGCGTCGGCATTCGCGCACCCATCTTCCGCGCGACCTACAACGACTGGGACTGGGGCATCGGCGTCAATCTCAACGGCGTGTTCAACGGCATTCACACGATCCTGCCGCGCATCATCAGGCACGGCGAGGGCGGGCACGTCGTCACCGTTTCGTCCATGAGCGGCATGTTCGCGGGATCGACGACGGGCGTTTACACGACGTCGAAGTTCGCCGTCGTCGGCATGATGGAGGCGCTGCGCACGGAGATGTTCGCCGAAGGGCTGCCGATCGGTGTGTCGGTGTACGTGCCGGGCGGCGTGAACTCGAACATCCGCGACACCGAGCGCAATCGTCCGCCCGAGCTCAGGAACCCGGGCTCTCAGCAGCAACAGCAGCAGCTCACTCCCGAGCAGCGCGCGCGGCTCGCGGAGCTTGCGAGCCGGCCGGGTCCAGGCATGGATCCTCTCGAAGCCGGCGAATACGTTCTGCGCGGCATTCAGAACAACGACCTCTACATCATTTCGCATCCCGAGTACGCCTCAGGCATCGAAGAGCGCCACGAAGCCATCATGGCTTCCGTTCCCGAGGCGCCTCCGGCGCCGCCGGAGCGTGTCGCTTACGAGCGCGTGGTGCTCACGAACGTCATCTATCCCACCGAACGCGACCGCAAGCGCGCACAGAAGCGCGGTCTGATCTCCTGAGCCGAAGACATGCGGCGAGTGGCAGCAGGGGAAGGACGCTGCTCGCCGTGCGCTGCATGAGCTTCCGATGCGTGGTGCTCATGCGACATCTCGGCATGTTTTCCTGAGGGTGCAAAGTGAATTTCCAAACTGGATAAAACAGTTCGGTGACGGCCGAGAAACACGGTGCTAGTCTGCAGCGCCAAGGCTGAGCGCGGTGATCCGCGCGACAGTGCACGAACAAGAAGAAGAACAGAAGAACAAGGTAACAGGGGGGTGCACGTTGCCTGAATGCAACATCGCGGGAGGCGATGGGGCAGCCGTACTCTCCGGTTACCTCTTGGCGTAATGACGTCAATAACGCTGGAGGTCTCTGGATGAAGATCGATACGAAGAAAGGGGCGGCGAGCCCACCGAATCTGGTGCGCCTTGCCGTCGCGGCGATCATCACGGGGGTACCGCTCTCGCTTCCCCAGATCGCGATCGCTCAGGACTCGGGGGCGGACGAAGAGCTCACCGAAGTCACCGTCACCGGCACGCGCATCGTCCGACGCGACGTGGTCGCGAACAGCCCGCTGGTCACCATCGACAGTGCCGCAATCGAGCAGCGCTCCGGTCTGAACATCGAGTCGTACCTGAACCAGCTGCCGAACTACAACCCTGCCGCATCGCCGGTCACGACCAACCAGGACGTACAGATCTCGGCGGTGAACTCGGTGGGCGTCTCGACCGTCTCGCTGCGCGGCTTCGGTCCGAACCGCGGTCTGGTGCTCGTCGACGGCCGCCGTGCGATGCCGACCAACGCGCTGATGGTTGTCGACATCAACACCATCCCGTCGTCGATGATCCGGCGCGTGGAGATCATCTCGGGCGGTGCGTCGGCGGTGTACGGTGCGGACGCCATCAGCGGCGTCACGAACTTCATGCTGCGTCGTGACTTCGAGGGCATGGAGTTCGACATTCAGCGCGGCGCCACCGAGGTCGGCGACGGCGAGGAGCTGCGTGCCTCGGCCATCTTCGGCACGCGCTCCGCGGACAATCGCGGCAACGTCGTATTCGCCGCCGAGTACTACGACCGCAAGGCCGCCTACGACAAGGAGCGGGACTTCTACACCGACGCCTGGCAGGACCCGACGGTTGCCGGCAACTTCCTCGGCTTCGTTTTCGGACTGAACGGCTACAACACGCTGTTCAATCCGCCCAACATCGGAACGCTGCGCGCGATTCAGGCCGGCCGACCGCAGGGAACGGACGTCTATCCCTTCGGAAGCACCGGAACGTTCCAGGGGTTGAGATTCAATCCGGACGGCAGCATCTGGGTGCCGAACGGAGCCAACGCATGGGACTTCGGTCTGCCGCTCGACCACGCGCGCTTCTCGCTGGTCGACGCGTACGACACCACGCGTTGCACCGCTCCGAATCCAACGGTCTGCCCCGATGGGCCGCAGCTGATCCAGCAGATCAAGTACAACGAGACCGAGGGTTACACGAGCTCACCACAGACTCGCTACTCCCTCATGGCCTCGGGCACGTACGACATCACCGATTCGATCCAGTTCTTCTCGAGCGCCCGCTTCGCGGAGAGCGAAACGCGTACGTTCCTCGCCGGCACGAACGCGAGCTTCGGCTGGGAAGTGTCGGTGCCCTACGACCCGAATACGGATAGCCCGGTCCTTCCAACGCTGGACTTCACGAATGACGAGCTGGTGGCCGCGGTGCTCGAAGCCGCGCGAACCGGCGATCTCGGCATATACGCGAACCCGAACTTCATTCCGACGGGTGCGCAGGGAGCAAAGCATCCGGTGCCGCTCGAGTTCGCCATGCTGCTCAACAGCCGGCCCAATCCGGCGGGCGATTGGGTGCTCGAGACCTATCCGCTCAACAGCTTCGGCCGGCGCGAGACCGACAACGTTACCAGCGCCTGGCAGATCGAGGCGGGGTTCAAGTTCGATCTGCCGCTCAAGGACTGGACGGGCGAGCTGTACTACTCGAGAGGTCAGTCCTCCACCTACAACGTCGCGTCGGGTAACAACTCGCTCGCGCGCTGGCGCGGCATGGTCTTGGCTCCCGACTATGGCCGGGGTGCCAACCTGCAGAGCAATCTGACACACAACCTGCCGAGCGCAAACCCCGGCTTCGGCTCGGTGCCGGTGCACTGCACCAGCGGCTTCTATGACACGATCTTCCACGGCGACACGCCGGCAAGCGAGGATTGCGTCTACGGTGTGTCCGCGCGCCTGCAGACCCGCACGGAGAATCAGCAGGACATCTTCGAGGTGAACTTCCAGGGCGGTCTGTTCGAGCTGCCCGCAGGCGAGGTGCGCGGCGCCATCGGTTACCAGACGCGGCGCAACTCGGCTCAGTTCAACCCCGACATCCTGCAGTCGACGTCAGAGTTCAACGACCAGGTGATCGGCGTCTATCCGACCGGCTATCTGGATGCGGAGACGACCCACAAGGACGTGTTCGCCGAGCTGCTCATTCCGATCCTGAAGGACAAGCTCGTGGATCGCCTGGAGCTCGAGATCGGCGGACGTCATTCCGAGATGGACGGCCACGCCATCAACCTCGACGGGCGTCCCTCTTTCATCACCGCGGCGGAGAACAGCACGGACACCTTCAAGATCACGGGTAACGTCCAGTTCACGCCGTCCTTCCGGCTGCGCGGCGGCTTCAACCGCGCGATCCGCGCGCCGAACCTCGGTGAGCTGTTCCTGAACCTGCAGCAGATCTTCACCGCGGGCGGCACGTTCGCGGATCCGTGCAGCGTGCTGTCGAACTCGCCGTTCGGTGCGGGCGGTGCCTATCCGAACTACTTCCCG
The DNA here is from genome assembly GCA_003242685.1 of Pseudomonadota bacterium. Taxonomy (GTDB): domain Bacteria; phylum Pseudomonadota; class Gammaproteobacteria; order Steroidobacterales; family Steroidobacteraceae; genus ZC4RG24. The sequence goes on along the minus strand of QGVD01000006.1, from coordinate 80,649 downwards.
GGCGGTGCGCCGAGCCAGCTCGCCAGCGGACAGACGCCGGAGGGCGCGATGAGCACCTACCTGATCTGCCGCGAGCAGATGGGGCCGGATGCGGCGCGTATTTACTACGGCTCTCCGAATGACCCGTTGACGCAGCCTCCTCCGACTGCCGGAGGCGGCTTCGCCTGGGTGAACCAGATCGGTAACCCGAACCTGAAGCCTGAAACCGGCGATACGTGGACGGCGGGCCTGGTGATCCAGTCCCCGTTCGACAACGTGTTCTTCCGCGGGCTGACGGCGACGATCGACTGGTACCAGATCGAGATCGAGGATGCGATCCTCCCGTACTCGATCGACTACGCGCGGTGGCTGTGCTACGGGGCGGTTGTCGTGAGCACGCCGGAGGAGGCACGGGCCCAGGCCAACTCACCGGCCTGCCAGAACGTGCCGCGCAACCAGGCGAACGGTACGGCGCTCAACCAGCTCGTGTCCTACGACAACCAGGCCTGGGTCAAGACGGCGGGTATCGACTTCGCGATCAACTGGTACGCGCAGTTCTCCGACCTGGGTCTGGAGCGCATTCCCGGCGGGCTCAACGTCAACGTGCAGGGCAACTACCTCGACTACTACAAGACCAAGACGTCGCCCGCCAGTTTCGATCCGGTCGTCGACTGGAAGGGTTCGCTGGGCCCGACGCTGCAGGGCTTCAACCCCGGCTCGTACGAGTACCGTCTGTTCACGTCCATCAGCTACACCCTGCCGACGTTCAACGTGAGCCTGCGTTGGCGTCATCTGCCGTCGATCTGGGCGTCGCAGAAGGCCGTGGAGGACGCGATCAAGAGGAACAACGCTGCCGTGGCCGCGGGAGCGCCGGGAACGATCCTCACCTACACGCCCATCACGAATCTGAAGGCGGACTCGTACGACGTCTTCGACCTGTCGGTGTTCTGGAACGTCACCGATCGCGTCTCGATTCGTGCGGGTATCGACAACCTGTTCGACAAACAGCCGGTCATCACGGGAGCGACCGCCGGTTATCCGTATGATCCCAGCCTGTCGGCCGAGGAGAATGCGGCAAGACTGGCATCGGTCTGCGGTGATGCGCCGGGTTGCCGGAATCCGACGGCGTACGCTCTGCCCACCTCGGGCAGGGGCACGACCGACCCGGGCTTCTACGACATCCTGGGTCGGCGCTACTTCATCGGCGTGAAGGCGAGCTTCTAGGCACGACTCACGCGATGATCTCGGGGCCGCGCAGCTTCCGCTGCGCGGCCTCACTTTTCCGCGCGGCGTTCTTACCGGATGCGGGTTACGCGGATCCCGTTGCGCGTTCCGTCGGATTCGCGGTGCAGCCAGTAGGAGCCGAGGCTCCCCCTGCGGATGACGACCGGATCGCCGACGCGCAGGAAGCTGGCGCGATGCGCGTCCTCGTGGCGCCACGCCTGGTCGTTGTCGAGCAGGATGACGTAGACGCCGCCCCCCGCATCCCGGAAACCGGCGATGCGCGCCTGCATGGTGGCTTCCTCATCGTCCGATCTGCGGTTCTGCGTCCTCAGCTGCTCCGCGCCGAAATTCGCTGCGTCGGGTGCTCGCTTCGCGGGCTGGACAGACGCGGCTCGCGCGGTTGCGGACGGGTTCAGGGCCGTCTTCGCTTCGTTCGCCGCCGCCTCTCGAGCTGCAGTTACCGCCGTGCTCGATGCAGCGGCCGGTGGTGCATCTGGCCTGGGCGCTCGGGCAGCCGCGGCGCGTGGCGCGGGTTCGGCCGCACGCCGTGAGGCGAGCCAGGAACCGACTTCGCGGTCGAAGCAGGCGAGGCGCGCGTCGCGATCGGCGACCGAGGCGCATTCGGCGACACGGTCGAGCACGGCTCCGGCAGCGTCCGCTGCCTGGACGAGAGGAACATGGAGACCGAGCAACAGAACGGGCAGTGCGGCTTTCACGGAAACGGCCCCCTCGGCGGTGAAAGACGTGGCGGAAGATGCGGTCCGCCTATGATCCGCCATGTGCCGGAGGATTCAAACAAGCAGTGTGCCGTCATCCCCCGTGCGGCGGGAAAGGCCGGCTGGACGTGCGGATCGGCAAGCGGAAGTCCGGAAGGTCGAAGTGTCCCGGCAGCTCCGATGAGATTCCGGCCAGGGCCGCGAGGCGCACGAGCTCGGCGAGAGACCTCGCGCCCATCTTGTGCATGACGCGCGCGCGATGGACCTTGATCGTCTTTTCGGCGATCCCGAGGTCGGCCGCGATCTGTTTGTTGAGTCTCCCGGCGATCACGAGCTCGAGCACCTCGCGCTCCCGCGGCGTGAGGCGCTTGAGGCGCAGAGCGAGGGCGAGCGCGCACGATTCCTGCTCCCGCCGCATTGCATCGATGAGCAGAGCTTCCTCGACTGCAGTAAAGAGCTCCTCTTCCTCGACGGGTTTGGTCAGGAAGTTCACCGCGCCCGCCTTGATCGCGCGGACGCTCGCGCGGATGCTTCCGTTGGCCGTCAGGAAGATGATCGGTCTGTGGCAGCCGGATTCCGTCAGTCGCGTCAGGATGTCGAGACCGCTGCACCCGGGAACGGACAGATCGAGGATGATGCAGCCGGAAAGCTCCGGCTCGTGCGCGGCGAGGAACTCGGTACCCGAAGCGAACGTACGCGGCTCATATCCGACGGAGCGCAGCAGACCCGCCAGGGTGGCGCGCACGTCGGCATCGTCGTCCACGACATAGATAGTTGCCGGCGGTCCATCCATGGCCACCTCCGCGTGGGGTCGCTTCCCTGCTGCCATTCCCCTAGCACCTTCCTCGAGAATATGTCAAGCAGAGTCAGTGCCTTGGACTCGTCTTTGAAGGTTTCAGAGCAACCTCGCCACGGCGCGCGGCAGTGCCCGCAAGTCTTCGCGCGTCGACCTTTCCGTCAGCACGTCCGGTGCCGCGTACGATGCGAACGAGGTCGCCGCGTTCCTGTCGAAGAGTCGAGTCTCGTGTGCAACGGCCGCCCGACGCATGGCGCGTGTGCGTCAGGCGGACGACGCGCGCGTGGAGGAGGGTGTGGGGATGAGCTCGAGAAACACCGTTTGGGCACGTGCGGCTCTCTTGAGCGCGCTCGCGGCGCTCACTCCTCGACCGGCGCCGGCGGTCGATCTGGAAGATACCCACTGGGCGCTCGTCGGATTGCGCGGCGAGCCGGTCGCGATCCCGGCGGGAAGAGGCTCACCCTATCTCGTCCTGCAGTCGAAGGATGCGCGCGTCGTCGGGTCGGGAGGCTGTAATCATCTTTCGGGCGGCTACACGCGCGAGGGAGACCGGCTGAGCTTCTCGCGCATCGCCCGCACTCTGATGGCCTGTGCCGACGGCATGGACCTCGAAAGGGAATTCCTCGAGGCGCTGGAGGAGGTGACGCACTGGCGCATCGAGGGCGACCGTCTCCGGCTCTTCGATTCGGAAGGTGCGCTCGTTGCAGAGCTCAAGGCGGTGTGACGGTGCACCCATCGCCGCGGCCGATGGGCCGGATTCAGCGCTTCTCCATGTCTCGAGAAGCGTCCATCCGGGTGCGAGCGACGCACACCGCCGCGTCTCGATTGGGAAAATCCCCCGGCGCGCCATGGGCTTGCACCCTTTCGTAGATCGGTTCCAGGTTCCGGGTGCAGTGCGATCCGCGTCACCGTCTCTGCAGAAAGAGAGATGTGTCGGCGTGGACTTGCCGATACGCTTCGAACCGAACGCCGCGACCGAACATCTAAGCCGGCACGGCGGTGATGCGCACGCGGAAGCCGTGCGACCCCGATCGCCGCTGACGCATCTAGAGGTCGAGCGTCGAAGGGAGATGGGGTGAAGTCAAGAACTCGAAGCGTCCGCCGCGGCGGTCCGGTGGTCATCGTGCTGGCCGTGTTCGCCGGTATTGCCGGCTGTGGAAATCTTTCCGAGAGCAGCGAGCCGAACGGGGACACTGAATCCACGGGTGCCTCCGTCGCGGATCGTCCGCTGCTCATTGCACCGGAGGACGTCCTCACGCTGCGCAACAACGCACTGGCGACGGGTCCTTCGATCACGGGATCCGTTCAGCCCGAGCGCCGCGCCGATCTGCGGGCCGAAGTGTCGGCAGTCGTGCTCGCCGTGCTCAAGGAGAACGGCGATCCCGTCAAGCGCGGCGACCTGCTCGTGCGGCTCGACGATACCGCGATCCGCGAGACGCTCACCGCTGCGGAAGCGTCCGAGCGTGCGGCCATACAGGCCTACGAGCAGGCGGAGCGCCAGTTCCAGCGCATGACCAAGCTGCGCGCGGAAGGCATGGTCTCGGCTCAGGAGCTCGAAGACGCCGAGATCCGGCGCAATGCGGCGCAGAGCGAGCGCGAAGCGGCCCGGACGCGCGTCGTTTCGGCCCGCCAGCAGCTGCAGCGCACGGAAGTCCGCGCGCCGTTCGACGGCATCGTCAGCGACCGCAAGGTCTCCGCAGGTGACACTGCGCAGACCGGCAAGGAGCTTCTCAAGGTCATCGACCCGCGGAGCCTGCGTTTCGAGGGCCTCGTGTCGGCCGACAGCATCGGCGAGGTCGAAGTGGGTCAGCGGGTGTTCTTCCGCGTCCATGGCTTCGCGGAGCGCGAGTTCGTCGGCGTCGTCGCCCGCGTCAATCCGGCTGCCAACGCCACCACGCGCCAGGTCGAAGTGCTGGTCAACTTCGTGGATCCGGCGCAGCAGCCGAACGTTGCCGGCCTTTACGCGGAAGGACGCATCGAGACGCGCCGCAGTGCGGCCGTGACCATTCCCGCGGCTTCCGTAGTGCGTGAAGGCGAGCGGACGTTCGCGTGGCGCCTCAGGGACAACAGGCTCGAGAAGGTCCAGGTGAACCTCGGCGAGCGTGACGCTCGCACCGGTGAGTACGTCGTGCTGAGCGGGCTGCAGGAGGGTGATGCGCTGCTGCGCTATCCGTCGTCCGTGCTGCACGACGGCCAGCCGGTCGAGATGACGGAATCCGCCGGACCTTCACCGGTCCTCGCGGATCGCCCGCCGCCCACGACCTCCGTCGGACGCTAGGCCATGCTTCTCTCCAACTTCAGCATCAGTCGGCCGGTGCCGACGGTGGCGTTCATCGTCGTGCTGATGGCGCTCGGGCTCCTGGCGTTCAAGAACCTGCGCGTCAATCAGATTCCCGACGTCGAGCAGCCGGTCATCGTCGTGAACGTGCCGTATCCCGGCGCATCTCCGGAGACCGTCGAGCGGGAGATCATCAACCGCGTCGAGAAGGCCCTGCAGAGCATCCCGGGAGTCTACGAGATCCGCTCGACCGCCCAGGAGAGCCTGGCGCGGATCATCATCATCTTCGACTTCAAGAAGAACATGGTGGAGGCGGCCGACGAGATCCGGAACGCGATCGCGTCGGTGCGGCACAAGCTCCCCCTCGAGATGCGCGAGCCGGTGCTCTACCGCTTCGATCCGTCGGCCCAGCCCATCATGCAGCTCGCGCTGTCCTCGCAGACGCTCTCTCACGCGGAGATCTCGCGCCTTGCGGAGGACGTGATCGCCGACCGCTTCCGCGGCATCGACGGCGTGGCCGTGGTCAACGTCAACGGCGCACTGCGCCGCGAGCTCTCCGTTCTGCTGCATTCTCAGAAGCTGCGCGAGTACAACGTATCCGTCGCGGAGGTCGTCAACGCGCTGCGCCGGCAGAACACGACGGCCCCGGTAGGCAACATCAAGAGCGATCTCGAAGAGCAGAGCATCCGCCTGGTCGGTCGCATCGAATCGCCGCGCGAGTTCGAGGACGTCGTCATCAAGCGCAACGGTGAGGAGATCGTCCGCCTCGGTCAGGTGGCTACCGTGGAGGACGGCTTCGCGGAGATCAGCGGCTATTCGCTGCGCAACTCGCGGCCGAACGTCGGCATCTCGATCACGCGCTCGCGCGAGGCGAGCACGATCACGGTCGCGAAGGAAGTCCGCAGGCTCGTCGAGGAGATCAACTCGACGCTGCCCGAGGGCACGAAGCTGGAGATCACGCAGGACGGCGGCGAGGACGCCGAGGCCAATCTCCGGAACGTGGTCGAGGCGCTCGTCTTCGGCGCCGGTCTCACGGTCTTCGTCGTGTACCTGTTCCTCAACTCGTGGCGCTCGACGCTGATCACGGCGCTGTCGCTGCCCACGTCGGCCGTCGCGGCGTTCATCGCCGTGTGGGCCTGCGGGTTCACGCTCAACTTCATGACCCTGCTGGGCCTGTCGCTCGCCATCGGCGTGCTGATCGACGACGCGATCGTCGTGCGCGAGAACATCGTCCGGCACATGGAGCGCGGCGAGGATCGCATCACGGCGGCGCGCAATGGCACGGCCGAGATCGGTCTCGCCGTCACGGCGACGACCTTCTCGATCATCTCGGTCTTCGTGCCCGTGGCGTTCATGGGCGGCGTCGCGGGCGAGTGGTTCCGGCCGTTCGCCGTCACGGTCGCGGCGTCGGTACTGGTGAGCCTCTTCATCTCCTTCACCATCGATCCGATGCTCTCGGCCTACTGGGGCGATCCGCCCGGGTATGCGCATCGGCAGCGCACGGCGTTCAGCCGCTGGGTCGCGCGGTTCAACGACTGGTTCGACCGCCAGGCGGACCGTTACGGCCGCGTCATCGAGTGGGCGCTCCATCATCGCAAGTGGATGGCCGCGATCTCGGTCGTCTGCCTGGTGCTCGCGATCGTGCTGCAGGCGACCGTGGGCGGCTCCAGCTTCCTGCCGAAGACCGACATCGGCATGATCGCCGTCGACGTGCGCACACCTTCGAGCGCGAGCCTCGAGTACGCGCGCCTCAAGGTGGAGAAAGCCGCCGAGCTCGCGCGGCTCCTGCCCGAGACCGAGGCCACCAACAGCCAGATCCAGCCCGGCGGAGGGCGCGTGTACGTCGACATCGGCAGCAGCACGGAGCGCAGGCGCAGCGCGGAGGAGATCGCGGCCGAGCTGCGGACGCATCTCGCGCGGCTCGTCGGTGCCGAGTACGTCGTGCTCGACGACATCAACAACGGCGCCCAGAAACCCGTGCAGATCCAGTTCTACGGACCGGACTCGCGCCGTCTGATGGAGATCACCAACGACTTCATGGAGAAGATGAAGCAGATCCCCGGGGCGGTCGACGTGGGACTCTCCGAGCAGGACCCGAAGGACGAGCTCAGAATCGAGCTCAATCGCGGGCTCGCCAACCGGCTCGGCATTTCCGTGGACGACGCCGCGCAGGCGCTGCGCGTGGCGTTCGCGGGCGTCGAGGTGGGCGACTGGATCGATCCGCTCGGCGAGACGCGCGACGTGGCCGTGCGGCTGCATCCAGCCGATCGCGTCGACGCCTCGAACATCGAGCATCTGCCGGTGGCGGTGGGCGGCAGCAACATGCTCGTGCCTCTCGAGCAGATCGCGACCATCACGCTCGACAAGGGTCCGGCGCGGATCCAGCACCTCGACGGCAAGCGCGTGGTTACCGTGTCCGCCAACGTCCAGGGCCGCTCGCCGGGAGAGGTTACGGCGGATGCGATGGCGCTCGCGCGCTCGATCGACTTCCCCGAGGGCTATGGCCTCTCGCTCGGCGGCGCCTCGCGCGATCAGCAGGAGATCTTCGCCGAGATGTTCACCGCACTGATCCTCGGCGTCGCGGTGATGTATCTCGTGCTCGTGATGCAGTTCGGCTCGTTCACCGCGCCCATCGCGATCATGCTCTCCCTTCCGCTGTCGCTGATCGGTGTGGTGCTCGCGCTGCTCATCACCGGCGGTACGCTCAATCTCATGAGCCTGATCGGCGTCATCATGCTCATGGGCCTCGTCGCGAAGAACGCCATCCTGCTGCTCGACTGCGCGCGCAAGGAAGAGGCGAAAGGCATCGACCGCGAGGAGGCGCTGATGCACGCGGGCCGGGTGCGCCTGCGCCCGATCATGATGACGAGCTTCGCGCTCATTGCCGGCATGATGCCGGTGGCCATCGCCCTCGGCGAAGGCGGCGAGTTCTATCGCCCGATGGCGGTTGCGATCATCGGCGGCATCGTGACGTCGACGCTCCTCACGCTGCTCGTGATTCCGTCGTTCTACGACAGCATCGAGATCGCGCGCGAGCGTGCGGCTGCGAAGCTGCGTGCGCGCGCCGCCAGGATGAATCCCGCGCTCGCGTTCGTGCTGACGTTCATCGAGGCGATCCTGACGCTCATCTTCGTCCGCTGGGTCTACCGCCGCATCCGGGCGCTCTTCGGCGGCCGCAAGCCGCCGGCAGGCGGAATGCCCGAGCTCGCGCCTGCAGGTGCTCCCGCGGCGCCGGATCCGGCGAGGTCCTAGGCTTCTTCGGCCCGTGCCGGCAGGCGTACCATCGGCGAGTGCGACTCGGTTTCCGTCGAGACTCAAGGAAAGGCCATGCGATGGACACGCTTCTGAAGAGATCCCTGGCCGCGGCAATCGCTCTCGGTCTCGGAACGGCGCAGGCGGTGGACGTGCAGGTATCGCTTTCCGGCGATCAGGAGGTTCCACCGGTCGAGACGTCGGCGACGGGCAGCGGCACGATCACGGTCAACGACGACGGTACGGTGAGCGGGAAGATCACGACCTCGGGCGTCGAGGGCACGATGGCTCACATCCATCTCGGTCCTCCCGGAAAGAGCGGACCGCCGGTGATCACCCTCGAGAAGGGCGCCGACGGCAGAACGTGGGCGGTGCCGGCAGGCGCGAAGCTGACCGAAGAGCAGCACGCGGCGTTCAAGGAGGGGAACCTCTACGTGAACGTTCACAGCGCCGCGCACAAACCCGGTGAGATCCGGGGGCAGCTCAAGCCCTGATCGCGAGAACGACCTTCAGCCGGGCGGCAGGGAGTAGCGGATGCGCTCGGAGAAATCCGGCGCATCCTGCGCCGCCTGCGCCTTCTCGTTGATCCACGAGCGCCTCCGCAGCTCGCCGAACGGCAGTGTCGTGTCGATGAGGCCGATGTCGTACAGGAAGCTGTCGAAGAGCCCGTTGAGATAGTGCCGGATGTCCGGCCGCGCATCGCTGCCGGCGGCGCTTCGCGCGTACCTGACGATGTTCACGGTGCAGCTGTTGCTGAGCAGGTGATAGAACTCGGGGCGGTCGGCGAGCTCGTTGATCCGCTCGAGATAGACGCGGAAGAGCTCCCTGGCGAACTCGCGCGACGCGTCGATGCGGAAGAGATAGACGTCCTCGTCCCGGAAGTTCGTCCGGACGCCGACGACGTCGCGCTCGCTGCCGACGACGTAGATGAGCTCGAACTGCTTGAACATCGAGGCGATCGGCGCATAGCCCTCGTGGCTCTCCGGTCGGATCTCGATGGAGACGCTGAGCGGCGGCGCGTTGTCGAAGACGAAGCTCACGAACGTGTGACCGACGGGGCCCGGCATCCAGTACGAAATGTAGAAGTCCACGCCGGAGAGGTCGGACAGGAAGACTTCGCGCGTTTCGTAGCGGGGCATGAAATCGGTGGCGCTTCGATAATCGAAATCCCGCACTCCCGTGATGCGCACTCGGTCTCCTTCGATGAACGCGCGGGGCATCACGGCGACGTCCTCGCGCCAGAGGCGGTCGTGGGAGGGCGGGATGGCGATCCACCAGGCGAGCACGAGGAGGAAGACGACGGCGAACGCGGCTCGCGCTCCTTTCGCATTCGCGAACCACAGCGCCCAGATTGCGAACGCAGTGAAGGCGACCGCCAGGGTGGTGCGGAGCCAGCCCCAGGGAAGATTCGAGTAATGGATCGCAAGCGCCGCCCAGCCGATGAGCCCGAGCTTCAGGACGAAGCCGAGCGCCCTGCGCGCGGCGTGCAGCAGCCGCCGGAGCCTGAATCCCGGGATCCCGCGTTCATGCTCGACGGCTGAGCTCACCGGATGAGCGCCGCTCGGAACGTCCTGACCGCTGCCGGTCGTGGCTCGCGGTGGCTCCTGCCGCTCATGACCGGGCTGGCGATCGGTCCGCGCGCCGCAGGAGAAACTCCGAGATGAGAGGCACCGGTCGTCCCGTTGCGCCCTTCGCATCGCCGCCCACGGAAGCCGTGCCGGCGATGTCGAGATGCGCCCACGGGTAATTCCCGGCGAACCGTGCCAGGAAGCATGCGGCCGTCACCGACCCGGCAGGCCGCCCTCCGAGATTGCTCATGTCCGCGAAGTTGCTCCGGAGCTGCTCCTGGTACTCGTCCCAGAGCGGCATGCGCCATGCCCGGTCGCCCGTATCCATGCCGCACTGGAAAAGCTCCTCGCCGAGCGATTCGTCGTTCGCATAGAGCCCGCTGGTCTGCGTGCCGAGCGCGATGACACAGGCACCGGTCAGCGTCGCGATGTCGATGACACATTCCGGTTCGAAGCGTTCGGCGTAGGTGAGGGCATCGCACAGCACCAGGCGCCCCTCGGCGTCGGTGTTCAGGATCTCGATGGTCTGGCCCGACATCGAGCGGACGACGTCGCCGGGTCGGGTCGCATTGCCGCCGGGCATGTTCTCTACCGCACCGACGATGCCGACGACGTCGAGCGGCAGCTCGAGGCGACCCACGATGTCCATGGCTCCCAGCACGCCGGCGGCCCCGCACATGTCGTACTTCATCATGTCGAGGTCATCGCCCGGCTTGAGCGAGACGCCGCCCGTATCGAAAGTGACGCCCTTGCCGATGAGCACGATGGGCGCCCGGCCGCCGCCTCCCTCGTGCTTCACGACGATGAACTTGCAGGGATGATCCGAGGCGCGCCCGACCGACAGCGCGGAGAACATTCCGAGCTTCGCCATGTCCTCGCGCTCGAGGATTTCGACCTCGAATCCGTAAGTGCGGCCGAGAGCGCGCGCGGTTTCCGCCAGGTACTCGGGATTGCAGACGTTGCCGGGCAGATTGCCGAGATCCCGGGTGAGCGCCATGCCGGCGGCAACGGCCGCGCCGCGGCGCATGGCTGTCTCGAGCCCGGGAGTGGCCTTGGAAGACAGGAGCAGGGTGAGGCTGCGTGCTCCTCGACTCCGCTGCGTCCCATCGTCCTTTGCCTGCTTCGGCGCATCGAACCGATAGCCTGCATCCGCGAGGATCCGCGCCGCATGCATGATCCGCCACGCGAGCGGCCGCCCTGAGACCTCGACGTCGACGAGGGCGATTGACCCTTCGTCCGCTCTGATCCTCCCGAGCGCCTTTCCGGCGCCGTAGAGCGCCTTGAAGAACGAATGCTCGTGGAAGTCACGAGGTGCGCCGAGATTGACGAGCAGCACGCGCTGGGCGGAAGCGCCGGGAACGTCGTAGAGGAGGAGCGTGGAGCCGACTCCGGGCTCGAGGTCGCCTCGCTTCAGCACCGCGGACAGGCGACCTCTGGATGCGGCATCCAGTGTCTGAGCGGCAGCGGTCAGTGTGCCGTCCGAGTAAACGCCGGCAACGAGAAGCGGCGTCCGCAGCGTGGCCGGAGAAGCGTCGCTCAGGGAGAACTTCGGCAGCGGATGTGTCTGCCGAAGCTCGGTTTCGACCCCCGTCGGGCGGGCAGCAGTTGCGTCCGTCATTTTCGAACCTCCATGTCGATTCCCCGCGTGAACGCGTGCCGTTCTCAGAAGCCCCACGGCAGGCCCAGCAGGTGCCACACCGTGAACAGCACCACCCACAGGACGAGCACGATCAGGACGTACGGCAGCATCAGCGCGATCACCGTACCGACGCCGGCCTTCGGGTCGTACTTCTGCGCGAAGGCCACGATCAGAGCGAAGTAGGCGTTGAGCGGTGTGATCGCGTTCATCGGGCCGTCGCCCACGCGATAGGCCGCCAGCACGGCTTCGGGCTCGACGTTGAGCCGCATGAGCAGCGGCACGAACACCGGGGCGAAGATGGCCCACTTCGGGATCGCTCCGGTCATGATGAGGTCGAGAATCACGATGGCGCCGAGGAAGCCGAGCAGCAGCGTGAGCCCTCCGAGGCCCGCTGTCTCCAGCGCATCGCCGAGATTGACCGCCGCGAGCGTCGCCATGTTGCTGTACGTGAAGAAGGCCAGGAACTGGCTGATCACGAACAGCAGGAAGATGAGACCGGCGAGTCCCCGGACCGCCTTCTCCATCGCCGAAACGACGTCGACGGTGCTGCGGATCGTCCGGGCACCGATCCCGTAGAGCCATCCCGCCGCGAGAAAAAGGATCGTGATCACGACGATCAGGCCTTCCATGAACGGCGAATCGCCCACGATCGCACCGGTCTCGGGATTGCGCAGCGGTGCGCCGTGCGGCAGCGTCAGGAGCGCGAAGACGGCAAGCGTTGCGAGCACGCCGTATCCGGCGAATCTCAGCCCGCGCGATTCCTCCGGGCTCATCCCGCCTTCGACCGCGGGCGGACGCTCACCCGTGTATGCGCCGAGGCGCGGCTCGACCAGCTTCTCCGTGACGAACGCGACGGCGAAGGTCAGCAACAGGACGGAAGCGACCGAGAACCAGAAGTTCGCCGTCAGATCGATGGAACGGGACGGATCGAGGATGTGGATGGCGTCGTTCGTGATCCCCGTGAGAATGCCATCGAGCGGCTTGATCAGAATGTTGACGCTGAAGACCGCGGCCACGCCCGCGAAGGATGCGGCAAGCCCGGCGAGCGGATGCCGGCCGAGACTCAGGAACGCAGCGGCCGCGAGCGGAATCAGAACGAGGTAGCCTGCATCCGCGGCGATGCTCGAGATGATGCCGATGAACACCAGGATGTAGGTGATCGCGGCGCGCGGCGCGACGTTCACCAGCTTGTGGATCAGTGCCTTGATGAGGCCGGCTTCCTCGGCGACACCGACGCCCAGCATGGCGACGATGATCACGCCGACGGCGTTGAAGCTCATGAAGTTCTGGACGACGCCCGTGAACATGAAGCGGATGCCGTCGCTGGTCAGGAGGCTCTGCGCCCGCGTCGTCACCTCTCCGATCTCGCCGGTCTGCGGATCGACCGCCTGATACGTGACGCTCGCACCCAGCATGTAGAACACGTGCGAGAGGATGATGACGAGCCCGATCAGCAGAACGAAGATGACGACCGGATGAGGGACCTTGTTGCCGACGCGTTCCACTCCGTCGAGCATCCGTTCCATGAACGGCTTCGCGGGCTTGCGGCGCACCGGCCTGGAGGTGGTTTCTCCGGCGCGCACGGGACCCGGCGGAGCGAGAGGAATCGTTCGTCGCGGCATGGTCGAGCTCTCGTCGGGCAGCTGTCCATCGTTCCGCCGCCGGCCTCGCTTCGACGCGCGCGGACGGGCGGTCCCGGAGTCCACCGGCAACGCCCGGGAACATGAGACTCCCCGGCGCAGGAATCCATTGGACCTTCGTCCATCGCTACGGCCCCGACAACGGGAGCAACATCTCGGCCTGATGCGGCTGCAGTGACTCGTGCAAGCAGGCCTTCACGGTGAAGACTGCGTCTCACTGCCGGCTGCCGCGTGGTCACTGCATCGCGTATCCGCGCGCCGCACGGAGCAGAGCATGGAAACCGACGTCCGTTCGTCGTGGGTACCGATGATCGTCATCGGGATGGCGCAGATCCTGATGGTGTTCAACGTCTCCACGCTCCAGGTGTCGATCGATGGCATCGTGAGCAGCTTCGGCACTCCCGCGACGACCGTCGGGACCGCGATCGTTGCCTATTCTCTGGTGGTCGCGGCCTTCATCATGGTCGGGGCGAGAATCAGCGCACGCTTCGGCGGCGAGCGCGTGTTCCGGGCGACCGTGCTGTCCTTCGGCATAGCGATGGGTGTCATGGCCCTCAGTCCCGGCGCGCCGATCATGATCGGCGCGCAGCTCCTCGCCGGAGCATCCGCCGCGGTGCTGGTGCCGACGCTCGTCGTACTGATCGCCGGCAACTACCAGGGTCGGCAGAAGGCGCAGGCGCTGGGATGGCTCGGTGGCGCGCAGGCGATGGGCCTCGTTCTCGCCTTTCTCATCGCCGGTGCACTGGCCACGTGGGTCGGATGGCGGTTCACGTTCACGCTGCTCGCGCTGCTCGCCGTCGGCATTTTCTGGTTGAGCGGCCGGCTGAGGCCGGTGGGAGGCCGAGCCGCCATTCCCATCGACGGAGTGGGTGCGGCGCTCGCCGCCGCCGGAATCGTTCTGATCAGCGTCGGCTGCAGCAATCTCACCGACTGGGGACTGCTGCTCGCGACCCCGAAAGCGCCGTTCAGCGTGCTCGACATGTCTCCGGCGCCGATGATGGTCGTGATCGGAGTTTTCCTCCTCGAGGCATTCCTCACGTGGACCCGCCGGCGCCGTAACGCGGGTGCCGCGACGCTCGTCGCCCTCGATGTGCTCGATACTCCGAAGGAGCGCGCGGCGCTGTTCTCGATGTTCGCGATCGGCGCGCTGGGTTCCGCGATCACCTTCCTGATACCGCTCTACATTCAGATCGTGCAGGAGCGGAGCAGCTTCGCCACCGCGATCGCGATCGTGCCGTTCTCGCTGGCGAGCTTCGCGGCAGCGGTGCTCATCGTCCGGCTGCAGGATCGCCTGAGCCCCGCCCGGATCGCGCGCGTCGCGTTCATGCTCATGGCCGTGTCACTCGCGTCGCTGGGAGCAGTCATACGCAACGACTGGGGAGACGGCGTCGTGATCGCGAGCATGTTCGTCGCCGGGCTCGGCGAGGGCGCGCTGATCACGCTGCTCTTCAACGTGCTCGTCTCGGCCTCTCCCCGTGAGCTCGCCGGAGACGTCGGGTCGCTGCGCGGCGCCGCCAACAATCTCGCGGCGGGCGTCGGCACGGCTCTGGCGAGCACCCTCGTGGTCGGCGTGCTGAGCACGAGCGTTCACCGCGAGCTCGTGCACGACACCCGGATTCCGGACACGCTCAAGGCGGAGCTCGGCCTCGACAGCATTTCCTTCGTCGGGAACGACCAGCTTCACGCCTTCCTCGAAAGGTCCCGGGCGACTCCCGGGCAGGTGGACGAAGCCGTCCGCATCAACACGGAGGCGCGCCTGCTGGCGCTGAAGGTCACTTTCTTCGCGCTCGCGGGGCTTGCGCTGCTCGCCTATTTCCCTGCAGGCCGGTTGCCGACGAGCGTGCGCGCGGCGAATGCGCGAACGGAGCAGGAGGTATCCGGAGTGCCGCGTTCGACGAGCACGCCCGTGGCGTGAACCACTGCCCGCCGCGTTCCGAAGATGGCGACCGATACCGTATCCGGAGCCGCGGCGGATACCGAACGGCGTGCTTCGTGGATACCGATCGTCGCGATCCTGCTCGCACAGCTCCTGCTGGTCCTCAACGTCACGATGCTGAAGGTATCGATCGAAGACATCGCAGAGAGCCTTTCGGCTGCGTCCTCATGGGTCAAGTCCGCGATCGTCGCGTACGCACTTTCGGTCGCTGCGCTCATCACCACCGGTGCGAAGCTCGACGAGCTCTTCGGCGTGCGCCGCATGTTCAGGGTCGGGGTGCTGGTGTTCGCAGCTTCCATGACGGCAATGGCACTCAGCAGGAACGTGCATTCCATGATCGTCGCGCAGATCGTCGCGGGTGCGGCGACGGGAGCGCTGGCTCCGGCGCTGGTGATTCTGGTCACCGACAACTACAGGGGCAACCAGCGGGCGACGGCCATGGGCTGGCTGGCGGCGGCTCAGGCGATGAGCATCGTGCCGGGCATTCTGCTCGCCGGGCTGCTCGCGACGTGGCCCGGCTGGCGCTACGCCTACGGGGTCTTCATTCTGCTGGCGCTCGGCGTGTACGCGCTCAGCGAGAAAGTCGTCGCAGGCCGCGGCCGGCAGCGCGTGAGCATCGACGTGATCGGCGTGCTGCTCGCGGCGATGGCCGTCTATCTCATCGGTACCGGCTGCAACAACCTGTACGACTGGGGTGCGTGGCGTGCGAGCGAGCGCGCGCCTTTCGACCTGTTCCAGATTTCTCCAGCACCGCTTGCGATCGCGGGCGGCGCGCTGCTCGTCAGAACGTTCATCGTCTGGTCGCACCATGTGGGGGAGAGGGGAGGCACGCCCCTCGTCCCGCCCGAAGCGTTCGCGTCCCCGCGTGAGCGGGCGGCGCTGCTGTCGATGTTCCTCGTCGCAGCGATCGGCGCGGCGATCACATTCGTGATTCCCCTCTACATCGAGGTCGTGCAGGGGCGTTCCGTGCTGTATACGGCGCTCGCGCTCGCACCCTTTGCGGTCGCGGGTTTCGCGGCGGCAGCGCTCGTCGTGCGCGTCGGCGCGATCGCGGCGCCGCGCCGGATTGCGGCAGGGGCGTTTCTGTGCGTCGCAATCGGGGCGGTTCTGACGGGCGCGACCATCCGCAACGACTGGAACGACCTTCTGGTGATGCTCGGGATGGCTGCCGTGGGCTTCGGTGAGGGAGCGCTGGGGACACTGCTCTTCAAGCTGCTCGTCACGTGCGTGGCGCACCGGGCGGAAACCGAAGTGAGCCCGCTCTGCGGGTCTGCCGAGTACCTGGCCGTGGCCATCGGTACCGCGCTGTCCAGCGCGCTGATCGTCGGTGTGCTGGCGAGCGGCGTGCAGCGTGAGGTCGTGGAGAACCCGCTCGTCCCCGAGTCGCTCAAGGCGCACGTCGACCTCGAAAGCCCTTCGTTCGTCAGCAACGACCGGCTGCGTGCCGTGCTCGCGCGCGCGAACCCTTCGGCCGAGCAGGTGGCGGAGGCGGTGCGCATCAACACGGAGGCGAGGCTGGACGCGCTTCGTGCCTGCTTCTTCGCGCTCGCGGCGCTCGCGGTGCTGGCGCTGCTGCCGGCCTGGCAGCTCTCTCACGCCGCAACAGAGCCCGGAAGGGCGCGTTTGGACCCTTAAGCGTCGCAGAGCAGGGAGATCTTGCGCGCGGCGAGATCCACCTCGGCTTCGGTCGTCGCGCCTGCGAGCTCCTCCTTCGCGCGCTGGCACTCGACGGCTGCCGTGCGGATCGTGGGGGTCACGGCTTCGACGGCCCGGGCGTTCGCCGGATCGCAGTAGCTGGACGCTGCACGGCGAATGTTGGCGGCGTTACCCGTCCGCTCGATGGCGACGCAATCACCCTGCTTGATCTCGCGCTGGTCCGTCACGATGCGCGTGCTGGATCCGTCGGCCATCGCGACCGTGTAGGCCATGCCGCTGCGATTGCCTTCTGCGGCCGCCGCGCCGATCGTTCCGACCTTCGCGCCCAGCGCGGCATTGCCGATGGTGGAGTCGCCCCGTCCCGCGACGGCGCCCAGCATCCCTCCGACCAGCGCGCCCTGCATTGCGTTCGAATCCAGGGTCACCTGCTCGGCGCGCTGGACGACGCCGAACTGCACCGTCGTGCTCTGGCCGACCCGTGTCGGAATGTGATCGCAGGCGCTCACGAGCGCTGACGTCACGGCGGCAAGGAGGATGGTCTCGATCGCTTTCATGATGGCGTCTCCGTCGGATGCGGACGCGGCCTGATGACCCGTGGTCATGGATGCGCATTCCGATGCCCTGCGGGTCCCGGCTCGCGGCAGGGACCGGGAATGAAGCGCCAGGGTGGACGAAGCGTGCGAGTTGGACCAACGGCCAATTGCTGTAAACCGTGCTCCGGCACCAGCATGGAGCGAGCCGGAGTGCAGTCAGTGTGCTGCCGCCCGTACGGAATGGTCGAGCCTGTAAGGAGAGCCGTGGCCGCAGCGTTCTCTGCGTACGGAGCCGGAACCGCCTGCGGAAAGCAGAGACCCGATCACGCGCATTCCCGGCCCCGCTGCCTGCTCCTGATCGCGCTCCTCGTCGCGCCCTTCGCAACGGAAGCGGAAGAGGGCGAAGAGTTCGTGCTCCTTTCCAGCGGCAATCGCATGACGGGTACGGTCAGGGCTCTCGACCGCGGCGAGCTGACGTTCACCATCGATGGCGCCGGCACCGTGGACATCGACTGGAAGAACGTCGAGACCCTTCAGAGTGAGCAGCGCTTCGATGTGGAGCTCGCGTCCGGCGAACGCCTCGCCGGCTCCATCGTCGCGGGTGCTCCGGGGACTGTGCAGCTCGTCACCGCCGCGGGTCCGCGGACACTCGAGCGCGGGCGGATCGTCCGCATCACTCCCGTCGCCGCGACGTTTCTCGAGCGCACCTCGGGTTTCATCGATGCGGGTTTCGATTTCCTCTCTGCCGGGGACGAGATCGATCTGACCCTGAACGGCGAGGTGAGCCACCGCAGCCACGATTTCCTCACGCATATGCACGTGAGCTCTCTCGTGCGTCGGCGCGACGGGGAAACCGAGCAGCGGCGCAACCACCTCGAGCTCGGTACGCGCCGCTTTCTTCACGACCGATGGTTCGTGCTGGGTGAAATCGCAGCCGAGGAGGACCTGGAGCTCGAGCTCGAGTCACGATTCCTGCTCGCCGCCGGTGTCGGACGAGCGCTCGTGCAGTCGAATCGCACGGTGCTGTCCGTCTACGGGGGACTCGACTACGCGCTCGAGGACTACCGCGGCATTCCGGGCAGCGACGACTACGCGGAAGCCCTGGCAGCCGTAGAGTGGGACTGGTTCGAGGTGGGCGGCAAGACCGAGCTCCTGACGGAGGCGACGACCTTCTTCAGCCTCGAGCGCTCGCGTACCCGCATCGACCTCACCGCGAGCCTCCGCCGGAGTTTCTTCAGGAGCTTCTACTTCAGCCTCAATCTGTTCGAGAGCTACGACAGTGATCCGCCCGCCGACTTCGAGAACAGCGACTTCGGGCTCTCCCTGACGGTCGGAAGCACGTTCTGACTCGCGCTCCACCGCTTTCCGCGATCGCAAGGTCCACTTTCCGTGAGCGGAGTGCGAAGCTCGCGGCGTGGTGTACGCCGCGTTCAGTGCGTCATTGCGTAGACGATGATGTTGACGCCCATGCGCAGGCCCAGATTGGCGCTTTCCGCGGGATAGCGCGGGTCGTCGGCCCACTGCCAGGAGTCGGCCACGTCGTTGTTGAAGGCGATGAGGACCATCAGCCGGCCGTTGTCGTCCATGATCCCGCGCCAGCGCGGCACGGTCCCGTCGCCGAGCCATCCGCCGCCGCCCGCCATGAGAGAGTTCATGTTCGGGATCTGCGTCGTCGGCATCTCGCGCAGGTCGTAGACGATGTTGAACACGGGATGATCGGGCGGCAGGTCGACGATCGGGCGGTCCGGAAAGACGCGCCGGATGCCCTGCTCGAAGCCGTACCAGGAGTCGGAGCCGAAGAAGCTGTCGCAGAACAGGAAGCCGCCGGAGAGCAGATACTCCCGGAGGCGCGCCACCTGCGAGTCCGTGAGCTCCCAGTAACCGGCGAGACCCACGATGAGGAAAGGCCAGTGGGTCACGTCGTCTCCGTCGTCGAGGTTCACCGGCTGCTCGACGGAGCGCACGTCGATGCGCGTGAGGCGCCGGAGGATCCGCGCGAGCGTGCGCTCACCGCGTGGATAGTCGACGGCCCAGCTCGTTCCGCCTTTTCTCCAGTCGCCGCGGCCGAAGAAGCCGAAGCGCGAGGAGGGATACATCAGACGGCCGATGACGAGCTCACCGGGCACGTTCCAGTCGGGCGGCAGCTCGTCGGCGGAGTCGTAGCCTTCGAAGCTCTCGTACACGCGGAATTCGCGCTGAGCGTGAGCGGCGACGCAGAAGGCAAGAAGGCCCGCGGCGAGCGCGAGCACGCCACCGCGGGCCGTTCTCCGTCTGCGTGATCGAGTCCGGTTCTCGACGCGCGTCTGCATCGTGATCCCTCACGCTGCGATCGGCGTCGCGGTCCGAAACTCCGTTCGGCGTTCAGCTCCGTCGAGCGATCCTCATGATCGCCGGCTTCGGGCCTTCTGCGAGCACGTAGATCGCGCCGTCGGGACCCTGTTTCACGTCCCGGATGCGCGAGCCGCGGTCCTGCAGCAGCCACTCCTCGCCGACCACACGGTCGTTCTCGAGCTTCAGACGCACGAGCTTCATGCTGCCGAGGCCGCCGACGAAGAGGTCGCCCTTCCACTCGGGGAACATCTCGCCGTCGTAGAAGATCATGCCGGAAGGCGCGATGACCGGATCCCAGTAGTACACGGGCTGCTCCATGCCTTCCTTCGCCGTGATGCCTTCCCCGATCTTGTCCCCCGGATAGTCGATGCCGTAGGTGATGATCGGCCAGCCGTAGTTCTTGCCGGGCTCGGGGCGGTTCAGCTCGTCGCCGCCGCGCGGACCGTGCTCGATCGTCCACAGCCGGCCCTGAAGGTCGAGCGCCGCCGCCTGGATGTTGCGATGACCATAGGACCAGATTTCCGGTTTCGCGTCCTGGCGACCGACGAACGGATTGTCCTTCGGCACGCTGCCGTCGGGATTGATGCGCACGACCTTGCCGAGATGGCTGTCGATGTTCTGCGATTCCATCTGATACGGAGGGAACGCACGCTCACCGAGCGTGAGGAACAGCGTGCCGTCCGGCGCGAACACGATGCGCGAGCCGAAGTGGAAGGTGGAGTTCGCCGAGGGCATCTGCCGGAAGATGATCTGCACGTTCTCGACGCTCGCACCGTTCGCGTCTTCCTTCAGCACGCCCTTGGCCAGCGTCGTACCGTTGCCGTCCTTGCGGGGTTCGGCGTACGACCAGTAGATCGTGCGGTTGGTCTCGAACTGCGGATCGAGCGCCACGTCGAGGAGGCCACCCTGGCCCTCGAACAGCACGTTCGGCAGACCCTTGACCGGCTCGGACAGCTTGCCGTCGGTGCCGACGATGCGGAGCCTTCCGGGACGCTCCGTCACGAGCATCCGGCCATCGGGCAGGAACTCGAATGCCCAGGGGCTCTCGAGCCCTTCGGCGACGACCTGAACGTCGAGCTCGATGTTGCTCGAAAGGCCTGGCGCGCGCGTCTGGCCCTCGAACGCCGGCTTGAAGTCGACACCGTTCGGCGGGCGGGTCTCGAGCGGTGCATTCTGCGTGGCCGGTGCGGCGTTGGCTGCGGGAGGTGCTCCGCTCGGCGTCTGCTCGCTCGAGCAGGCGGCGAGAACGGTGAGAGAGAGCGCGTAAGAAAGAAGAGTGGGCGTCGTCCGTATGCGCATGCGAAAGCTACCTTGTGACGCAAGTGGAGCGGGCGGGCGGCCCGGACAGGATCAGGGCGATTCTAGAGAAGTTCGCGTGCCGGCGCATGCCGCGGCACCATGGCCGTACGGATGGGCTACCATGCGAGAAAAAGAGGGGGAACGATCGTGGAACGCCGGAAGTTCCTGAAACTGAGCGCTGCCGGACTCGCCGTCGCCGGCATCGAGACCCGCGCGGCGACAGCGTCGCGTCCGATCACGTTTCTGGTGGCGCACGGCGCGTGGTCCGGGGGATGGTCCTGGAGGAAGATGCGCCCGCTGATGGCGGCGGCCGGGCATCGGCTCATCACTCCGACCTACACGGGCATCGGCGAGCGTGAGCACCTTGCGAGCCCGGACATCGATCTCGAAACGCACATCCAGGACGTGCTGGGTGTCATCAAGTACGAGGGGCTGCGCGATCTCGTGCTGATCGGACACAGCTACGGCGGCATGGTTGCCACCGGCGTCGTGGACCGCGTGCCGGAGCTCGTCTCGAAGCTCATTTACCTGGATGCCTTCGTTCCGAGGGACGGCCAGGCGCTGGTCGATCTCCTGCCTCCCGGTTCCGCCGATCGCATGCGCGCCGCGGCGAAGACCGTAGACGGCTGGCGCGTTCCGCCGAATCCCTCGCCTCCGGATACGTCGCCGGAAGATCTCGCGTGGATCGCCCCGCTGCGCATTCCGCAGCCCATCCGGACGTTCGAGACACCGCTGCGACTTCGCAACGGCGAGCCTCGCGTGCCGCGGGCCTACATCTACTGCAAGCGCACGACGCCCGAGGATACCTTCAGGCCCTTCGCGGAGCGCGCACGACGCGAAGGGTGGGACGTGCGGGAGATCGACGCCAGCCACTCCCCGCACATCACGGCGCCCGATGCGCTGTTCGAGCTCCTGGTATCCATCGCGACGGCGCCGGCGGAATCCTGAGTCGCGATCAGTCCTTGACCGGCAGTGAGCGCAGCTGCCTCACCATCGCGCCGGTTTTCCTCGAACGCCGCGCGCTCGGGCGGGACGACCTGATCGCGAGGGAACGCGGCGTCCATCATCTCCCAGAGCTCGCGCACCTCGTTGCGGAACTCCGCGTGAGTGAGGATGTACGGCGCGTTGTTGCGAATGCCCTCGACCACCATCCTGCCGAGCTCGAGGAAGTTCCGCACGAGCCCGAAGCCGATCCCGCTCGCGCCGCCCCGTCACGAACGCGACGCGACCCGCGAAGATCCTCATCTCACTTGCCTCCCTCTGCCTGCCGTCCCTGCAGCATCGCGACCAGCGCCGGGTCGAGCTTCGTCGGCATCGCCGCGAGAATCGCGGCGAGACGCGCTTCCACCATCGGACGCCATTCACCGTGAGTGATGACGTACAGCTCGTCGTTCTGAATCGCTCTGAGGACGAGCTTTCCGACCTCCGACGGCTCCATCATGCTCGGGAAGGGCACCTGCGTCGCGCCCGACTGCTCGGCCTGCCGGAATGCCTCGCCGACGCCGAACTTCCCGGGACGGTTCTTCGCGACCTCGTGGATGTTCGTCCGGACGGGGCCCGGGCAGAGCACGGAGACGCCGATGCCTTCCTGCGCGAGCTCACCGCGGATGGTCTCCGAGATCGCGATCACCGCGGACTTCGCAGCGACGTAGACGACGAACTGCGCAGGCATCGGAACCAGCGCGGCGAGCGAGGCGGTGTTGACGATGTGTCCCCCTTCGCCGTGCGAGCGGATGCGGGGCAGGAAGGTCTGCAGACCGTTCACGACACCGCCGAGATTGACCGCAAGGCCGAAATCCCAGTCCTCGTACGTGATTCCCCTGAAGGGTCCCTGGATGCCGACGCCGGCGTTGTTCACGAGCACGTGCACCTTGCCGAACACGCGCTCGGTTTCATCGGCGGCGGCTGCCATTGCGGCCCGGTCGGTCACGTCGAGTCGGATCGCATGCACGCTCTGCCGGCGCCCCTGCCGCTCGAAACCGGCGAGCGCCTCGTCGATATGGTCCTGGCGCAGATCGGCGAGCACGACCTTCATGCCCGCATCGACGAGGGCGCCGGCGATGCCGAGCCCTATGCCGCTTGCCCCTCCCGTAATGAATGCGACCCTGCCGCTCAGGTTCTTCATCGCCGCTCACTCTCGTTCCTGCGATGGGATCGTCGCGGCACCCGCCGTCGGGCATGCGGCAGCGGGGCCACGCGACCGCGAAGGCGCGGCCCGATCGATCAGGCCCTGCCGAGCACCCAGAAATTCGGTCCGCGCTCGGCTTCGAGCTTCGCGAGGAGCTCGCGGTGGATCTCGCGCACCCGTGCAGGCGTGATGGCTTCCGAAGGATCCACCTCCTCGATGCGAAGGCTCGTCTTGTCTTCGTAGAGGTGCTCGCCGGCCAGGCGCGCCTTCTCGTCGTACGGCCAGATGAACGCCTGGCGGCTGTAGACGTGGTAGATGCGATCGGGATGCTCGACATCGTAGCCGAGCGCGCGGAGGTCCGCGCCCTTCGCGAGCTGATGGAAGGTGATCTCGTCGCAGATTCCCCAGTCCGCGACCGCGAGGCGATCGTCGGAGTGCCACAGCACCGCATCGCCGACGCTGCGGTAGAACGCGAGCACGCCTTCCTTGCCCTCGATGACGGTGGGGTTGGCGCCCCAGGTCACGCGATAGACGGGATGATCGACCATCATGTCGGGCGCCACGATCGCCTCGAACTCACCGGCCCCCTCGAGGTGCACGTGCCGCCAGAAGTTGAGGAGGATCGCCCGGTGCAGCGGATTCGTCGTCCGCTCGAGGAGCTCGGCGGTGGGCCTCATGCATTCGTAGATGGCGCGTTCGAATCGATTCATCTCAATTCCCCATGCCGGTTCACGAAGGAGGCGGAAAGCCGACGGGAGTCTACCGCCTCGACCGGCGACCGCATACCCGGCGCAGACGCGGTCCGGGCGCACCCGGTGCGACGACGACTGCGCCTCGATCACACGCCGCCGCTTCTTTCGTGCCGCTCGAAAGAAAAGACTCGCGCCGCAGGCGGGCGGCCGGGAGAGGAGTGCCGCCGCCGCGCGGCGCGAGAGAGACGTGCGAGGAGCGGATGCCCCGGCGCGGTGCCGGAGGTGAGCGACCGCGCCGGGTTCCGCTTCCCCCCTCAGAATCGCAGGTTCGCGCCTACGACGAAGCGCCTGCCGATGACGTCGTACAGTCCCGCGTTGTACTGCGCGGGTGCCGCGACGGCGGGGCTGTACGAGGGAATGATCGGCGGATCGCGGTCGAAGAGATTGGTGACGTTGCCGAAGAGCTCGAGCGTGCCGTTACCGAAGCTCATGTCCCAGGAGATCCTGGCGTCGACGTAGGTGATCGACCCGATGTCGTTGTCGGCCACGATCCAGTTGTTGGTGCCGATGCCGTTCTGCGTGTCGTACACGCCTTCACCGATGTAGCGGAGCTGCAGGAAGCTGCGGAACGGTCCGCGGCTGTAGCTGATGCTGGCCGTCGCCTTCCACTCCGGCAGCGCGAAGACGTTTACCTGTCCGGCGCGGTCGGTCTTGATGCCCGCGGAGTTGGTCGTGGAGTTCTCCTGCAGGTAGCTCGCGAACACTCGCACGCCGAGCCGTTCACCGCCGCCGAGGATGTTCACCGGCCGCGAGTAGCCGATCTCGAAGTCGATGCCGCTGATCCTGGCCTTCGACACGTTCTGGAACGTCTGATTGATGAGATTGAACTCGCCGTTGGCGTCCAGAAGGATGTTGGCGCACTGATCCTGATCGCCCTGGATGTAGCAGGCATCGACGATCTGCTGGGCGGTGAACTGCTCGATGGAGCCCGAGACGTCGACGCTCAGCCAGTCGACGGAGAGGTCGAAGCCGGGCAGCCACTGCGGCCGGTATACGAATCCGACGGTGTACGTGTCGGCCTCTTCGGGGTCGACTTGGGGATTGCCCCCCTGGACGAGTGTCACGGGCACGTTCGGCGCATCCGCGAGTTTGCGCGGATCGCGTACCGAGCCGGCGCCGCCCGTGCGGTCGAAACGCTCGCCGAGGTTCGCGGCGCGCACGTCGCGCGAGTAGGTGCCGCGCAGCCGGAACGAATCGGTGAACGTGGCATCGAGACCGGCCTTGTAGGTCCAGATCGTGCCGCTTCCCGCGTAATCGGCCCAGCGCAGCGCGCCGTTGAAGTTGAGCTGCTCGAGCCAGCGCGAGCCGCTCCATAGCGGCACCAGGGTCTCGGTGAAGATCTCCTTGATGTCGTACTCGCCGCGCGCGAACGGCACCTTGGAGAACTGGATCTCCACGGAGTTGTTCCGGGCTCCGCCCGGCACGCCACGGATTCTGAGCTCGGGATCGTTACCGGGCACCACGTTGAAATCGAGAGGATCGGCGGATGGATTGCCCTGTGAGGCCTGAACCTTCTGATCGAGGCTCTCCTTGCGATAGTGCGCGCCGATGGCCGCCGAGATGGGCCCGGCCCAGCCCTCCGCGATCCTGCCGCTCGCGGAGATCTCCACGACTTCCTGCTCGATCGCGATCAGCCGGTGCTTGTGCTCGTCGCCGATGTAGCTGTAGGTCTCGGGAGGATAGCCCGGCAGATACGGCGTGGTCGTCACCGCGATGCCGGGATCGAAGCCCGTCACCCAGTCGATCGCTTCCTTCGAGGCGCGGCCGCGGCCGAAGAGATTGAGCGGCTTGCAGTCGCGATACGCGCTGTTCGGCGCCAGAGCGGCGTTGCAGACGATGTTGCCGGTTGCCGGATCGACGACGGCATCGAGCGCGAGCCAGATGCGGTCGATGCGGATGCCACCTTCCTGCGCGGCGTCGATATCGGTTTCGCCGTACTGGTAGTAGCCGTCGATGCGCCAGCCGTTGAAGAACCCGTCGGAGGCGACGTTCGCCTTGAAGCCGACCGTCGCCGAGCGCATGCGTGTGCTCTGGCGGACGTACGACTCGCTGGCGAGATCGGAGCTGTGCCCGATGCGCCCCATGGTGAACGAGGCGATGCCGTTCTCCACCATGCGCTGACGCAGGTCGGCGGGCAGGAACGCGTTGTCGGCGAAGATCGTGATGCCCTGGTTGCCCTGACAGCCGACCGAAGCAGGGCAGAAGATGCCGCCGAAGTTCGGCGCCCAGAGCTCCTGATCGCTGAACAGCCCCTGGACGTAGAGGTTCAGATTGTCGGTGACGTCGTAGTCGAAGTAGCCGAAGGCGTTGGTGCGCTTTGCGCCGGCGAGCAGGTTCGGCCGGTCCGAGTTGTTGTCCGTACCGCTGCCGCCGCCCGTGCGTGAATGCGCGCGGCTCGCCTGAGAGACCAGGCTGCCGAAAGTGAAGGGCGTGAGCGTTCCATCGCTGTTGAAGATGGAAGGACCGAAGCCCGGGACGTTCACCGGCTGTCCGTTCGCGTCGTTCCAGCTGATGATCACGCCGTCGTACGAGGCCGCGGTAGAGACGACGTCACGCGCCGGAACGAGCCGCGGATCGGACGGGCTCGATCCCGAGCCGACCTGCAGCATGCCCCATCCCTGGTACCAGTCGCGCCCTTCGAACGTCTCGATGCTGTCCTGCTGGAAGTACTCGGCGGAGAGCAGCACGTGTGCACGCTCTCCGAGACGCGGGCCGAGCGCGAACGAGTACTCCGTGGTGTCGCCGTCGCCGCGCTGCGTCTGTCCGGTCTGACCGTGAGCACGGAACCCCTCGAACTCCGTATCGAGGATGTAGTTGATGACGCCCGACACGGCGTCGGTGCCGTACGCGGCGCTCGCGCCGCCCGTCACCGCCTCGATGGACTTCAGCATCGCCTCTGGAAAGGAGTTGATGTCGGGACCGCCGTAGATGCTCGCGGACACGACGCGGCGGCCGTCGAGAAGCGTCAGCGTGCGCTTCGAGCCGATGCCGCGGAGATTCAGGCTGCCGCCGCCCGGTGAGCTGAAGAAGTTGTTGTTGGCTCCGTTGAACGTCGCCGCCGTGGCGCTCGCGTAGAACTGCGGAAGCTGGACCATCGCTTCGGTCAGTGCGCCGGGCGCCATGCTGGTGATCTCGTCGACGCTCAGCGCTGCGACCGGCGTCGGCGTCTCCATGCCCGACGTGAGCTGGATGCGCGAGCCGGTGACGACGATCTCGCTGAGCGCCGGTTCCTCCTGATCCGGAGCCTGAGCGAACGACGCTCCGGACAGCGCCAGAGCGACGGCGAACGAGACCCGTGATCTCGCGGAGCGCGAGATGATGTGCGGGCACGGCACGGCGGCCCGGTAGCGGAACGGAGCCATCGATTCCCCCCTGCTTCGTGTAGGTTGTCACCGAAGTGACTGAATGCGGGGGATCGTAAAGAGGCATCCCTGCGACAAGCATTAGGGTTGCGGGCTATCCCTACCCATCAGACATTCGTGATGGGTGCGGAGCGCTCAGCGATCGGTCGAGAGCGCACGGGTCATGAAGCTTGCGATCGCGGTGGCGCTCGCAGGTTCCACGTGCGGATTGATGTACAGCCGCCGCTCCCAGGGCTCGGTCGCGAACACCATGCGGAGCTGGCCGCGCGGATCGTGCTTTTCGATGACGCTCTGCACGGAGAACGTGACGCCCTTGCCGCGGCAGGCCAGCCGGATGCGCACGTCGTGGTACTGGCAGAAATCCACGATGCGCGAAGGAACGACACCCTGCTTCTCGAGCGCGCGCAGCATGGAGCCGGTGAGCTTCGTGCCGGCGGGAGGCAGGAGGAAGGGCAGCGCCGAGACCTCCTCCGCCGTCAGCGGTCCGCGGAAGTTGCGTGCACCGTAGACGCCCGCAGGCACGGTGCCGAGGTGGAGCGACCCGGGCGGGCGCTCGTCCGCCGGCGCCGTGATCACGGCGACGTCGATCTTTCCCGCCTGGATTTCCTGCAGGAGCTGGTCGCGGCTGCGCTCGGGAAGGAAGTTGAGCTGCAGCTGGGGATGCTCCTCGTGGAGCTCGGGAAGCAGCGGACGCACGAAGTCCTCGAGCAGATGCCCGCCGACGAACACGCGCAGCGGCCTCGGGCGGAGGCGGCCGCGCCGTGCGCCGCGGCCGATGGCTTCGCACTGGGAGAGGAACTGCTGCGCGCAGTCCCTGAAGGCGATGCCCTCGCGCGTGAGCACACAGGACGCACCTCTGCGGCGCTCGAAGAGCTCCACACCGAGCTGCGACTCGAGCGAGCGGATCACGTTGCTGATGGCGGGCTGCGAGACATCGAGCTGCCCGGCAGCCGCGCTGAAGTTCCCTGCGCGGCAGATCGCGAGGAACACTTCGATCTGACGGAAGGTGAAGGAGTACATGGCAGCTTTCGCGTAAGACGCACCCATCATTCGCGGCTGATGACCTGAGCCGGCCCGCGATTATTGCTTTCCCGAGCGTGCGGACGGGAACATTGTCGTACGCCGAGGACATCGGGGGGAAGTGAATGGTCGATCGTCGCAGTCTCCTGAAGGGCGCTGCCGCCTGTCTGATGGCGCCCGTGGTCGTTCGCAGCGCCGAGAGGCGTCCCAGTTTTCTGTTCATCATGGCCGACGACATGGGGTGGGCCGACATCGGCTGCTATGGACGCGACGACGTGTCGACCCCGCATCTCGACGCGCTCGCGCGCGACGGCATGAAGTTCGATCACGGATACTCGAACAGCCCCGTCTGCTCGCCGACCCGCGTCGCGCTCATCACGGGACGTTACCAGTACCGGCTGCGCGTGGGGCTCGAGGAGCCCGTGGGCACACAGGCCGTTGGACTCGAACCGGGCGTCGAGACCTTGCCGCTGCAACTCAAGAGGGCGGGGTACCAGACTTCGCTCGTCGGCAAGTGGCATCTCGGGATGCAGGACCGGCACAGCCCGCTGCGTCACGGCTACGACCGCTTCTGGGGTATCCGCGGCGGCGGCGTCGATTACTTCACGCACGACATCCGCCGCACCTCCACGGGTGAAGCGGCGACGGAATCGATCCGCGATCTGTGGGACGGAGACGTCCCGGTGGAGGCGGTCGGTTATCTGACCGATCTGCTCGGCGACCGCGCGGCGCAGGAGATCATGCGCATGAGCAGCGATCCGCGCCCGTTCCTGCTGAGCCTGCATTTCACCGCGCCGCACTGGCCGTGGGAGGGTCCGGGCGACGAGGCGCTCGCACGCAGGATCGCGAACGCGATGCACTTCGATGGCGGCACCATCGCCACGTATCGCGCGATGATCGAGTCGCTCGACCAGAACGTGGGTCACGTGCTCGCGGCGCTTCGGGCGAGCGGACGTGCGGACGACACCATCGTCGTCTTCACGTCCGACAACGGCGGCGAGCGTTTCGCGAAGAACTGGCCGTTCAACGGGATGAAGTCCGAGGTGCTCGAGGGCGGTATCCGCACGCCGCTCCTCGTGCGCTGGCCGGGACGTGTTCCGCGCGGCACGGTGACCGATCAGCCCGCGATCACCATGGACTGGATGCCGACCTTCCTCGAGGCCGCCGGTGTGCCGCGCGAGCAATGGCCGCCGACGGACGGCATGAGCCTTCTGCCGACGCTGCTCGAATCACGCACGTTCGAGCGGGATCTCTACTGGCGGTACAAGGCGAACGACCAGGCGGCGATGCGGCGAGGCAAGTGGAAGTACCTGCGTATCAGCGGCAGAGAGTACCTCTTCGACATCGTGGCGGATCCGCAGGAGAGGGGCGATCTGAAATCGCATCACCCGGAGCTCTTCGCAACGCTCAAGGCGGACTGGGAGCGCTGGAACGCCACCATGCTCCCTTACCCCGCGGAAAGCGCGAGCTGGAACAACAAGACGTTGCGCACGCTCGTCGACCGGTACTGAACACCGCAACGGCACTGGAGCGGTGCGGGCGGCGCTCCTGTGTTGCGGTAGGATTGTCCGGTCATGAGCGACGAAAGACCGACGAGCGATACATCACCCGGTACTGTGCGCATGCCGCCCGCGACGGCGGACGGCGAAAGACGTTCGAACGCTGCACCGGCGCCCGTGCGGCGCAGCTGGTTCTCCCGTCGCCGCATGGAGTTCGTGATCGGCGCGGGCGTGCTGTTCATCTCCGCACTGTCGCTGGTGGTCGCCGTCAATGCGAACCGGACTCAGGAGCGGATACTGGCGGCGAGTGTCTGGCCGTCGCTGATCTTCGGCACGGGCGACATCACACCGGAAGGCGAGGAGGCGGTTACCCTGGATCTCCTCAACCGCGGCATCGGTCCCGCGCGCATCCGTTGGGCCGAGCTGTCCTACGACGGCACGCCCGTGCGCGGTCTCCGCGAGCTGCTGCGCCTGTGCTGCGGGTACGAGGGCGAGACGAAGAACATCATCACGGGGCTGCGGCACCGCGTGATGAGCCGTGAGGAATGGC
The DNA here is from genome assembly GCA_003242685.1 of Pseudomonadota bacterium. Classification (GTDB taxonomy): domain Bacteria; phylum Pseudomonadota; class Gammaproteobacteria; order Steroidobacterales; family Steroidobacteraceae; genus ZC4RG24. The sequence continues at coordinate 50,491 of QGVD01000006.1, read as the reverse complement.
TCCGCATCGTGTATCTGCCGAAGGAGGGCAACGATCCGGTGCTGTGGGAGCGGTTCGAAAAGGCACGGCACAAAGTGCGGTTCAGAGCCTGCTACTGCTCGGTGCTCGACCAGTGCTGGCTGCTCGACAGCGAAGTGGACGAGCCGGAAGAGGTCGAGCGGTGCCCGGCACCGGGAGGGGTTCTCTGGGGCATGTGAGCCCTCGGGCGGCTCTCGGAAAATCCCGGTGCCTGCTGCGGTGGGCGTCGCTTATCATGGCCGTCGGCCCGTCGACCGGACGCTCGAGGCAAAGCGGTAGCCATGCGACTGCATCCCACCGGCAAGTTCGACAATCACGCCGCGAAGTACCGTCACATCGAGGTTCAGCCCATCGCCGCGGCGATGGGCGCCGAGGTCCTCGGCGTTGACGTCACCCGGATCACCGACGAGCAGTTCGCCGAGCTGCGTCACGCCCTCTTCAGGCACAAGATGATCTTCCTGCGTGACCAGCGCATCACGCATGGGGATCACGAGGCGTTCAGCCTGCGTTTCGGTCCCTTCGCGGAAGACGCGTATACGCAGGGCGTGCCGGGTCACCGCAACGTGCAGCCGCTCATCAAGGAGGCGGACGACCCTTCGAAGATGGTGTTCGGCGAGGGCTGGCACACGGACTCGCCGTTCCTGCCGGAGCCGCCGGCGATCACGATCCTGTACGCCGTCGAAGTGCCGCCGTTCGGTGGCGACACCATCTGGGCGAACTCCGCGCTGGCCTACGCCACGCTGAGCGATACGTACAAGGCGATGATCCAGAACCTGAAGGTGCACTTCTCGATGCGCGACGTGCTGCGCGCCGCGCAGGAAGCGGTGCAGGTGAGCGACAGCCCGATCGGGCGGCTCGCGGCCACGCGTTACGCGGAGAAACTGCCGGAGGATCTGCAGCGCAAGATCCGGGGCAGTTTCCATCCCCTGGTGCGCACGCATCCCGTCACGGGCGAGAAGGCGCTGTTCGTGGATTCCGCCTATGCGATCGGCATCGAAGGCATGACGGAGGAGGAATCGGCGCCGATCCTGAAGTTCCTTGCGGATTACGTCACGCAGTCGGCGTTCACGTGCCGGCTGAGGTGGTATCCGGGAACGCTTGCCATGTGGGACAACCGGCTCTGCGTCCACCAGGCGTACAACGACTATCACGGCTATCGCCGCGAGCTCTATCGCACCACGGTGAAGGGCGAGAAGCCGAGCTGAGCGTGCATCGGACGGTGCCCCCGGGGCGCCGTCCGCGTCTTCCGGAAGACCGCGTCAGGGGTTCAGTGTCGCCGCGATCCGGCGGATCTCCTCGGGAGAGTGCTCGCCTGCGAGGGGAGTGCCCGGCATCAGGTACTTGCCCATCTCGAGCCCGCCGATCAGAACGGGCTCGTAACCGATCTCGCGGATGAGGCGCGACGCGATCTCGATCGCTTCCTTGTCGTCCCCCGCGATCGGCATGCCGATGCGCCCGGGTTCCCGGTGTGCCTCGGCCATCCGCGCGGCGCCCACTGCGTTGAACGCACGTACGATGCGCGCGCCGGGGAGGAGCTCCGCCGACTTCAGACCGGCGCCCTTCTCGCGTGCCTCGACCGCGATGTCGCCGTCACGCTGCGGGAAGGGATTGCACGCGTCGATGACGACCTTGCCCTCGATCGAGCCCGCGAGCGCCTTGCCGAGCTCGGGCAACGCGCCGTAGGGCACCGCGAACACGAGAACCTCGCCGAATGCGGCTGCCTCGCCCGGTGTGCCTGCACGGGCGTTCGCTCCGACCTCCGCAGCCAGCTTCCTGTCGTCCTCCAGATTGCGGGAGGAGAACATCACTTCGTGTCCGGCCTGCGCCCACACGCGGCCGAGCGCGCTGCCGACGCGGCCCGAGCCGATCATGCCGATTCGCCCCTTGCCGCTTTCTGCGGCGGCAGCGCGCTCGCCGAAAGGCAGGGCGCTCAGCACGACTGCGGCACCCACGGTCTTCATCAAGTGACGACGGCCCGGACAGGAAGTCCTGCGATCTCTCATGGAAGCTCTCCGTAACGGCAGCCGTTGAAGGGGTCGCGCGATGCGCTGTCGCGGGTTCCGCTGCCCGCAACGTCCGTTCCCGCACCGTCTACGCCGGGGATCGGCGGGAGGCATCGCCGATCGGAATCGGACAGGACTTGACAGAATGCATACCCGGTGCTGCACGGGGGCGCGAGCAGGCGAGGCTGCCGCACTTAAGTTCGGTCTCCTCACGGTCGCACAGTGGGATCGAGAGCGAGCGATCACCGACGGTGTCGCTCTCGCGGTCAACAATCAGGAGTGTCATACATGCTCAGTCTTCATACGAACGCTGCGGCACTGTCCTCGCAGAATGCACTGGCTGCCACGCAGAAGGCGCTCAGCACGTCGCTGACCCGTCTCGGTACGGGCTACCGCGTCAACTCGGCGATGGACGATGCGGCGGGTCTGCAGATCGCCACTCGACTGCTGGCGCAGACGCGCGGCATGACGGTGGCGCAGAAGAACACGCAGAACGGCATCTCGATGATGCAGACGGCGGAAGGGGCCTTCCAGGAGCTCACCAACGTGCTCCTGCGCATGAAGGACCTTGCGACCGAGGCGTTCAACGCGTCGTCCACGGCGGCCGACCGGGCGGCCCTGCAGGCCGAGTACGACGCGCTCGGCATCGAACTCAACAACATCATCCGCAGCTCCGCGTTCGGCGGTCAGCGGCTGTTCAGCGACGGCACTACGACTGACGGCTCGGGCGGTCTGCTGTCCGCCGCCATCACGTTCCAGATCGGCGCGAGCACGACGGAAACGATGGCCGTCAACACGTCGGCGAGCCTGACCGCCCTGACGACCGCGCTGGATCAGGTTGCCGGCACGTACACCAACACGGGTGTTACTGGCACCGAGCTCACGGGCGGTACGAACGCCATCATCGATACCATCAACAACGCCATCGCCGCGGTGGGCGCGATCCGTGCGCAGCTCGGTGCGGCCTCGAACCGCCTCGAGCACGTGTACAACAACCTGGGCAACATGATCACGAACACGACCGCCTCGCGCGGCCGCATCATGGACGTGGACTACGCCCAGGAGACCGCGAACTCGACGGCCAAGCAGCTGCTGATGCAGGCCGGCACGGCGGCTCTGAAGCAGAGCAGCAGCCTGTCGCAGCTCGTGGTCGCGCTGATGCACTAAGGCGCCCGAGAGCATGTCGCCGGGTGTCGGACCATGCGCCCGGCGGCATGAGCACGCCGCGAAGAGCCGGCCGTCTCCTGCGGCCGGCTCATCGCACCTCAGGGGATGGTCGTGAGCGTCGATCGCATAGCCGGCGTCGTCAGAGCGCGACCCGTGCAGCCGGGCACCCGGGAAGGGCAGTTCCTGCCGGCGCCCGGTGAGTCGCTCCTCCTCACGTGTGAGGAGACGGCCGGCGAAGACCTGATCGCGACGACACCGGGAGGGCTGTCGCTGCGCCTGGCGGGGCTCGGAAAGCTCGGCCGTCAGCTCCGGGCCGGCGATACCGTTCTGGTACGGGTGGTCGCCAACGAACCGGTGCTCGAGCTCGAGGTGGAAGGCGAAGCGCTGCCGCCGGCGCGAAGCGAACCGGACTTCAACGCCCTGAACCGGCAGCCGGCCATGCGGCTCGATCCGGCCGTGATGCGTCAGATCACCTGGCGCGTTCCCGATGCCGCGGCACTCGCGGCGATGATGCGCGAGACGGTCGTTGTGCACTCGTCGTCTCCCGGGGAAAGCTGGTTTCTTCCGGTACCGGCATGGGGACCGATGCCGCTGCTCCTGCGCCTGGTAGTGGCGCCGGAGCGTGAGCCGCGCGCCGCTCGCACGCGGCGCCGGCGCATGGGACTGCAGGTCGAGCTTTCGTCTCCCACGTTCGGTCCGATCGTTCTCGAGCTCCACGTGGCGCCGGACGGAGCGGAGCTCATGGCGGCCTGCGAGGAGCGGGCCGCTGCGCTGCTCGTGCGCGACTCGCTGCCGGCCATCGCGGCGGCCGTCGCGCGCACCGGAGTGCGACTCGTGCGTGCCCGCGTCCTGCAGGGCAGAGCCGCTGCCGCCCGCATTCGCGAGATTCCGGCCGTGCCGCAGTCGTCGCCTTTCTCCACCGACCCTCCCGGAGCGGATCTCTACCGGGTGGCGGCAGAGGCGGTGATCGCCCTGCAGACGGCGTGCAGACGGCGCGGCGTCAGCCCAGCGAGCCGATGATGCTGACTTCGCGCTGCTCGGGAATCTCGTTGTACGACAGCACCGTGAGCCCGGGTGCGAACAGGCGCGCGTAGCGCGCGAGCAGCGGACGGATCTGCGGCATCACGAGCAGCACCGGCGGCGCGCCCTGCTGCTTCATCTGCTCGCGCACGACCGGCATGTGCTGCTGCAGCTGAGAGAGCACGTTCGGATCGAGCGGGAAGTTGTCGAGCGCGATCTTGCCGCTCTGACTCGCCTGATTGAGCGCACCGAGCAGCAGGCTCTCGAGCTCGCTTCCGAGGCTGAAGGCTTTCATTTCCGCGGACTCACCGATCAACGAGGCGACGATCTGCCGGCGCAGCGTGCAGCGCACCTCGGCGGCGAGAAGAATCGGATCCTTGGTCGTCTCGGCGTTCTCGAGCAGCGTGGTGGCGATCGGCACGATGTCCTTGAGCGGAACGTTGTCCGCCAGGAGATGGCGAAACACCTTGAGGAGCTGCGTGTGTGTGAACGCCTTGTCCAGCGCGGCGGAGAGCTTGGGTGCGAGAGCGCTCAGACGCTCGAGCAGCGCCGGCACGTCCTCGTGGCGCAACAGCTCCGGCAGGTGATCGCGCACGACCTTCGACAGATGCGTGGCGATCACGCTCGAGGGATCGACGACCTGATATCCGAGCCCGAGCGCGTTGGCGCGATCCTCGGGCGCGATCCAGACGACGGGCATGCCGTACGCAGGGTCCATGGCGGGAATGCCATCGACCTCGCCGTAGACTTCGGTCGAGGGGAGCGCCATCACTCTTTCGGGATAGACCTCCGCCTGAGCGATCACGGTGCCCTGGAGAAGGATGGCGTACTGCGCAGGCCGGAGCGAAAGGTCGTCCCGCACCGCGATCGGCGGGAGCAGGAAACCCATCGCCTCGCTCAGATTCTGGCGCACGCCCTTCACACGCTTCACGAGCGGCGCGCCCTGCGCGGGGTCGATGAGCCCGACGAGCTTGTAGCCCACCGCGACCGCGAGCGGCTCGACGAAGGGGAGGCTGCGCCAGTCGAGCTCGGGGACCTGCTCGGCCAGCACGGCGGCCTCTGCGGCCGCGGCATCGCTCGCCGAGACGGGCGGATTCCGGCTCATGCGCCAGGCGGCGAACGCGAGCACTGCGGCGAAGGTGAGGAAGGTGAGCCACGGCATCCCGGGAATCGCGCCGAGCACCACCATCGTGCCGGCGGCTCCATAGAGGACTCCGGGCGTGGCGAGGAGCTGTGCGCCGACCTGCCGCTCGAAGTCGCCCGAGGAGTCGCTCACCCGGGTGACGATGATCGCGGCGGCGGCCGCGAGCAGCAGCGCCGGGATCTGCGCGACGAGCCCGTCGCCGATGGTGAGCAGCGCGAACTGCCGGAAGGCCTCGCCGAACGCCAGGTCGTGCATGAACATGCCGACCGAGACGCCGCCGATGAGGTTGATGAGAAGAATCAGTATGCCGGCGATCGCGTCGCCGCGGACGAACTTGCTCGCACCGTCCATGGCGCCGTAGAAGTCCGCCTCCGCCGCCACCTCGCGGCGCCGCCGCTGCGCCTGCTCTTGGTTGATGAGTCCCGCGTTGAGGTCCGCGTCGATCGCCATCTGCTTGCCGGGCAGGGCGTCGAGGGTGAAGCGGGCGGAGACCTCCGATATGCGCTCGGCACCCTTGGTGACCACCATGAAGTTGATGATCATCAGGATGACGAACACCACGAGGCCGACCACGAAGTTGCCGCCGATCACCACGTGACCGAAGGCTTCGATGACCTCGCCCGCCGCGTCCGTGCCCTCGTGACCGTGCAGCAGCACGACGCGCGTGGAGGCGACGTTGAGCGTGAGCCGCATCAGCGTGGCGGCGAGGATCACCGTCGGGAAGACGGAGAAGTCGAGCGGCCTGCGCACCGTCACGCACACCAGCACCACGATCAGCGCCAGGACGATGTTGAACGTGAAGAGGACGTCCAGCGCGAGCGGCGGCAGCGGCAGGATCATCATCGCGAGGATGATGAGCAGGAAGACCGGCGCGACCGCGCGGTTCCGCAGCAGCGTATCGAACAGACGTCTCAATGGGCTCATGCAGGACTCGTCGTGAGGTGTTCAGGGATGGCGAGATCCGCCGGAAGCTCCGGGCGCTGCGCGCGTCTGCCCGCGCGGAACGCCTGGATCTGCAGCACATAGGCGAGCACCAGTGCGACGGCCCGGTACAGGGCCGCGGGAATCTGCTGGTTCACCTGACTCGTGTTGTAGATGGCTCTCGCGAGCGGCGGCAGTGAGACGACCTCCACGCCGTGCTGGAGAGCGATCTCGCGGATATGGAGCGCCATCTCGTCGACGCCCTTGGCCACGACGAACGGCGCCTCGGCGCGCCGCTCGTCGTACTTGAGCGCGACCGCGTAGTGCTCCGGGTTGACGATGACCACGTCGGCCGTCGGGACGGTCCTGCGCAGAGCGCGGCGCGCGAGCTGCGTCTGGAGCTGGCGGATGCGCTGGCGTACTTCCGGGCGACCCTCGGTCGACTTGAGCTCTTCTCTGACCTCGCGCTTGCTCATGCGCTGGCTGCGCAGGAACACGAGACGCTGCACGGGGAGGTCGATCAGGGCGAATACGATGAACACGACGGTGAGCGTCATCGCTCCCTCGAACATCAGACGGGCACCGCGGGCGATCGCGCTCTCGAGCGGCAGGGATTGCAGCCGCAGAAAATCCCCGAGCCCGGCGCGCACCACGTGATAGAGCACGGCGATCAGCGTGAGGGCCTTGAGCACGGCCATCACCGTGTCCGCGACGTGCTTCGGCTGGAACAGGCGCTTGAAGTACCCGAGAGGATTCACCCGTTCGAATCGGGGCGCGAGCGGCGAGGCCGTCAGGACCCACCCGCCCGGGAACAGGGAAGCGATCGCCACGATCAGCGGGACGGCGAAGAGCGGCAGTGTGATCTTGGCGAAGAGCAGCAGGGTCGCCGGGAAGAGGCCGGACCAGACGTTCTCGAGCGTGCCTTCGCCGAAGAGCGGCGCGAACGCCTGGGCGAACAGCCGGCGGAAGTCCTGCAGATAGCCCGGGACGAGGAGCACGATGAGCTGCAGGCACACGAGAATGCCGACCGCCGTCGCCCAGTCGCGGGAGCGCGCGACCTGACCCTTCTCGCGCGCCTTGCGCAGCTTGTGCGCGGACGGTTTCTCGCGCTTCTCTCCGCTGTCCTCGGACGGTTCGGCCATGGGCACCTCACCGCGTGACCGGACGCAGCAGCTCGAGCACCCGCCCGGTCATGTTCACGTAGTGCTCCGGCACGTGGCGCACCAGCCATCCGAGCACGAAGATCCCGAAGACGATGATGGCCGAGAAGCCGAGTGAGTAGAGATTGAGCGCCGGAGCGATGCGATTCAGGAAGCCGAAGCCGAGCTGCACCACGAGCGCCGAGAAGACGACGGGCAGGGCCAGCAGCACGGCCGCGGCGAGCGCCCAGCCGACGGCATACGCGATCGCCTCGAAGGTTCCGAATCCGAGTCCGCCGCCCACCGGCCAGTTGCGGAAGCTCGCGCCGAGTATCTGCGCGAGCACGATGTGACCGTCGATCGCGAAGAACACCAGTGCGCCCAGTATGTACAGCAGCACGGACACCACATCCGAAGACGTGCCGTTCACCGGATCGTTCATCAGGGCCATGGCGAGGCCCATCTGCGACGACAGGACGTAGCCGAGCACCATCAGGGCGGAGGTGACGAGGTGAAACGCCATACCGATGCCGAACCCGATCAGCGCCTGCTCGGCGGTGACCAGAGCGGCGTGCAGAGACAGCGGCTCGATCTCGGTGGCGGGCGTCGCGAAGGGCAGCATCACGAGAGCGAGCACGAGGGCGAGGAGCACGCGCGCGGAGATCGGCACCATGGCCTCGCCGACGAACGGCGCGGCACTCAGCAGGCCGAGGGCGCGGCAGAACGGCCACCACACTTTCATGAGCAGCCCCGGCAGATCGAGCAGAACGGCGTCCATGGCGGAAGGCGGTGCGGATCTATCCGGTGAGCGTGGCCGCGCCCCTGAACGCCTCCACGCAGAAGTCCATGAGGGTGCGCGTGAGCCAGTGTCCGGTCAGTGCGATCACCAGCAGGGTCACGAGCAGACGCGGGAGAAAGCTCAGGGTCTGCTCGTTGATCTGCGTGGCGGCCTGCAGCAGGCCGATCAGCAGGCCGACGAGCATGCCCGGTACGAGCAGCACGCTCACGATCAGCATCACGAGCCGCAGGCTGCGGCTGATCACGTCGGCGGCGACGTCGGGGGTTACCATTCGCAGCGGGTTCCTCTTCAGTAGGCCTGTATGCTGCTCACCAGCGTGCCGACGGTGAGCGTCCAGCCGTCCACCAGCACGAAGAGCAGGAGCTTGAGGGGCAGCGAGATCACGAGAGGCGAGAGCATCATCATGCCCATGGCCATCAGCACCGACGAAACCACCAGGTCGATGACGAGGAACGGCACGAACAGCATGCAGCCGATCTGAAAGGCGGTCTTGAGCTCGCTCAGCACGAACGCCGACGCCTTGACCGCGAAGTTGTGATCCGCGGGATCGGCGACCTCACCCTCGCCGGCGAGACGCGAGATCTGGGCGAGGGCCCCCTTGTGCGTCTGAGCGAGCATGAAGCGCGAGATCTTCGCTTCGGCGATGACCAGTGCGTCCTGCAGGCCGATCTCTTCGCGCTCGTACGGCACGAGGGCCTCGGTCCAGATCTCCACGCCGATCGGGCGCATCACGAGCAGCGTCAGGATGAGCGCGACTCCCGTGACGACGCGGTTGGGCAGGCCCTGCTGCAGGCCGAGCGCCTGGCGCAGGAGAGAGAGCACGATCACGAAGCGCAGGAAGCTCGTCATCATGAGCGTCAGCACGGGCAGCAGCCCGAGCAGCGTCAGGATGACGAAGAGCTGCGTCTTGACGGTGAGCTCCGTCGTGCCGCCGCCGCCGGTCGTGCCGACGATTCCGATCTCGGCCGCAGGGCTCACGGCCGGCACGAGGATGGCGAAGAATGTGCCCAGCGCGATGACGATGCCGCATGCGGCGCCACGCGCGGGGAGCGGTGCTCTCATGTCGCGAGCGAGTCGAGATCGAGCTCGATGAGGTCGAGGACGCGCAGCCCGTAGTTCTCGCCGGAGACCACGACCTCGGCGCGTCCGATCGGCGTGCCGTTCACCTTTATGACCAGCGGATCTCCCGCGAGAGCGTCGAGCTCGACGACGCTGTTGGGTTCGAGCCGGGCGAGCTCCTGCAGCGTGATCCGGGCCGAGCCGACCTCGAGCGTCAGAGTCACGGGAATCCGGCGCATCATCTGCGTGAAGTCACGGCGCGCGGCACGCGCGGACGTGCCAGCCTTCGCCGCGTCATCCGTCGGTTTGCCGGCGGAATCCTCGTCTAGTGCTTCCCGGAACTCGGCCAGCAGGGAATCCGCAGAACCAGTCTCTGGATCGCTCATCTGTCACTCCGCATCTTCGAATGAGGTCAGGCAGAGCCGGCCCTTGTGTTCGGCGACTCTGGCGGTAAACAGTCGGGAATCGCCGACGAGCACGTCCGCAGGGCCCATGCGTATCGGCAGGACATCGCCGGGGCGCAGATCGATCACGTTTCCGACGGTGACCTCCTGTTCCACCAGCCGGACACCGAGCTGGATCCGCAGGCGCGAGGCGAAGGGCTCGCCGGCCGACACGCCGAGGAACTTCTGCAGGGGAGTGCTCGCCCGGGCGGGAGCGAGGCCGTCGAGCAGGTGATCGAAGGCGCGCTCGTCCAGCCGGATCCAGAGCATGCCGTCGATCCCGCGCGCTTCCTCGAAGATCCCGATGCGCAGCGTCCAGGCACCGTCGGCTGCAGGCACGCTGCCCGACGAAACGAGCTGCACCGGCCGCTCGCCGGAAGCGCCCGCGTCGCCGGCGCCGTGCAGCGCTTCAATTCGCTCGGCCACGCGGCCTGCGAAATGTCTGCCGAGCGCAGTTGCCATTCTCTCCTCGGTTGCGGTCTCGCGCCGGTCGGAACCCGCCGGGTGCTCGGCATCGTTTAGAGGTCCGTCACTCGCCGGCGAGTGCGTTCCTTCCGGCGCGACCCCGAGGCGGTAGTCGAGAAAGCAGAGAAGGAGCTTCCGCGTGATGGCGAAGTCCATACGGCCGGCTCGCGTGTCGTACGCCAGCCAGCGAGTCGCAGGCGGTTCCGCATCGGGAACCACCTCGCGAATCCTGAACGCCGCGCGATAGCGACGGTTGAACCGTGCCTGCAGCTCCTCGCCGAGATCGAGCCGCAACTGATCGGTGAACCGACCCAGCAGATGCACGGGACGGCCGAGCGTTCGTGGATCCAGGATCTGATGAGTCCGGTACGCCGGACGTTCAGACTTCGACATTGTCAATGCAGAGCGCCGCAATCGATGTCAACGCGAGCTGTATCGTGACCGCGGGGCAAATCTTTAGCGCGTTATGCAACATGCCGGAGCTCGTCGAGCCCGGGACGCGCACGCGTGTGCGACGTGTGTCTGTGCGCCAGGCGGGAAGGATCTGCATCACACAATCGCGCAGCGCGGTGGCGCGCAGATCGGTCGGTGTGAGGCGAGTCACGATATGACGCTGCGACCTCAACTTATCCGCTGCGACGCCGAAAACGGAGGCGACCTGTACTTTGCGAGGACAGGTGTGACTCAGGTTATGAACTCTTCCATCGGCAGTGTTCTCGCCAGGATCGAGGCGGACGCACAGACACTCTCACTTTCCACGACGCGCGCAGCGGCCGGATCGCCGATCACGGATGACGATGGCGCCGTCAGCTTCGGAGAGGCCTTCAAGCAGGCCATCTACGGCGTCAACGAGAAAGACCAGATCGCTGCACAGAAGATGGCGGACGTCGACAGCGGCCGCAGCGACGACCTGGTGGGTGCCATGCTCGCGAGCCAGGAGGCGAGTCTGTCGTTCGCGATGCTGATGCAGGTGCGTAACAAGGTCGTCGGCGCGCTCGACGATCTCCTGAAGCTCCCGCTGTAAGGCCCGGCGGAAACCATCGTAGATGGATTCGCTGAAACCCTTCGCTGCGCGCCTGCGGCGCGGCGGCGCTCGGCTCCTGCGGCCTGAGCTGTTGCGAAGCCTCGCGCCCCTGGTGTTCCTCGCGGTCTGCATCACCGCGCTCGTGATGCTGTACATGTGGCGCGACCAGGCCTCGTACAAGCCGGTCTTCGGCGCCCGCGAGGACGTGGATTCCGCGGCCATGATGAGCGTGCTCGACGGCGCCGGCATCGCTTATCGGATTCATCCCGAGAGCGGACAGGTGCTCGTGCCGGAGGAGCGGCTCGGCGAGGTCCGCATGCTGCTCGCATCCCGCGGCGTGGTGGCCAAGCTGCCCGCGGGGCTCGAGCTCATGGACCGCAACGATCCGTTCGGCGTGAGCCAGTTCGTGCAGGACGTGCGGTTCCGTCGCGGCCTCGAGGGCGAGCTCGCCCGCAGCATCATGACGCTCGATGCGGTGGAGTCGGCGCGCGTGCACCTGTCGCTCGAGAGGTCGACATCGTTCGTGATCGACGACGGGAACAAGAGCTCCGCGTCGGTCGTGCTGCGGCTCAGGCCGGGTCGCGAGCTCGAGCCGGAGCACATCGCGGCGATCGTAAAGCTGGTCTCCGGCAGCGTGGCGAGCCTCGACCCGTCGCGCGTCACGCTGGTCGATCAGGCCGGACGTCTGCTCTCGGCGCGCATCGACACCACGGACGGCGTCGAAGCCAGTCATGTGAGCGACCTCGCGCGGCGATACCAGGAAGAGACGCGCCGCAACGTGCACGATCTGCTCACGCCGGTCGTGGGCGTGGGTAACTTCAGGGTCAGTGTCACCGCCGAGGTGGACAACGATCGCATTCGCGAGACGCGGGAGCAGTACGGTGATACGCCCCGGCTGACGAGCGAAGCGACGCGCGCCGAGATCGACCGCGATCCGCTCGCGCTCGGTGTGCCGGGTTCGCTCAGCAACCGGCCGATCGCGATCGCGAGAACGACCGAGTCTTCCGAAGCGGAGGACGGGACCGGGACCGAGATCACCGGTACGCAGCGCAACGCCACCACGCGTCAGTACGCCTACGACCGCACCATCACGCAGATCGAACGCAGCCGCGGAAAGCTGCATCGCCTCGGCGTCGCCGTTGTGCTCAACGACAAAGCCGCACCGGGCGGCGGTGGAACGTGGACTGCGGAGCAGCTCGCCGACATCGAGCGCATTCTGCGCAGCGGGCTCGGCATCGATACCGAGCGCGGTGACAGCCTCGTCGTGTCCTCGCTTCCGTTCCCCGAGGCGCCGACGCCGGTCGTGCCGATCTGGTGGAAGCAACCCGAAAACCTGCTCGTGGTCGGCCGCTGGGTGTTCTACGCGCTGGCCGCCCTGCTGATCTACTGGCTGATCGTTCGTCCGCTGTTGCGGCTCGCGCAGAAGCGGGTCGAAGTGTCCGGCGAGCTGCTCCGTGCGCATGAGCCCGCTCTCGCCGCCCCCGGGACGCAGAGCCTGCCGGGCAATTCGCCGCGCGTCGCGAGCGTCGCCGCCCCGCAGGGCGCGGCACCGGTCGGTCAGCTTCTCGAGGACTACGACCTGCCGCCGCCGGGTTCACCCGTCGACGTAATGGTCGATCACCTGAAGGCGCTCGCGGCGAAGGAGCCCGAGCGCGTGGCTGAAGTGGTGAGACAGTGGGTTCAGAAGTAATGACGCAACCGACCAGTCAGTCCAACCGGCTGGAGCAGGCCGCCATCGTGCTGCTCAGCATGGGAGAGGAGCCGGCGGCGGCCGTCCTGCGCTGCCTGTCGCGCGAGGAGCTGCTGGAGGTGACCGGCGTGATGTCGCGCCTGAGCGGCATCAAGGTCGATGCGGTCAGGAACTCCCTGCAGCGGTTCTTCGACGACTACCGCGAGCAGAGCGGCGTGCACGGCGCATCGCGCTCGTTCCTGCAGCGTTCGCTCGATATCGCGTTCGGTTCCGACATCGCCCGCAGCGTTCTGAACAGCATCTACGGTGACGCGATCCGCCCGAAGCTCGCGCGGCTGCAGTGGGCTTCACCCAGGTGGCTCGCGGAATGCATCAGCCAGGAGCACGTGCGCATGCAGAGCGTGTTCCTCGCGTTCCTGCCGCCGGGGCTTGCGAGCGAGGTCATCGCCGCGCTGCCCGCCGAGAACCGCGAGGCGGTGCTGCTTCACATGGCGAAGCTCACCGAGGTGGACCGCGAGCTGCTCTCCGAGCTCGAGGAGCTCGTGGACCGTTTCCTCCAGAACCTCGACCTGCAGGGCACCAGCGTGTCCGGGGCGCGCCAGGTGGCCGAGATTCTCAACCGGCTCCCCGATACGGGCGCGCGCCTGGTCGAGCGTCTGCGCGATCTGGACACGTCGACGGCGGAGCAGATCGAACGCAGCATGTACGACTTCTACCTGTTGTCGCGTCAGACCGAACCGACGCTCCAGCGCATCGTCGATGCGGTGCCGCTCGAGCAGTGGGCGGTCGCGCTCAAGGGTGCGGAGCCCGCGCTGCGCGAGGCGATTCTGCGCCCGATGCCCCGCCGACAGATCGACAGTCTGGAGGAGCTCATGCGGCGCACGGGGCCGCTGCCGCGCAGCCGGATCGAGCAGGCGCGGCGCGAGATCATGGACGTGGTGAAGCGGCTCGCCGATGCGGGTGAGATCGATCTGCAGCTCTTCGCGGAGGCGGTGGTCGAATGACGGCGAAGCTGCGATGGCGGCCGCACCGCTTTCCGCGGGTCGCCGAGCTCGCGGGAAGCACGGGGCAGTCCGGCGTGCCGGCGCGCGGGTCCGCTCCGTCCGCAGCCGATTACCGGATCGGCATGGAACGAGGCTACCGCGAAGGACACGCGAGCGGTTTCGAGGCCGGCCGTGCCGAGGGCCATGCGGAAGGCCGGCGTCAGGGACTGGAGGAGGGCCTGCGCGAAGCGCGGGCACGATTCGAAGGTATCGCCTCGCCCGTCGACGCCATGCTCGAGAGCCTGCGCAAGCTGCAGGAGGACTACCAGGCGGCGTTGCGCAGAGAAGTCGTGGATCTCGTCGCGAAGGTGGCGCGCCAGGTAATCCGGCGCGAGCTGACGCTGCAGCCGGCGCAGCTCGTCGCGCTGATCGATGAGACGCTGGCATCCATGCCGCACGCGTCGGATTCCGGCATCGAGGTGTTTCTCGCATCGGACGACTACGAGCGCATCCGCGATCTCGACCCGGTGCGCGCGAAGCACTGGAAGCTCGTCGTGGATCCGCGGCTCGAGTCCGGGGAGTGCCGTATCAGGGCGGGGAGCCACGAGGCCGACGCCGGATGTCGTCAGCGTCTCGCGGCTTGCATGGAGCAGATCGCGGTGCAGCTCCAGCCGCCGACTCCGGACCAGGAGGCCGCGCGGTGATCAGCGACGTCCTGCGCAGACTCGAGCTCGGTTCGGTGCCGGTGGCGACGCCCACCGGGCGTCTCGTCGGCGCGTCCGGTGTTCTGCTCGAGAGCATCGGCTGCGCGCTTCACACCGGGCAGCGCTGCCGGATCGAGACCGCTTCGGGTGCCTGGCTCGACGCGCAGGTCGTCGGGTTCAGAGAAGACGTCTCCTATCTCATGCCCTTCAAGAGTCCCGAAGGGCTCGCCACCGGTGCGCGCGTGCTGCCTCAGCTCGAGCACGAGGAGCTGCGCATCGGACCGTCCTGGCTCGGGCGCATCGTGAACGGTCTCGGCGAGCCGGTTGACGGTCGCGGCAGGCTGGACGGGGAACACGTGCTCGAGCCGCAGCCGCCGCGTGTCAATCCCCTGCGCAAGAAGCCGGTGCGCGAGCCGCTCGACGTCGGCGTACGCGCGATCAACGGCGTGCTCACGCTCGGCAAGGGTCAGCGCGTCGGGCTGATGGCGGGCAGCGGCGTCGGCAAGAGCGTGCTGCTCGGCCTGATCACGCGCAACACGCGGGCCGATGTCATCGTCGTCGGTCTGATCGGTGAGCGCGGCCGCGAAGTGCGGGAGTTCGTCGATCTCTCGCTGGGCGAGGAGGGATTGAAGCGGGCGGTGGTCGTGGTCGCCCCGGCGGACGAGTCGCCCCTCATGCGACTGCGCGCCACGGAGCTCTGCCACTCGATCGCGGTGTACTTCCGCGATCAGGGTCTCGACGTGCTGCTGCTGGTCGACTCGCTCACCCGGTATGCGATGGCGCGGCGGGAGGTTGCGCTCGCGCTCGGTGAGCCGCCCGCCACGCGCGGCTACCCGCCGTCGGTGTTCACGCTGATGCCGCAGCTCATCGAGACCGCCGGAAACGGCGAGAACGAGCGCGGCAGCATGAGTGCGATCTACACGGTGCTCGCCGAAGGCGACGACCAGCAGGATCCGGTGGTCGACACCGCCCGCGCGATTCTCGACGGTCACATCGTGCTGACGCGCGAGCTCGCCGAGCGGGGGCACTACCCCGCGATCGACATCCTGAAATCGATCAGCCGCTGCATGGCGCTGGTGACGACGCCGGAGCATCAGCGGGCCGCGCGCCGACTGACTGCACTCGTCGCGCGCTATGAACAGGTGAGAGAGCTGCTGCCGCTCGGTGCCTATGTGCAGGGGTCCGATCCCGAAACCGACCGCGCGGTCGAGCTCTATCCGCGCATCGAGGCGTTTCTCCACCAGGGCACGCGCGAGGCCGCACCGCTTGCGGAGACCGTCGCGCGGCTCGAGGAGCTGATGGCATGAAGCGGGCGCGTTCGCCCTCGGGCCTCGATCGCCTCCTCGACCTTCGCGAACGCGAAGTGGAGCGTCTCGGCGCCGACGTCGCCGCGCGGGAGCGCGTGAGCGCGCGGTATCGCGCGAATCTCGCGCGACTGCAGGAGCTCTCCGCGAGCACCGGACCGAGCGCGCGGGTCGCTGGGTCCGACGGGCTGGTCTCGCCGGCGGTTTCCCGCAACCGCGGCGACTACAGGCAGAACGTGATGCGGCTCGCCGACCTCCATCGTCTGGATCTGACGCTGCACGAGGCAGATCTGGCCGTCGCACGACGTGCGCTCGGCAATGCCATCCGCCGTCGCGAGGCGCTGCGCCTCGCCCTCGAACGGCGCGCCGAGCGGATGCGTCGTGCCCGGCAAACCCGTGAGCGCAAGGCGCAGGACGAGATGGCCTCCCAGATCTGGATCCGTGGACGCGGGTGAATCGATGGTCGGGCTTCATTTCAGTCTGGCGAGAAAACGGTCGCTTTGTACCGGGAAGGATTCCGTGCGATCGGAGATGACCGTCATTCGACATAAACGAGGGGCTCGCCATGGCTGAGATCGATCCCGTCATGCTCGCCTACCAGGTCGCAACCGCGCAGGTGGAAGCCGCGCGCAAGCAGGTCGAGCTGCGGACGCAGCAGGCCGAGAGCACATCGCGTGCGCTCGACAGGCTCAAGTCGGCACTCGGCAGCTTCGAGACGGCGCTCTCCGGACTTTCGGGCAGCGAGGGTCTGCGGCGCTTCTCGACGACATTCAGTGCGTCCGATGTCGCCACCTCGACGACGGGCTCGGCGGCGAAAGCGGGCACCTACTCGTTCTACGTCGAGCAGCTCGCCACGGCCCATCAGATCGTGTTCGAGGATCTGCCCTCCGTCCCCGTCGCGTCGGGCGGGCCGCTCGTCGTGCAGCTCGCCGACGGCACCGCGATCAACGTCAATCTGCTCGCCGCCGATGCGGACGGTGACGGCTCACTCTCGCAGGCCGAGATCGCCCGCGCCATCAACCTGGCCGAGGACAACGCAGGTCGGATCGTCGCGTCGATCGTCACGGTCGGCGGGCAGAGTCACCTGCTGCTGTCGGCGCGCGATACCGGTGCCGCGAGCGAGATCAGTCTGGACGTGAGCGGGCTGCCGTCCGGAGCGCTGCGGAGCGCATTCGAAGGCGGACGCGAGCTCGTCGCCGCGCAGGATGCCGTCATCTGGCTCGGCGGCCAGGGCGGGATCCGGGTGCAGCAGGCATCCAACACCTTCACGGGCATCGAAGGAGTGAGCGTGACGTTCACGCGCGCGATGACGGCCGACGAGCCGCCGCTCACGCTCACCGTTGCATCCGATGCGGCCGGCACGGCGGCGAACGTCCAGAAGTTCGTGGACGCGTTCAATACCCTGATGGGCGTGCTCGACGAGCTCACGCGCGTCGGCAACGCGGAAGAGGGAACGCCATCGGCGGCACTGGCAACGGATGCAGGTGTCCGCACGCTGCGCAGCCGCCTCAATCAGATCATCAGGCAGGAGTTCGGCGGACTCAGCCTGGTCGACCTCGGCATCAAGGCCGACCGCACGGGCAGGCTCACGCTCGATCGCGACCGTCTCGAGGCGCGCCTCGAGTCCGATCCGGACGCGCTGCAGACCGTGTTCGGGAGTGCGCGCACCGCCAGCCGCAGCGGCGTGCTCGGAGCGCTCGACGAGTACCTCGACGCGTGGCTCAAGAGCGGTTCAGGTCTCATCGCCGCCCGCAAGGCGAGCGTGCAGAGCATTCAGAAGAATCTGGCGGAGCGCCAGGCGCGGATCGACGCGCAGTTCGACAGCTATTACCGGCGCTATCTGGCGCAGTTCACCGAGCTGCAGGCGCTCCAGTCCCGGATGAGCGAGACCTCGGGTCTCTTCGGTCAGGTGCTGAGCGGCTGAGGTCTCCCGTAACAGTCATCGGTCAAGAGAGGCGAGATTGAGCTACGAAGCGTACCGCAGCTATCACACCGTCGACGTGCAGGCGCGCACCGCGCAGGCCTCGCCGGTGCAGCTCGTGCTGATACTCACTGACGGCCTGCTCGAGGAGCTCGCGCGGGCCCGCGCGCACATCGTGGCCCGGCGTTACGAGGCGAAGGCGCGCAGTCTGGATCGCTGCATCGACATGCTGAACGGGTTGTCGAGCGCTCTCGACACCGAGTCGGGCAGTGAGCTCGTCGGCAATCTCGCCCGGCTCTACGAGTACTGCGCACACCGCCTCTGCCAGGCGGGCATCAAGCTCGACCCGACGATGGTCGACGAAGTCGTCGGCCTGATGACCACGCTGCGCAACGCGTGGCAGGCGCTGCAGGAGCGTCATGGATAGATCGAAGGCGCTGATCGCTCTGGCGCGCAGGCTCGAGCGGGCCGCCTCCGCGCGCGACTGGCGGGCGGTGGATCGTGCCGACCGTGAGCTGGCGACGTTGATGTCGAGCCTGTCCGTCCGCGGTTCGCCGAGCGCCGCCGAGCGTGCGGCACTCGAACGCGCGCGACGGGCGCACGAGCAGGCGCGCGAAGAGTGCGCGCGCGAGCTCGCGCGCATCGGCAGGGCGCTTGCCGAAGCGCGCGACAGACGCGACGGCTGTCTGGCCTACGCGATGAGCAGCGAAGGGTGAGACGAGGATCGATGACTGGAGTACTGGAGATTTCCGTTCGCGTGCCGCCGCCCGACTCCCTCTCGGCTCAGGCGGACGTTCCGGTCGCGAGCCGCTGTGCGGCTTCGGAACGCTTCGCAGATGCCCTGCGTCGGCAGCTCCTGGCACAGAACGCGCAACCCGCGCGGGACCTCGAGTCGCCGCATGAGGCTGCGCTGACGCACGAGTCGGCGCCGCTTGTCGACGTGGCGCGGCACGAATCCGGACTGCCTCACGTGACCGTACCGCCGTACGAGCCGGAGCCCCTTCACACGTCCACGCCGCGGCACGAACCGGATCCGGCGCACGAGTCGACGCCTTCTCACTCGTTCGCGCAGGGCAGTGAGCTTCCGGGCGGCGATCTTCCGCCCGTAGTGCGGCCGCCGATGACGGGTGAGGTCGCGCAGCCGATGCATCGCGCCACGGTCGTTTCGATGACGCACGCGACAGCTCGGCGAGGCGCGCCGTCGGTGATGCCCGCTGCAACCGGACGAGCCGCGGGGAACATCGACTTGCGCGGGCTTCGTGCCGAGGTCGGATCGCATCCGGCGGTCGCGCCGGCGCGCGTCGCTGCGGCGGAGCGCTCCGACGTGTCGACGTCCGTCGCCACTGTGCCGTCGACCGACGCCTTCGGCACCGCGGCGGAATCGGCAACGCGCATCCGGGATGGCTCGGCGGCAGGCCTGCAAACCGCGCTCGCGGTGCAGGGACGAATGACGGGATCGCTTTCCGTCGCGAATCCGGATGGAGCGAAAGACCTCGCGGGATCCATGCCTTCGGAGGCGGCGACACACGGCGCCGCCGAACGGAGGCTCATCCGTGCGCTCGGCGAGCGGCTGCATGTGCACGTCACGCGGCGTGCCGAGCAGGCGACCATCCGTCTCGATCCGCCGCACATGGGCACCATCGACATCGACATCCGCCACGAATCGGGAAGTCTTCAGGTGCACCTGCGCGCCAGCCATGCCGAGGTGGCACGGCAGCTCCACGCGATCGGCGATTCCCTGCGACAGGAACTGGCGCAGCGACAGAGCGGCGAGGTTTCTGTGTTCGTGTACGACGCGTCACGCGAGGGCGAAGGCCGGCAGCGCCAGCGCCAGACGGCAGCGTGGTCCGACGAGCCGGGGCGTGCCCTCGACGTGGCGCACGACGGTGAGCGAAGCGAGTACTTCTCGCTTCTGCCAGACGAGGAGTGACGAAGAATGAGCGGAGCGATATCGCTCAGGACGGCGATCGTTGCCGGCATCGCCTGTGCAGCGGCGGGGAGCGCCGCGACCTGGTACCTCGTGCACGCGCGTCTTCCGGACGGGCACCGCACGCCCGCTGAAGCCGACGTGCGTGCATACCGCTACGTCAGTCTGGACAAGATCATCGTGATGCTGCGCGGAGCGGAGGGCGAGCCGGTCTCGCACTTCCTGGCGGTGGATCTCGTCTTCAAGACGCCGCAGGAGACGGAGAGGGTCACGCGGGAGCAGCTTCCACTGCTGCGCAGCGTTGTGGTGAGCGCGCTCTCGAACTACACGCTCGAGCGCGTCCGGCAGATGACGCTCGAAGAGCTGGCAGGCGTGATCAATGCGGCCTTCACACAGGCCTACGCGAGCGATCGGGCCGGCAAGCCCTTCACCGAGGCCATGATCTCCAAGCTCATCATCGAGTGACGATGCGCGCAGCACACGCAACGGCGGATTACGCGCCGTACTCCGAGTACGACGCGACGGAAGAGCAGCGATTGCTGCTTGCCCATGCGCCGCTCGTCAAGCGCGTGGTGAATCAGCTCGGCTCGCTCGTGGGTGCCGCGCTCGACCGGGAGGACATGTATCAGATCGGGCTTCTCGGGCTGCTCGACGCCCTGCGCCGCTACGGCACACCCGACGAGCGTTTCCCCGGCTATGCGGCCGCCCGGGTGCGCGGCGCCATTCTCGACGAGCTGCGGCGTCAGGACTGGCGCCCGCGGGCACTGCGCCGGGAGAGCCATCGCATCCGGGACGCGGTGCGCGAGCTCGTGCGCACCCTCGGGCGGGAGCCGACTCAGGCGGAGGTGCAGCAGATGCTCGGAATCGATGCGGAAACGTACCGCGAGTACGAGCTGGCCGAGTGCGCGGAGCAGTTCGCCAGCCTGGACGAGCTGCTGCAGGAATGCGAGTCGCCCGAGTCCGCCGACGGCGGGTCTCCCGAGGCCCGGCTCGTCGTCGAGCGCAGCATCGCGCAGGCGCTCGAGCAGCTCAGCGAGCGCGAGCGCCGTGTCGTGCAGCTCTATTACGAGTTCGACCTGAGCCTGAAGGAGATCGCCGCGGTGCTGGATCTGAGCGAGGCGCGCGTGTGCCAGATCAACAAGGCCGCGCTCGGCAAGCTGCGGAGGCTCCTGCAGTAGGCGGAGCGCGAGAGGAACCGGAGAGACGAGTCATGCAGTCCATCATCGGCATCGCCACCGTGCTCATCTGCGTGTTCGGAGGCTTCGCGCTCCACGGCGGCCGTTTCGAGGTCATCTGGCAGCCGGTCGAGCTCATGATCATCGTGGGCGCGGGCATCGGTGCGATCGTGCTGGGGAATCCCCGTCACGTGCTGCGCGAGATGCGGCTGCAGCTTCGCGCCGTGATGCGCCGTGAGCGCAGGGACGAGGAGTTCCAGCGCCAGCTCCTGCTGCTGATGTACGAGCTCCTGCAGACCGCGTCCGGGGGGCTGAAGGCGCTCGACGCGCACGTCGAAGCGCCGCACGAGAGCCCGGTCTTCAAGCGCTATCCGCTGATCCTCAACGAGCCGAAGCTGCTGCACTTCATCGTCGACAACTTCCGTCTGATGGCGATGGGCAAGATCAGCGCTCACGAGCTCGAGGGCGTGCTCGAGCAGGAGATCGAGGCGATCCACGAGGAGCTGCTGCGTCCGTCGAAGTCGCTCGCGCGCATCGGTGAGGCGATGCCGGGCTTCGGCATTCTCGCGGCGGTGCTCGGCATCGTCATCGCGATGCGCACGCTCTCCGAGGGAGCGGATGCGGCCGAGATCGCCGCGCTGGTCGCGACTGCCATGGTGGGCACGTTCCTCGGAGTGCTCTTCTGCTACGGCGTGCTGGACCCGATCAGCAACCGCATGCGCCAGCTCGTGGACGAGGAGATGCAGGCCCTCGAGGCGGTGAAGGTGGTGCTCGTGACGCACTCCGCGGGCAAGCCGCCTCTGCTTGCGATCGACGCCGGCCGACGACTCGTGCAGCTCTCCGCCAAGCCGAGCTTCGCGCGGCTCGAGACCTGGATCAACGCCCTGAAGGAAGGGCGCGATCCGGCCTCGATTCCCCGGCGCCGCGCCACCGACAGGCTGGCCGCCTGAGCATCGGGAGAAGCAGGTGCTTGGCAAAGCCGACAGCACGAGCCAGGCGGTCATCAAGCGGCCGCGTCGCAGCCGCAAGGAGGAGGTGCACGGCGGCGCGTGGAAGGTGGCGTTCGCCGATTTCTCCCTGGCGCTGCTGTGCCTGTTCCTGGTGATGTGGCTGATGGCCGTGCGACAGCAGCAGCATCTGCAGGATCTGCTCCGTACGGCGGGCGGGAGCCTGATCGACGAAGGACGCGGCCGCATGAGCGAGTCGATCGGCGGACCGCGCGGCAGCCTGATCGCCCGCGAGCCGCTCACGGGCGGGGGCGAGCTGCGCATGTCGCGTCGCCTGTACGAGTCCCGGGCGGATCTCACCGAGCTCGGCGAGATCCTCTCGCGCATGAGCGAGCAGGAGGGACTCTCGGCGAACCTGCGCTGGGTGGTCACGCCGTACGGTCTGCGGGTGATGCTCCACGACACGGAGAAGGTCGGCATGTTCCGCCGCGGCAGTGCCGTTCCGACGGAGCCCTTCCGCAGACTCCTGGAGAGCCTCGGACCGCTGTTCAGCCGCGTCGAGAACCAGCTCGTGATCGTCGGACATACCGATTCGGTGCAGTACGTCGATCGCGGGCCGGACGCCATGTCGAACTGGGCACTGTCGAGCGCCCGCGCGCTCGCGGCCCGGCGTCATCTGCTGATCGGCGGCATGCCCGAGAGCAGCGTGCTGCAGGTCGTCGGCCTTGCCGATGTCGCTCCGCTCAACTCCGCCGACACAACGGCGCACGAGAACCGGCGCATCGAGCTGCTCGTTCTCACGCGCGCGCAGGCGAAGGAGATCAGCGCGATGTTCGGCATGCCTGAAGCGACGCGGCCGCTGATCGAAGGCGCAGGGAGCAGCGTGCCGAGCCGCGCGGAGCTCACGATGCTGCGCGATTCGCTGCAGGGCAGCGGCCTGTGAGGCGGCAGCCATGCGTACGAGATCACGAGGTGTGGATATGAAGATCGTGCCTGGAATGGCCGGACCTTCGGAAGTCCGTTCGGTTACCCCTGCGGGGTCGGTGCAACCTTCGAGCGGACCGAGCGCGCCGGCCGCCGCAGCGACTCTGCAATCGACGGTGCTCAAGCCTGCGCTCGAGGCGCTGCGCGAGCAGCCGGAGATCGATCACGCGAGGGTCGCCGAGCTGCGCGATGCCCTCGCACGCGGCGAGCTGCCGTTCGATTCGGCGAAGCTGGCCGCGCTCATCGCGCGCTACCACGGGGTGCGTCGGTGAAGGACCGTCACGCGCTCGAACGGCTCTTCGCGCGCATGCAGGCGGATCTCGCGGACTACACCCGTCTGCGCGATCTGCTCGAGGAGCAGTTCGAGGCGGCGCTGCATCACCGCAGCGAGGAGCTCGCCGGGATCGGCGAGCGGATCCTCGAGCTCACGGCAGTCCTCGAGGAACGGCGGCGTGAGCGTGTCGAGCTCGTGCGCCGGCTGCTGGGACGTGAGAAGGCGCAGGCCGGTGTCCGCGAAGTCGCCGCGCGTCTTCCGGTTGCCGCCCGCGGTGCTTTCGAGGCGTGCCGCGCAAAGCTCGAGAGTCTCGTGCGCGAGTGCAAGGAGCTGAACGTGCGCAACTGCCGGCTCGTGATGTCGCAGTACGAGATCATGCAACGCGTCCTCGGCGGGGAGCCTCACACCTATGCTCCGCGCTGAGAGTTTCGCACCGGCGTCCTTCCCCGCCGTCGAGCGCGGCGCACGGCTGCCCGCTGCCACGTCCGGCGCATCCGCGGGTGGATTCACGAATCTGTTCCGGGAGCTGCGCCGCGAGATCGAGCAGTTCATCGCGACGGGCTCGGATCGCTCGTCCGGGATGGCGCTGAGCGCGGAAGGCGCGGTGCGACGTGCCCGCATGCTGTGGAACGAGGGTGCGAGGAACACTATCGGCGCGGCCTCACCACCGGAGGCGGGACGCGTCTCCCGGACGACTCCCGAAGCGCAGCGCGCTTTCGTTGCCTCGATCGCGCCCTTTGCCCGTGAGGCCGCTGCGCGGCTCGGCGTGTCGCCCGAGCTGGTGATCGCGCACGCCGCGCTCGAATCGGGGTGGGGTGCGCACAGACCGATGGGGTTCGGCGATCGCGATTCGTTCAATTTCTTCGGCATCAAGGCCGGAAGCGGCTGGCGCGGTGAAGTCGTGCGGGCGATGACCACGGAGTACGAGGAGGGTCTCCCCGTGCGCAGGCCGCAGATCTTCCGCAGCTACCCCGACGCCATGGCGGCCTTTGCCGACTACGCGCGACTGCTCGGCGAGAGCAATCGCTATCGGGAGCTTCCAGGCGTCGGTGAGGACGCCGTCGCGTTCGCGCGTGCGCTGGCGCGCGGCGGCTACGCGACCGATCCGGATTACGCGGAAAAGCTCGAGCGTCTCGCACGGCAGGTCCGCGCCATCGGACTGCCCGAGGCGGGCGAGGAGTGAGTCTTGGGCAGCTCGGCCGGTTCGACTGTGCCTTTCTCCACCACGCGGGCGCGGATGACCTGCTCGGTCGCCGTGTTGCGCACGCGCACGATCTCGCCTCTGCGGCCGCTCTCGAGTGCTTCTCCCGGAACCCTGACCTCGATGCCTGCGTTGCGGGCGACGATCGTTACCGAATCGCCGCGCTCCACCAGCACGGGCTGGATCAGCCAGCGTTCGCTGACCACCTGGCCGCCGCGCAGCGCGCGGCGGCTCGCCAGACCCACCACGCGGCGCATGTCCGAGACTGCACCTGCCACTCCGCTCACGTCGCGCCGCTCGAGCGCGAGCTGTTCTTCCACGAGCGGCTCGCCGGCGCGTACGCCCGTGGTCGCGACGACGACCAGCGCCGTGACGGACCCGCGCACCACGTACTCGCTGCGCCAGCCCTGTTCGCCGGGGCAGACGGCCGCGAAGCGCATGCGGGTGGCGAAGCGCGTATCGAGCGCCGTGATCTCGACTTCCTGCGGGCAGCCGCGCGGCGCGCCGTTGCGGTCGCGCGGCAGCACCTCGACCTCCACGGACGGCTCGCGCAGGCCGGCGCGCTCGACCTCGGCCTGCAGGTGGGCGCGTGCCGCTGCCTCGACGCGGGCTTCGAGCTCTGCGCGGAACGGCTCGGCGGCAACCGCGGCGCCGGACGCGAGGGCCGCCAGCACCGGGGCGAAACGGAACGAAGGTTTTCTACGGAGCGACTGAACCATGGCCATCAACTTCGACAAGGTACTCGGAATGCACGGCGATGCGCTCCGGCTGCGCGCGGAACGGATGAAGATTCTGGCGTCGAATCTCGCCAACGTGAACACGCCGGGATATCAGGCGCGGGACATCGACTTCGCCGCCAGTCTCGAGCGCGCACTGGCCGACGGTGCCGGTGACGCCGCGCTCGCCCTCGACGACGGTGCGCCGGAGCTCCTCTATCGCGTGCCGCACCATCCGTCGCAGGACGGCAATACCGTCGAGCTCGGCGTCGAGCAGGCGGAGTTCTCGCAGAACGCCCTGGATTTCCAGACCAGCCTCACGTTCATCGGCATGAAGCTGCGTGGACTGGCCAAGGTCATCGAAGGCTGAGGTGAGCATGTCGTTCAAGAGCATCTCTCAGATCGCCGGATCGGCGATGAACGCGCAGAGCGTGCGTCTCAACACCATCGCCAGCAATCTGGCGAACGCCAGCACTGCGGCGTCGAGCGAGGCGGAGGTCTATCGCGCGCGCAAGCCGGTGTTCGCCGCCGTGTACGAGCGTGCAGCGTTTGCGGACGGCACGCTGCCCGGAGCACGCGTACAGGTGCTCGACGTCGTGCAGAGCACGGAACCGGTGCGTCAGGTGTACGAGCCGGACAATCCGCTCGCCGACGAGAACGGCATCGTCTTCTACCCGAACGTCAATCCCGTGGCCGAGATGACCGACATGATGTCGGCGGCGCGCGCTTTCGAGACGAACGTCGAGGTGCTCCAGCGGGTGAAGACGATGCAGCAGGCGCTGCTCAAGCTGGGAGAAGGTTGAGAATGATGATCACCACGGCTACGCAGGCCACGGCTGCCGCAACGGCCGGCACGGCGAAAAACGCAATCGGTTCCAACGGCGAGATCTCGCAGCTCTTCACGACGCTGCTCGTGGCGCAGATCCGCAACCAGGATCCGCTGCAGCCCGCCGATCCCGGAGAGTTCATCAGTCAGCTCACGCAGCTCAGCCAGGTCGAGTCGCTCGAGGCGCTCATCCGCCAGAACAGCGCGAACGCCGCGATGCTCGAAGGGCTGCAGGTGCTGGCGCTCGGCGGCCGGGTCGGATCGCAGGTCGCGGTCCGCACGGAGCGGGTCATCCTCGAGGACGAGCCCGTGCAGGGGCGCTTCACGCTCGCGAACGCGAGCGCCGACGTGTCGCTCGTGCTCGAAAGCGAGACAGGCGTGCAGCGCCGGCTGGCGCTCGGCGCGCGTTCCGCGGGAGACGTGGCTTTCACGATCGACCGGCAGGCGCTCGGTCTGCCCGCGGGCGTCTATTCAGTGCGTGTCGTGACGGACAACGGCGAGGAGCCGGGCGTCGAGGTGCTCGGCACGCTGCGCAGCGTGCGCCTGTCGGCCGAAGGAGTCGTGGTCGACGTGAGCCATCTCGGCCGCATTCCGTCCACGGCGATCACGGGCTTCGACGCGCCCGCGAATGCTTCCGCTGGCTGACGATCGGCACGCCGGCGATATCGGATCCGTAATTTCGAGGAAACCACGATGAGCTTCAACATCGCGCTCTCCGCAATCAACGCGATCAATACCGAGCTGAACACCATCAGCAACAACATCGCGAACTCCGCGACGATCGGTTTCAAGTCGAGCCGCGCCAACTTCGCGGCCGTGTACGCGGGAACCCAGCCGACAGGAACGGAGGTCGCCTCCCTGACGCAGAGCATCGAGCTCGGCGGCAACGTGATCAGCACCGGCCGCAGCCTCGACGCCGCAATTCAGGGGCGGGGGTTCTTCGTCGCTCGCGACTCCTCGGGGGCGGAGGTCTACACCCGCGTCGGAATCTTCTCGGTCGACAGGGACGGCTACGTCGTCGACACGTTCGGGCGCAGGATCCAGGGCTTCGCGGCAACTGAGGACGATGCCGGCCTGGGTCCCATGGGCGACCTCGTCGTGCCGATGGGCCAGATCCCCGCGCAGGCGAGCGAGCGGCTGCAGTATCTCGGCAACTTCTCCGCCGACTGGGCCGTGCGCACCGTGGCGTTCAACAAGGACGACCCGCTGACGTACAACAGCTCCGCCGTCTCTGTCGTCTACGACTCGCTCGGCGCCAGGCACAGCGTCACGCAGTACTTCGTGAAGTCCGGCGCGAACGAAGTGACGGTCTACTACGCGTTCGACGGTGATCTCCTGCCGAACACCGGCGTCTCGGTCGACGGCTCTCCGTGGACCGTGCGCACGGCAAGCGATCCGAGCTATCTGGCGTCGGTCCCGGGCATCACGATCACTTACATCCCGGCGGACCCGGCCACCTCGACGCCGGAGCTCTGGGAGGTCACGTACGCGGGAACTGCGGTCGCGCCCTCGAATTCTGCCGTCATCACGTTCTCTCCCGACGGCCAGATCCGCACGGTAAATGGTGTGCCCGTTGCGCCGAGACCCTATCCGTCGCCGGCCGACTGGGAAGCCTCCGTGCCGCTCGTCAATCTCGATCTCGGAACGCCGGCGGGCGCCAATCCTCTCGCCATCGGGGTCAATTACACCGGTACGACCCAGTTCGCGGGCAGCAGCGCTACCTATGTCAACTCCGCGGACGGTTACGCCTCGGGTGCGCTGAACGGCGTGCAGATCGAGGAGGACGGCGGAGTAATGGCCGTCTACAGCAACGGGCTGAAGCAGCGGGTCGGAACGATTGCGCTCGCGACGTTCCCGAACGAGGACGCTCTCGTGCCGATCAGCGATACCGCGTGGAAGAGCTCGAACGCTTCCGGCACGCCCCTGTACTCGGCGCCGGGCGAGAGTGTGGCCGGAACTCTCGTGGCCCAGTCGCTCGAACAGTCGAACGTCGATCTGACCACCCAGCTCGTGGGTCTGATGTCCGCCCAGCGCAACTATCAGGCCAACAGCAAGGTCATCGCCACGCAGAACGAAATGATGCAGACGCTGATGCAGGCGGTGTGAGGCGATCATGGATGCGCTGATCTACACCGTCATGAGCGGCGCCGAGCGCGCACTGCGCGCTCAGCAGGTGCACGCCAACAACCTGGCCAACGCCGACACGCCGGGGTTCAGGGCCGATCTCGAGCTCGCCGTCAGCACGCCCGTGACCCGCGGCTATGGCTACGACGCGCGGCACATGAGCCGGCTGGAAGCGGGAGTCGTGAGCTCGCGGCAGGGTCCCCTGCGCGAGACGGGCAGGGAGCTCGACGTCGCGATCGTGGGGCCCGGGTACTTCACCGTGCAGTGGCGTGACGGCGAAGCCTATACGCGCTCCGGCGCGTTCAGCGTGGACGCCGACGGCACACTGACGCTGAACGGACGTCCGGTGCTCGGCGACGGCGGACCGATCGTGCTCCCGGCGTTCACCCGGCTGGAGATCGGCACGGACGGTGTGATCTCCATCCAGCCTCCGGGGGAGACCGAGCTCCAGCCCGTCGACCGGCTCAAGTTGGTCCGCCCTGCTGCCGATGAAGTGACCAAAAACGAGGACGGCCTGATCGTCGCGCGTTCAGGCGAAGCGCTGCCGCCCGACGACACCGTGCAGGTGCGCAGCGGTCACCTCGAAGGCAGCAACGTATCGGCCATCGAAGAGATGATCGCCACCATGAACCTGACCCGGGAGTTCGAGGTGCAGATGAAGCTCTACAGCGCCGCGGATTCCATGGCGGAAGCCGGCAACCGGCTGCTCCGGGAGTAGGCACGCGCCGCCGGCCATAACGATTTTCAGGAGTCAACGTCGAAATGAATCCCGCACTGTGGATCAGCAAGACCGGCGTGCAGGCGCAGGATGCGAAGCTGCAGGCCATCGCGAACAATCTGGCCAACGTCAATACCGTCGGCTTCAAGCGTGACCGGGTCGTGTTCGAGGACCTGTTCTACCAGGTCGAGCGGCAGCCCGGCGCGCAGAGCGGCGATCAGACGCTCGTGCCGTCCGGTGTCCAGCTCGGCAACGGCACGCGCGTGGTCGGCACGCAGAAGGTATTCACCACCGGAAGCCTGCAGACCACCGGCCAGTCGCTCGACGTGGCGATCGTCGGGCAGGGATTCCTGCAGGTCGAGCTGCCGAGCGGCGAGATCGCCTACACACGCGCCGGACAGCTCCAGGTGAACGCCGAGGGACGCCTGGTCAACGCGCAGGGGTTACCGCTGGTGCCTGACATCACGATCCCGGCCAACGCCACGAGCATCACGATCGGCGAGAACGGGGTGGTCTCGGTGACGCTGGCGAACGATTCGACACCGGCGCAGATCGGTCAGATCACACTCGCGAATTTCGTCAATCCGGCAGGTCTCCTCGCGCTCGGAGACAACCTGTATCAGGAAACGCAGGCGAGCGGGCCGCCGACGGAAGGAACGCCCGGCGAGGATGGCCTCGGCAAGCTCAAGCAGGGCGCGCTCGAGGGCTCGAACGTGCAGGTCGTCGAGGAGATGGTGGACATGATCGCCGCCCAGCGCACCTACGAGATGAACACCAAGGTGCTCTCCGCTGCGGACAGCATGCTGCAGTACCTGGCGCAGGCCATCCGCTGATCGGATCGGTGATGGTGAGCTGGACCGCCCTTCGCACCGCGCCCGCAGTGGCAGCCGTCTTCGCGCTGCTGCATCTCGCCGGATGCAGCGTGCTGCCGAAGCAGCAGCCGGCATCGGAGGCACCGCCCCTGCCACCGATCGTCACCGCGCACGGCGGCAGCTCGGGCGGCCTTTTTGCGCCCGAGCGGCCCTGGACTCTGGTCTCGGACAGCCGGGCTTTCCGCGCCGGCGACGTGCTCACCGTGATCCTCCAGGAGACCACGCAGGCCACGAAGCGCGCGGATACGAAGTTCGGCAAGCAGAGCAGCATCGAGCTCGCACCGGCCGTCGTCGGCGGGCGGACCGTCGACTCGGATTTCAGCGCAGGCGCGCAGCGCCAGTTCTCCGGCAACGCGACGAGCACGCAGCAGAACGCCCTGCAGGGCGCCATCACGGTGATCGTGCAGGAGGTGCTGCCGAACGGGTTACTGCGCGTGAGCGGTGAGAAGAGCCTTTATCTCAACCAGGGCGAGGAGATCATCCGACTGGTCGGTTATGTGCGTCCGGAGGACATCGACACGGACAACCGCGTCTCTTCGCAGCGCGTCGCCAACGCGCGCATCGTGTACTCGGGTCGCGGGTCGCTGCACGATGCGAACCGGGCGGGGTGGCTGGCGCGATTCTTCAACTCGCCGTGGATGCCTCTCTAGGAGGGGAGGGAGCCTGAGCATGCGCAGCTTCGTTTTCGGAATGCTGGCCGCGATCGCGCTCGCAGCCGCTCCGGCGGGTGCTCAGCAGCCCGCGCAGAGCGGAACGGCCAGCGTGAAGCCGCTCGGCCGGCTCGTGAACGTCGAAGGCATCCGTGAGAACCAGCTCGTCGGCTACGGGCTCGTGGTGGGCCTGCCCGGTACGGGTGACGGCACTCAGGTGCAGTTCGCGGGTCAGTCCGTCGCCAACATGCTCAAGCAGTTCGGCGTAAAGGTGCCCGAGCGCATCAATCCCAGGCTCCGGAACGTGGCGACGGTGATGGTCAGCGCGGTGTTCCCTCCGGGTTACCGCAAGGGCCAGACCATCGACGTGACGGTGTCGTCGCTGGGCGATGCGCGCAGCCTGCGCGGCGGCACGCTGCTGCTGACGCCTCTCTACGGAGCGGATGGCGAAGTCTACGCGCTCGCGCAGGGCAATCTCGTCGTCGGCGGTGTCGCGGCCCGCGGCGCGAGCGGATCGAGCGTCACGATCAATTCGCCCACGGTGGGCCGCATTCCGAACGGGGCGACGATCGAGCGCGAGATCCCCAGCGACTTCGCCGAGCGGCCCAGTGTGGTACTGAGCCTGAAGGAGCCGAGCTTCAGAACCGCGACCAGCATCGTGCGCGCGATCAATTCGCGATTCGGCCCCGTGGCTTCCACGCGCGATGCGACGACCGTGGAGGTAGCGGCACCGGCTGACCCGACCGCGCGGGTAGCCTTCGTGGCGGAGCTCGAGGCCATCGACGTCGAGGTCGGCAACGCACCACCGCGCGTCGTGTTCAACTCGCGCACGGGAACCGTCGTGATCGGGGAAGGCGTGCGCGTGCGCCCGGCCGCGGTAGCGCACGGCGCCCTGAAGGTGACGATCACGGAGACACCGGTCGTGAGTCAGCCGGCTCCGTTCGGTCGCGGCGAGACCGTGGTCGTTCCGCGGTCGGAAGTCGCGGTGGAGCAGGACGGCGGAAACATGTTCCTGTGGCCGGCCGGCGTCAGCCTCCAGGCGATCATCGACACGATCAACAGCACCGGAGCGACGCCCGACGACATCATGGCGATCCTCCAGGCGCTCGATCAGGCAGGTGCGATCGACGGCGAGCTGGTCGTCATCTGAGGACATGACATGAGCACGCCCGTCACGATGCCCGGTCACGGAGGAGTCGTTCGAGCCGATGGACAGGCGGAGCCCGCGATCCGCCCGGCGGCAGACCCTGCCGTCGTTTCACCGGAGTACCGCGCGCAGGCCCAGGCGGCTGCCGAGAAGTTCGAAGGGTATTTCATCGGCATGCTGCTCAGGCAGATGCGCAGCACCACCCGGGCGATCGCGGGAGAGAACAGTCTCTACGGCCGCAGCTCCAGCCAGGACATGCTGGACATGGCCGATATGCTTCTCGGCGATGCGCTCGCGAGCCGGAGGGCGTTCGGCATCGCCGACCTTCTGCTGCGCCAGCTCCTGCCGGCGGCCGAACCGCACGCCGGGCTTAAGGATCCGGCGCGTCCGGTCGCTTCTGACAGACAGACCGGAAGCCCGCAGGCATCTTCGATCCCGTCCAGGTCATGAGCATCGTCCACAACGGCTTGAGTGGCGTACTGGCGGCCCAGGTCGCCCTTTCGGCAACCAGCCAGAACGTCGCGAACGTGATGACGCCTGGTTATACGCGTCAGGGCGTGCTCTTCGCGTCCGTGCAGCCACGGCAGTCCGGGCTCATCACCGCAGGGGCGGGCGTTTCCGTCGCGTCGCTGCTGCGGTTCAGCGACGGCTACAAGCTTCAGCAGATGTGGAGCGCGGCATCCGAGCTCGGCCAGCGTTCGGCCGTCCAGCCCTATCTGACGCAGCTCGAGCAGGTGATGAGCATCGACGGGTCCGGCATCAACAGCGGGCTCGACGCGTTCTTCGCCGCTCTCAATGCCGCCAGCGTGGACCCGGTTTCGAACCCGCTGCGTCAGCAGGTCATCACTTCCGCACAGGCGCTGGCGCAGGAGGTCAACAGTCTCGGACAGCTGCTTCTCAATCAGCGCGCGGCAGTGATGCAGCAGCGCGCCGCCATCACCGAGCAGGTGAGCACGCTCGCCGCCGAGATCGCACTGCTCAATCGGCAGATCGTGGACGCGCGGGGCACGGGCATCAACGCTTCCGGGCTGATCGATGCGCGCGACCGCAAGATCGACGAGCTCTCGGACCTCGTGGCGCTTCAGGTCGTCGACCAGGCCGACGGCTCGCGCAGTGTCTCGCTGCGGGACGGACAGCCGCTCGTGATCGGCTCGGTGGCCGCCACGATGAGCGTCCAGCCCCAGCCGGACGGTTCGCAGCTCCTCACCGTGAGCTTCGCCCGTGAGACGTTCACGCTCACCGGCACAGGCCTCGGCGGGCAGCTGGGCGGTCTCTACGACCTCGAGTATGAAGTGATCCGGCCCATGATGCAGGCGCGCACGGAGCTGGCGCAGTGGCTGACCGACGGCGTCAACGACGTGCTGGTCGCGGGATACACGCCGGACGGGAACCCCGGGCAGCCGCTGTTCGAGTTCGACGCGACCGGCGCAATGGGGGGAACGCTCGGTGTGCGCCAGGGCATCGTTCCGCAGGACCTGGCATTCTCGTCCGATCCGGATGCTCCGGGCGACAGCGGCAACCTGCTCGAGCTCATCGCGCTGAGAAGCCAGCCCGTGAATCTGACGCTGCTCGGCCCGGTGACGCTGTCGGATGCGGTCACGCAGCTCGTCGCCCGGCTCGGCATGCAGAGCCAGCAGAACCAGGCGGCCCTCGAAACGGCGGAGATCGTGCGCAATCAGGCGGAGGAAAGCTGGAAATCCACGAGCGGCGTCAATCTCGACGAGGAGGCCATCAACCTCGTGCAGTACCAGCAGATGTACCAGGCGAACATGAAGGTGATCGCCGTGGCGAACGAGCTCCTGGAGAGCACGCTCGCCGTGCTCGGATGAGGAAGCTGCCATGCGCATCGCGAGCACACAGTTCCACGCGACGATGAATACCGCGCTGCAGAGCGCCACGGAGCGCGCGGAGAACATTCTGCAGAAGATGGCGAGCGGCAAGCGCTTCCTGCTGCCCTCGGAGAATCCGGTGGCGAACGTGCGCCTCGCGCGCCTGGAGCGCGAGGAAGCCACGCTCGATCAGTACCGCGACAACATCGCGACCCTGCGCAACCGCCTCGCCGAGAGCGAGGCTTTCCTCACCAGCATCACCGCCGACATGCTGAGCGTGCGCGATCTGCTCACCTGGGCGGCCAACGGCAGCAATACGTCGGAGGACGTCGCGGCGATGGCGGCGTCGATGCAGCCGATCATGGACAGCCTGTTCTACACCGCGAACAGTCGGAACGCGGAAGGCCGCTATGTGTTCTCCGGGACGGCCACCGACACACCGGCAGTGAGCTACGATCCGACCGCTCCCGTCGGGGCGCGCTACACGTTCACGGGCAACGAGGAGGCGCAGCTCGTCGTCGTCTCGGACGGTGTCACGCAGGCGGCGAACGTGCCGCTGCCCGAGATCGCCGCGCTGCTCAACCAGCTCGACGCCGCGCGGGAGAGCCTGAGCGCTCCGGGCGTGAACGTGAACGATCCGGCGGTGCGTGCTGCAGTGACGGCGGCGCTGGATGGGCTCGATGCCGCAATCGCGAGCGTCAGCGCGCGCATCGCGGGGATCGGCGGTGCGCAGAACATTCTCGAGACGCTCGATGCCAACCACGCCAACGTCAGCCTGTCCAACCGGCAGGCTGCGCTCACCATCGGGCAGCTCGACTATGCCGATGCGGCGGTGAAGCTCAACGGCTACATGACAGCCGTGCAGGCCACGCAGAAGGCCTATGGCGCCGTCAGCAGGCTCTCGCTGTTCGAGGTGATCTGAGCCGTCACCCTTCATCGGTCGTCGAGTCATGCAGGCTGTCGCGCTCGAAACGAGCCGTCCCGTCGCACGTCAGAGTGGCACCGGGTCCGCTGCGGCGCCGCGCGCGGTCGACGCCGCGCAGCATCGGCCGGCCACGCAGGAAGCCGTTCGCTCCGCCGCGGTTCCCCACCGCGGGCTGCGGACGGTCGACCCGCAGTACAACCGGCGCGTGGCTGCCGCCCAGCAGGCGCTCCAGTTCCTCGTCACGGCACGCAAGCAATTGCGGGACATCGAGACCGCGCTCACGCAGCGCTCGGCCGATGCCGCACGCGCCGGCACGGGTGCGCGGAAGGACGGTGAGCCGCTCGACGAGCGGATCCGTCAGTTTGCGGAGCTCTGGAGCACCAGGTCGCGGGCGTCCGGCGGACTGCTCGGCCGACAACTCGAGCTCGTGCGCGATGGAGTCCCTCGACTCGGATTCACCGTGCGGGGCCTCGACTTCGCGACGCTGCGCTCGGGGCCGCAGGAGCTTCTGAGTCTCGCCGTGGAGGCGCGCGGCCGCACGGAAGTGTCGTCCGTCCTCGTCGAGCCGCATCTGTCGGACGACGAGCTCGTGAAGCGTTTCGACCGTGCACTCGCGCCCGTCGGCGTGCGTGCGACGCGCGGCGCGGACGGAGAGCTCCGGTTCGAAGCGGCTGAGTCCGCCTGGCCTGCCATTCGCGATACCCTCGCGATCAGAGGCGAGGGGCGGCGGTTCCCTACCGGCCGGTTCAACAGAGTGCCGGCAACGCCGGAGCCGCCGGCGATCCGGCCGCAGGAGTGGAGCGTCGAGGACGTCACCGCGCGGGAGGGCACGCTGCGGAAGGTGCAGCAGGCGAGCGAGCATCTGCGGCGGGCTCATCTGGCGGTGACGGGCCTGCTGGCGGAGGAGAGCACGCGGCTTGCCGCCGCAGGGCAGGCAGCATCGGCACGTGCCGACGCGCAGTGGTGCGCGCAGTTCGTGCGGACCTTCGAAGCCGCGGCGTCCCAGGGTGATTATCGAATGCTGGCCGCTGCCGCTCCTGCGGTTACGAGGCTGAGCCGCGAACGCGTGATTGCCGCCCTCAAATCCCTCTGACGACAGATGTCGTTGGCGATCGAGGAACTCGCCCGCGAGATCGGCACGGCAGTCAGTCGCTCCACGTTCTCCCGGTACGGAGAGGGCACGGTGGAGCTGCGCCTCCGCGAGGCGGATCTGCGTGAAGTTCTCGTCGAAGCGTGCGCGCTGGCCCTGAGCATCGCGTTGGGCGAGCCACCGCCGCGGGTCCGCGCATCGTTGCCGCGGATGGCAGTCGCCGAAGGCAAGACTGACTGACGGGCGTCTCGCGCTCTCCGCCGGTTGCGAACGCAACCGATCCCTTCGCTCCCGCGACTCCGTCATCGCCGTTCACTTCAGCCTCCACGCCGCTCCCGCAGGTGGAAGGCATGGCGCGGAACGGATCGACTACAATCCGCGGCGGTCCGCGTCCCCGGTTCTGCAGAGGAGACTGCCGTGTCGATGCGTAAGTACCAGCGCCTGCAGATGCATCGGATTCCCTATACGGATCTGACGGAAGCGCAGATGAGCGAAGCGCTGCGCCCCACCGCGAGCGGGCCGGTCAGCAGATCCGCATTGTCGAACGTGCTGGCGGGCAGGCAGCTCAGGATCGTGACCGACGGCGGTCCCGTGCTCGAGTACCGCTTCCGCAATGCCCGGGAGCTCGAGCTCGCCGAGAACGGCGGCAGGCCGATCCGCGCGGGATACGGCGCGCTCGAGGACCGGAGCCTGGTGCTGGTCTCGCACATGATTCCCGGCACGCAGCGCGGATACAAGCTCATCGTCGATCAGCACACCGGCCTCGCCACGGTGTTCGAGGTGTACTTCAGCGGCTATGCCCCGCAGGAGATCGCCGCGGCGCGGGAGGCGGGGCGGGAGCCGCAGTTCAGGAACGGTCGCCGCAATCGCGAAGCGCAGCGCAGGATCTGGTTCGGCTACGTGGACCGCGGGGGACCTGCGCCGACCGCACGTCACACCTACACCAACCGGCTCGAGGGCAAGGGCATCTACTGGAAGCAGGACGACGACATCGAGATCCTCGAGTTCTATCTGTCCATCATCTACTCGAACTTCATCGAGCTCACGCGTTTCGGAGGCGAGCTCACGGTCTGCGCGCCTTCCGACTACATCATGGTCAACGACCACCAGTTCATCTACTCGCGCATCGAGTGCGAGTTCTCGGGGATCTTCACCCTGCAGGTGATCGATCTCTTCGACATGACGGAGCGGGGCGTGCGTCTCGGGCTCAACGAGAAGGACGAGC
This sequence comes from Pseudomonadota bacterium, assembly GCA_003242685.1. Lineage (GTDB taxonomy): Bacteria > Pseudomonadota > Gammaproteobacteria > Steroidobacterales > Steroidobacteraceae > ZC4RG24. Next base: position 14,057 of record QGVD01000006.1, on the reverse strand, counting down.
TCGAGTACTCCATGTACACCGGCCGGGGTGAGATCACCGGACAGATCGCGACGTTCGAAGTGTTCGGCAACAACGGCGAGACCCGCGGTCCGCGCCGTGTGTACCGCCCGCTCGAGACCTTCGAAGTGATGACCGACGAGCAGGTGAGGGACGCGGTGCTCAACAAGGCCCATGCCTTCGGCGACGGCAAGGGCAGCGGTGCCCAGGGCATGGGCGGCTACAAGAGCGAGCTCGTCACGCACTTCGCGGGCAGGAAGCTCACGGTCCGGATGGACGACGGCGGACCCGTGATCGAGTACGAGTTCGTCGACGCGAGGAAGCTCAGGTGGCGCTACGAAGGCGACAGCCACTGGCGCGAGGCGTGGTACGAGATGTACGAGCCCGACGACCGGCTGTACTTCTTCGCGCACCTCCTGGACGCGGAGTTCCCGCGCTCCTGCGCGATGGTGGCTTTCGACATGAAGAACGGGCTCGCCACCCTCGTGAAGGGCACGACCGGCTCGCCGTTCCGCAACAACGAAACGACCGTGAAGTACTACTTCGGCGTGCTCGAGATGGAAGGCGCGCCGACGCCTCCGACCTATCTGCGCCACGGCTGGACGGACGAGATGGTGGGCGAGTGCGTCACGTGGAACTACCAGCCCGGCAATCCCGGGCTCACGTCCATGCACTTCTACGCCACGCCTTCCGCCTATTCGTGGATCATCTTCCAGCCCGACGGGTCTGGCGGCATGCAGTGGAGTTCGCCCGGCTGGTACGCGAAGCTGCGCGACGGCGTGTATCTCATGTCGTGGATCGAGGAAGCCTGCAACGGCACGCTCGGCGTCATCTGCTTCAATCAGCGCACGATGCACGACGCCGGCTTCGGTTATCACGTCGGCAGCCGGGGATTGTCTCTCAGCGTGATCGGGGCTCGCGCCCGCCATGCCGGCAGGTTCGAGATCAGGAAGTACCTGGGCCTGAAGGTCTGAGGAGCTGCACATGAGCGGAATGAGGGCAAGGAGCACGCGGCGCGAATTCTTCGCGAAGGGCGGTGCGATTCTCGGTGCAGGTGTCGCCTCGGCCGTCGGTGTTTCCTCTGCGGTTGCCGCCGGGACCCGGAGCGGGGAAGAGGAGCTGATGCGCCTGCGGCGCGAGCTGGATCACGCAAAGGAGCGCGAGGCGATCCGCGGCGTTCACCTTGCGTTCGCGGCGCAGATCGAGAGCCGCTCCTACGACGCGCTTGCCGAGCTCTTCGACGAAGGGGCGATGGTGAACCTGAGCGGCGTGAGCGCGACCGGTAAGGCGGGGATCCGCCGGCTGTTCGCGGAGCAGTATCGGGAGCAGACAGCCGCCGTGCTCCACTGTGCCTACAGGCCGAACGCGCGCCAGAGTGAGGATGCGGTGACGATCGCGGACGACTGCACGCAGGCGACTGCGATCCTGCACGTCGACGTGCAGCTCGGCGTCCCGTTGCAGGACGACTGCACGGCGGCGCAGATGGCGCGCCTTCAGGGTCAATTGGCCGACTGCCGCTGGGAGAGCGGCCGTCTCGAGGCGAGGTACGTCAAGTCGGCGGGCGAGTGGAAGATCGCTTCGCTGATCTATCCGGCGGGCTGATCGGCGAAGAAGTGCACCACACCATGCGCATAGTGAAGCTCATCACCGCAGGGCTCCTCGCCTGCGGCTCACTGACGGCGTCCATCGCAATCGCGCAGGCGTCTCTGCCTGGTGCCCAATGGCCTGCCTACAACAACCGGCTCGACGGCGTGCGTTACTCGCCGCTCAAGGAGATCACGCCCGAGAATGCCTCGCAGCTCGGCGAGGTCTGCCGGGTCCAGATCGACGGGCCGACCTCGTTCCACGCGGGGCTGATCGTCGTCGACGGCGTCATCTACACCAACACGGGACGCGAGACGGTCGCGCTCGATGCGACGACGTGCGCCATCCGCTGGAAGCACACCTACGTGCCGGACGAGGAGATCGTTTCGCCGTCGAGCCGAGGGCTCGCCGTGCTCGACGGACGCGTGTTCCGCGGCACGGGCGATGCGCGGCTCATCGCGCTCGATGCGGCGACGGGCAGGCTCCTCTGGAAGAACGTCATAGGCTCGCCGAGGCTCGGCGAGTCGGCCGGGGCGGCGCCGCTCGCCTGGCAGGGCATGGTGTTCATGGGCATCGCGGGCAGCGAGCACGGCATCCGCGGACGCGTCATGGCGTACGACGCTCAGACGGGACGCGAGCTGTGGCGCTTCAACACCATTCCGATGGGAGACGAGCCGGGCGCCGAAACGTGGCTGCGTCCCGAGTCCGCGAAGACCGGCGGAGGTGGCGTGTGGGGTGCGATGACGCTCGACGTGACGACGGGCGAGCTCTTCGTCCCGGTAGGGAATCCCTGGCCGGATCTCGACCGCGCGTACCGCCCGGGCACGAATCTCTTCACGAACTCGGTCGTCGTGCTCGATGCACGTACCGGCGCGCTCAAGTGGTGGCACCAGAGCGTGCCGGCGGACTGGCAGGATTTCGACCTCGCGGCACCGCCGGTGCTCTACCGAACCGCGGACGTCCGCGACTATCTCGTCTTCGCCGGCAAGGACGGCTACGTGACCGCGGTGGACCGCGACACGCGAAAGGTCGTGTTCCGTACACCGGTGACCCGCATCGAGAATGCCCCTGCCGGACCGACTCCGGAAGGCGTGCGCATCTGCCCCGGCTTCGCCGGAGGCGTCGAGTGGAACGGTCCCGCGCTGGACCTCCTCACGGGTTCGCTCATCACGGGAGCGGTGGACATCTGCTTCATCGTGAAGTCCGGCGAGTCGAAGTACGCGCCGTCGGAGGCGAGTTTCGGGGGAACGGTTGAGCCTGATGGACCGGCTACCGGATGGGTCACGGCCATCGACAGCGTGACCGGCGAAGTCCGCTGGCGCTATCACGCCGAGAAGCCGGTCGTCGCGGGTGTCACGCCGACCGCGGGCGGCGTCACGTTCACGGGCGATCTCGCGGGGAATCTGCTCGTCTTCAACAGCAGGACCGGCGCGCTCGTGCACAAGGTGCGTGTCGGCGGCGCGATGGCCGGTGGTGTCGTGACCTATGAGGTCGCGGGCAAGCAGTACGTGGCTTTCGCTGCCGGCAACATCTCGCGCAATGCCTTCGGCGACCTCGGGCTTCCGAGCGTCGTGATCATGACGCTCAACCCGGAGCGTCGAGCCGCCGGAAGCTCCTCGTCCGGCGCGGCGGCGAATGCGCCAGCGACGGGTGGGACTGCGGGCAAGGCGAATCCCGCCAACGGCCGCAGGCTCTACGAGCAGGTGTGCATCGCCTGCCACGGACCCGACGGCAACATGATTGCGGATCGCCGGCTCGGCGGTCTCGGCGCGCGTCAGGATCTCGCCTCGACGATCGCGTACATCAAGGACCCGAAACCCCCGATGCCGAAGCTCTATCCCGATCTCCTCGACGAGCAGCACGTGCTGGACGTCGCAACGTTCATCCACGAAGAGCTGCGCTGAGAGCTCCTGCGGGACCATGGACCGCCCCGGGACGCGCGGAGATCGCGGCCACTGGCCATACGCGCCGGGCCGGTCTACAGTTTGCGCAGTTCTCCGGCTTGGGAGGGGGCATGGAGCGAAGGCAGTTCATCCAGGCAGCCGCATCGACCGCGCTGCTCCCTTCCGTCCTGACGTTGCCGGCGTTCTCCGCGTCTCTCACCGGCCCGTACCGCTACGCCTTCTTCGATGAGCGCTTCGAGCGCGCGCGGCAGGTCGCGGCGGCATGGTCCGAGTCGGCCCGGCTGCTCGCGGTTCATGGTGACGTCACGCCTTTCTGGACGGAAGCGCTCGCGCGTGAGGTCCGTGAGAAGTCGCTGACCTTGCGCGGTGTCACGACCGGATCCTTCCACTTCTGTCTCGGCGTCCTGCTGAGCGAGCACGCGTTCGTCGATGCGCGAGTGTCGCGAGTCGACCGGAACCTGCTCCTCTGGACGATGCATTCCAGCCCGAAGAACTGAGCGAGGAACGAAATCATGGCCGATCCACTGCCGCCGGGAGTGACCGCCGAACAGATGGCGGAGGCCCTGGAGCGATTCCGCAGGATCGCCGGTCCCGAGTGGGTCTTCACCGGCGAGAAGGTGGCGAGCTATCGCGACCCCTACACGATCACCAACGACGAGAGCCGCTACAGAGCACACGCCGCGGTGGCTCCGGATTCGACCGAGGAAGTGCAGGCGATCGTCAAGGTCGCCAACGAGTTCCGGGTTCCACTCTGGGTGGTGTCGCGAGGCAAGAACTTCGCGTACGGCGGCGCAGCGCCGGTTCTCTCGGGCTCGGTCGTTCTCGACCTGAGCCGCATGAACCGGATCCTCGAGGTCAACGAGAAGTTCGCCTACGCGCTCGTCGAGCCCGGCGTCAGCTACTTCGATCTCTATCGGTACATCGAGGAGCGCGGCCTGAAATTGTGGCTCGACGTGCCGGACCCCGGCTGGGGCAGCGTCGTCGGGAACGCGCTCGATCACGGCGTGGGCTACACGCCGTACGGCGACCACTTCATGATGCAGTGTGGAATGGAAGTGGTGCTGCCGACCGGCGAGGTGGTGCGGACGGGAATGGGCGCGCTGCCGGGCAACAACACCTGGCAGCTCTTCAAGTACGGCTTCGGTCCCTACGTCGACGGCATCTTCTCGCAGTCGAACTTCGGCATCGTCACGAAGATGGGCATCTGGCTCATGCCGGACCCCGGAGGATACCGCCCGTATCTCATCACCTTCCCGCGCGAGGAGGACATCGAGCAGGTCGTCGAGATCGTGCGCCCGCTCAGGCTCAACAACGTCATCCAGAACGCGGCGACGATCCGCAGTCTCGTGCTCGACGCGGCCCTGTTCTCGACGAAGAGCCAGTACTACGACGGTGACGGCCCCATCCCGGACAGCGTCGCGAAGAAGATCATGGCCGACCACGAGATCGGCATGTGGAACTTCTGCGGCGCGCTCTACGGACCGCCGCCGATCACGGATGCGCTGTGGACGGTGATCCGGGACTCGTTCTCGAAGATTCCGGGAGCGAAGTTCTACTTCCTCGAGGACCGCAAGCGGCGACCGGACATCCTCGCCCATCGCGCCGAGACGATGCGAGGCATTCCGAAGCTGACCGAGTTCGGTTTCCTCAACTGGAACGGAGGCGGCGGCCACGTGGGCTTCTCACCCGTTTCGCCGACCACCGGTGAGGACGCCATCAAGCAGTACCGCATGGTGAGCCGCCGCGTGCGGGAGTACGGCTTCGACTACATGGGCCTCATGGCGGTCGGCTTCCGGGAGCTGCACCACGTGACGGTGATCGTGTACGACCACAACGATCCCGAGGAGCGCCGGAAGATCGACGAGCTCTTCACGATTCTGGTGCGCGAGGCGGCCGCCGAAGGCTACGGCGAGTACCGCACGCACATCCACTACATGGACATGATCGCGCGCACGTACGGCTGGAACGACAACGCGCTCTGGAAGATGCACGAGAGGATCAAGGACGCGCTCGATCCGAACGGCATTCTCTCGCCGGGCAAGTCGGGGATCTGGCCGAAGCATCTGCGCGAGAGGGGCAGGGCATGAAGTCGGCGATACGGACGACGATCGCAATGGCCGCGCTGCTCGGCGCCGCGCTGCCGGCCGCAGGCGCGGAGCCCGAGGGCAAGGAGGTCTTCGATCGCTACTGCATCCACTGCCACGGTCCGGGGAACGAAACCCCGGGCACGCTGCAGCTCGCGCGGACTCGGGGTAAGGAGCTGGCGCTTCTCACCGAGCGGACCGACCTCGCACCGGAGTACATCCGGCACGTCGTGCGCCACGGCCTCAGGTCCATGCCTGCCTTCGTTCCGAGCGAGCTCACGGATGCGCACCTCGAAGCGCTGGTGCGGTACCTTACCGCCGGACGCTGAAGCTTCCGAGGACCGTCCATGAGCGCGTCGAGCGACGTCGTCACGTACGAGATCGAGAACCGCATCGCCTGGGTGCGTTTCAACCGCCCCGAGAAGCGCAATGCCATGAACCCGGCGTTGAACCGCCGCATGATGCAGGTGCTGCAGGAGCTCGAGTTCCGCGATGACTTCGGCGTGCTGGTCCTGACGGGCGCGGGCACTGCCTTCAGCGCGGGCATGGATCTGCAGGAGTACTTCCGTGAGCCTGAAGCGCAGGGTCTCGGGGCCGTGCGTCAGGCGCAGGCCGAAGCCTACGGCTGGTGGCGCAAGCTCCGCTGGTATCAGAAGCCGACGATCGCGATGGTGAACGGCTGGTGCTTCGGCGGCGCCTACGGCCCGCTGTTCGCCTGCGATCTCGCGTTCGCGGCGGAGGAGGCGACGTTCGGCCTCTCCGAGATCAACTGGGGCGTCATTCCCGGCGGCGGCGTCGCGAAAGTGGCGGTCGCGCTCCTGGGCTTCCGCGACGCGATGTATCACGTGCTGACCGGCGAGACGATCGACGGCAGGAAAGCCGCCGAGTGGCGAATCGTCAACGAAGCCGTGCCGCTCGCCCGCCTCAAGGAGCGCGTGACCGAAGTCGCCGAAGTCCTGCTGCGCAAGAATCCGGTCGTGCTCAAGGCCGCGAAGGACGCGGTACGGCGCGTCCGGGAGATGACCTACGACAACGCCGAGGATTATCTCGTGCGGGCACAGGAAGCCGCGGCATTCCTCGACAGCGAGGGGCGCAGGGAAGGGCTGAGACAGTTCCTCGACGAGAAGTCCTATCGGCCGGGCCTCGGCCCCTACGACACGGCGCGCAAGGGCTGAAGCCCGGTCCGTGCTGATCCGGCGCGGCGCTCGTATGCCGCCTGCCTGCGTCCCTGCTTGGAAATTCTGCCCGGCGGTCACGGACGCGATCCCACGCCGCCGAACACGAGTTCCGCCGTTGAAAACCGGAGACACCGGAGCGGTGAGCGCTTCGACGCGTTCCGCTAACATCCGGAGCGGTACAGAAGAACCGAAAGGGAGGAGCCGGTGAAAGTCGTCTATCTGTCCGTCGCACTCTGCGCTGCCTCGCTCGCTCCGGCGCTTTCGCAGGCGGAGATTTCCTGCACACGGGGAGGACTCAGGGAGGCCACGGAGCTCTACATCGCCGCACAGACGAAGGGGGATCTCTCGGGTCTGCCGCTCGCGAAGGGACTCGGCTACTGGGAGAACATGAAGCCGGCCGACATCAACAAGGGTTTCGTCACGAAGCCCCTCAAGATCGACTTTCACCGCAGCTTCTTCGATACGGACTCCTGCCAGACGTTCACGGAGGTCATCGTCACGGACAAGGCGGAGCCCTACGTGTTCGCCACGCGCCTTCGCGTGAATCACGACAAGATCGCCGAGATCGAGGTGCTGTGGACCACGACGGGTTACTGGCTCTTCAATGCCGACGCGTATCTGAAATACTCTTCGGCGGAGAAGTGGGATCCCATCCCTGCCGAGAAGCGCGATTCGCGCGGCACGCTCGTCGCGGCGGCGAACGCGTATCTCGACGCCTTCCTCGAAAAGAAGATCGACCTCGTTCCGTGGGGATTTCCCTGCGTGCGCATCGAGGGCGGCGCCTACACGGGCAAGGGCTCACCGGACGACAGCTGCGAGGTCGGCGTTCCGGCCGGCGTCAACATCGTCAACCGGCGCTTCGTCGTGGACGAGGTGCTGGGCGCGGTTGCGGTGTTCTGCACCTTCGGCGCGGGGACGCCCGGCGGCGGCAGCGGCGCGCCGGATACGCACCTCTTCCGCGTGGAGAACGGCAAGCTGCGCTACGTGCACACGCTGACTCACCTCCTGCAGTCCGCGTTCCGGGGCAGCGGCGGAAGCCGATAGGTGAAGCACGCCGGCGCGTGCAGGCAGAACCGGAGCATGCTCAGCGACGAACAGGAGGGGTTGATGATCCGCAGAAGAATCGGCATGTCCCTGATCGCCGCGGCTTTCGCGTGCGCAGCAGGCACCGCGTTCGCCGACTACGGCACGGACCGTGCGCTCATCGAGGACCTGCAGGCGCGATATCTCTTCGCGCTCGACTTCGGCGATCCCGAAGCCTATGCGAACACGTTCGCGCCGGACGGCATCCTCGATTTCGGCTGGGGCGAGATCAAGGGCCGCGAGGCGATCGCGAAGTTCGTGGCCGACGGCCGCAAGCGCATCGAGGAGGCGCGCGCGAAGACACCGCCCGGACAGCGTCCCAGCGTCGGCCGGCACGCCATCCACAACATCGTCGTGAAGATCGACGGCGACAAGGCGCGGTCGGTCGCGTACTGGTCACACATGACCAGCGGACCCGACGGCCGCGGCGGCGTCGATTTCTTCGGCCACTACGAGGACGAGCTGGTCAAGGTGAACGGAGAATGGCTGTTCGCCCGCCGGCGCATCTACAACGAGGCTGTCCCGGAGTGGGCCTCGCAGTACGGTGTCAATCCCGTGACGACGCCGAGCCCGCCGCCGAAGTACCGCGCGCCTTCGGGGCAGCGATAGGAGGCTCGGGGCCGGCGGCTCCCGCGGTCATGCAGCGGGAGTCGCCGGTGCGCCTGCTTCGGCCTTCGCCAGTGCCGCCTCGAGCAGCGCGATGGTCGCATCGCGGCCCGGGGTCTCCATTCTCGCGCCGCCGGGACCAGGCGGCGGGCCTGCCCGTGCGTAGTCGAGGGCGGTCTTGCCGGACGCATCGCGTATCGTGGGATCCGCGCCGCGGTCGAGCAGGAACTTCACGACCTTGTCCCATCCCAGCTCGGCCGCGGAGAAGAGCGCGGTCTTGCCCTCGTTGTCCCGGCCCTGGATGTACGCGATGAGCCTGGCCGTGCGGGTGCGGCTGTCGGTGACGCGGGCGTTGATGTCGGCGCCCGCAGCGAGCAGCAGCTCCATCGTCCTGATCGCACGATCCTGGATGTCGGGTATCTGCGGGATGCTGAAACGGCTCGTGCCGGTCATGCCCGCAGCCGCCATCAGCGGGGTGATCTGGAACACGTTGGGCAGATCCACCTCCGCGCCGTTCGCGAGCAGCACTTCGATCGCTTCCGTGTCGTAGCTCAGCGTCGCGATCATGAGCGGCCCCGTACCGCCGCGCATCATGTAGTCGGTGAACCGGCCCCTGCCGTTGCCGTTGGGGCGCATGCGCGTGAGCTGATGATTCGGATCGACGCCCATGGCGAGCAGCCGCTTCACGACGTCCATCGCCGTGGCCTTGCTCGGCGGACGGCGCACCGGACCACCGAAGCCGCCGAATCCGCCGCCCCGGAAGGAGTTCATGTCCACGGCGACGTAGAGCGGCGTGCGGCCGTACATGTCCCAGGCGCCCGGATTCGCGCCCTTGTCGAGCAGGTACATCGCGATGTCGAAGGCGCGGTTGTCGAGCGCGTTGATGAGCGGCGTGATGCCGTCAGGATTCGGCTGATTGACGTCGGCGCCCGCCTCCACGAGAGCGACGGCGCAGCGGTAACAGGCGGAGCGCGTGGCGTAGAGCAGAGCGGTGAGACCGCCGGTCTGCCGGAACTGGGCGCGCGGCTCGGACGTCATCTGGCGCGGCCAGTCGTCGTGCTTCGCGCGTCTCGAGTAGTCGGCGCCGTGCTTGAGGAGCAGCTCGACGATCTCCGCGTGACCCTCTCCCGCAGCCCACATGAGCGCCGTCTGGCCACGGAAGGTTTCCACCGCATTGACGTTCGCGCCACGCTGGATGAGGAGCTTCGCGATCTCGAGCGAACCGATGGAGGAGGCGAGCATGAGCGGGGTCTGACCGTCCTGATTGGCCGTATCGGGGTCGGCACCCGCATCGAGCAGCATGCGCACGAGCTCGACGTCACCGAGCTTCACCGCCTCGGAGAGTGCGGAGGCGCCGAAGTGGTTGGTGATGTCGGCCTTCGCGCCGGCCTCGAGCAGCGCGCGGACGAGCTCGTGATCGACGTTGTACACCGCCCACATGAGCGCCGTGGAACCGTCCGGCGCGGTCGCATTGACGTCGACGTGAGGCGAGGTGATCGCGGCCAGAACGGCTTCCCTCTGGCCCGTGCGGACGAGATCGGCGAGCGTCTCGGGCCTGGACGAGGCGAATGCAGCGCCTGCCGCGGCGAGCGACAGCAGGCAGAGCCCGGCGAGTCTCACGGCCCTTGCGCGGCCCGTACCGGACGGGCCCGCGGCACGGATGATCGGCTCAGACAATGTTGCCTCCGAAGTTCGTGTAGTGGGCCCAGAGGCCTTTGCAGACGTCGTAGAGGAAGCGGTAGGGGTCCTCGAACCTGCGGCTCACCTCGTCGAGAACGCCCGCCTTCAGCATGTCCTCCGCGCTGTAGCCCTTCGTGGTCAGGAACGTCGTGCGGTCGTAGAGATGCAGCATGACGTCGTGCTCGGCCTGCAGCTCGGCGCGCGTCATCACGGGACCGTAGGCCGGCACGATCCTCGTTTCGTCGTTCGCCAGCTCCAGAAGGTCCTCCAGCGCGTCGACACGGCCACCGAGCCAGCCGCCCGCGTACCAGTCGTGCACGGGGTCGAGCAGAGGCGAAGCGACGTCGCCGACGGCGAGCACGTTGGAGTCGCGGAAGAACACGTAGATGTCGCCGCGGGTGTGCGCCTCGAGGAGATAGCCGTACTCGATGCGCTCCGCGCCCGCCGTCAGCTCGCCCTTCAGGCGGAACGTCTCGGTGGGACGGCCGACTTCCGGCAGCGCCTTCACCCAGCGGTCCTCCGACGGCACATAGTAATCGGTGGAGAGCCACTGACGCGTGATCACGTGAGCGTGAATCGTCGCGCCTTCACGGCCGAACAGCACGTTTCCGCCGGTCTGATCGGCGTGGTGATGCGTGTTGAAGAGTCTGCGCACGCGCGCACCGCCGAGGCTCGCCTTGACGGCGCGAGCCGCATCGGCAGCGCCACTGTCGACGAGCACGGCACCGTCGTCGGTGAACAGCGCCACGACGTTGCCGGGTGCGCCTCTGATGAGCATCACCCGGTCGGTGAGCTTTTCCGTTTCGAGCGAAGTCGCCCGTGCGGGTGTCTGCGCGCAGCCTGAGAGCCCGGACAGGAGCGGCATGGTGGCGAGCCCCGCGAGCCCGCCCACACCGGTGCGCAGGAAGCTTCGGCGATCGGTCTTCTTCATTGCGGAATTCTTCAGGCTTCCGAGATCGGGCCGGTGCTGTTGGCGAAGCTCTCCTGCTCGATCCCGAGCTTGTGCAGGATCGTGAGGTGGAGATTCGCGAGCGGCGTGCGCTCGGGCAGCACGACGTTCTTGCCGCCCTTGTGCGCGCCGTTGGCGCCGCCGATCAGCAGCTCGGGCAGCGGGTAGTTGTCGTGGAGGTTGCTGTTGCTCATGTTCGAGCCGTAGAGGAACAGCGAATGGTCGAGGATGCTGCCGTCGCCTTCCTTCGTCTCCGCCAGCTTGCGCACGAAGTCCGCGAAGCGCTCCATGTGGTAGCGCTGGATGAGCGTCAGGCGCCGGATGCGCTCGCGGTCGTTCGAGTGATGGCTCACCGGGTGGAAGGAATCCGGCACGCCGATGTGGTTGTAGGTACGGTTGGTGCCTTCCGCGACCATCACGTAGGAAACGACGCGCGTGAGGTCCGCCTGGAACGCGAGCGCGATCAGGTCGAACATGATGCGGACCTGCTGATCGAAGTCCGGCAGCTCGCCGACCGGCGCGTCGGGAACCTCGACGCCGTCGAGGTTCCTGGAGCCTGCCATGTTCACACGCCGCTCGAGCTCGCGGACGGTGTCGAGATAGTCCGAGAGGCGTGCGCGGTCGCCCGGGCCGAGCTCCTTGCTGAGCGCCTTCGCGCGCTCGGAGATCATGTCGAGGAGACTCGCGTTCTTGCGCAGCAGCGCCTCGCGCTCGGCCGCGGTGTCGCCTTCGCCCAGGAGCTGGATGAACACCTTGCGCGGGTTGTGCTCCATGGGCAGCGGAGAGTTGGGGCCGGCATACGACGTCGTCGACGCGTAGTAGCAGCCGGCGCCGCCGCACGCGGCGACCTGTATCGTCGTTTCCGACGCCACCTCGAGCGACGGCAGCGCCGTGGACTGGCCGAGACGCTGTGCGATCACCTGATCGAGCGTGATCGCCATGCTCGCGCCCTTGGCGTTGGTGTCGGGGCGCACGCAGGAGAGCCACGTCGCGGGATTCAGCGTGTGCACCGAGCCGAGCGCCGCGACGTTCTCGAGGTTCTCGAACGTCGTGACGTACCGCTTGAACGGCTCGAGCGGCTCGAGAATGTGGCCGAGCTTGAAGTTCTCACCCTTGCCGCTCGAGGTCCAGGCGTCGACCTCCTTGCCGAACGGCGTGTTGTTCATGATCGCGCCGTGCGGGATGTAGAAGAAACCCGCGCGGGTCTTCGGCGCCGCATCGGTCTTCGCGAGCGCCGTGCCTGCCGGAACCATGGCGTCCAGGAACGGCAGCGCCAGCGCCACGCTTCCGGCGCGGAGGAAGGTGCGTCGAGACAGATGCTTCTTCGTCAGGAACACGGCCATGGTCTTCTATCTCCCGTTCAGCGGTGGACCGCTTCCGTGCCGTGGGAATCGTTCATCGCCACCACCTGCTCCCCGTGCGCTTCGGGCGCCTGGTGACGGAAGGACTCGCTGTTGACGACGCCCTTCACGATCGACTTGAACGTGTAGTTGTGAGCGGCGGCGTCGCGCACGATCTTGCGCACCTGCGGCATGTCGAAGTATTCGATCTCGCGGTTGAGCGCGTACATCATCAGGCGCTTCGCTACGGTCGTCGGGAACTGGTCCTGACGACGCGTGAGATAACGGCGCAGATCCGCTGGTCCCCGCAGAACGACGCCGCTCGCGAGCTCCGTCGTCGGGTCGATGGGCTCCTTCGCGACGGGATCGAAATCGCGCCAGCGTCCGGTCACGTCGAAGTTCTCGAGCGCGAGTCCGGGCGGATCGATGAGCCCGTGGCACGCGTTGCAGCTCGGTGTCGCGCGGTGCGCTTCGAGCCGGGCGCGAATGGTGGTGGGCTTCTCACCCTCCTGGATGGAGAGATCGGTCGCCGCGTTGGGCGGCGGCGGGGCGGGCGGAGTGCCCATGATGCGCTCGAGCACCCAGGCGCCGCGGAGCACCGGTGACGTGCGGTCGCCGTAGGACGTGCGCAGCAGCACCGCGCCCTTGCCGAGCAGACCCCAGCGGTTCTCGTCCTCGAGCTTCACGCGTCTGAACTGCGGACCGTACACGCCGCGGATGCCGTAGTGACGGGCGAGGTCCTCGTTGACGAAAGTCCAGTCCGCGTTGAGGAGATCGAGGACGCTGCGATCCTCGAAGAGCACGCTCTCGAGGAACAGCCGGATCTCGGTCTCGAAGTTCTTCCGCATATCGGCCGTGAAGGCGCGATCCTGCGGCTCGACCTGCTCGAGCTCGTCGAGGTTGAGCCACGCGAGCGCGAAGTGCTCGATGAGCGACTTCGCGCGCGGATCGGCGAGCATGCGCTCGACCTGCGCGTCGAGGACGGCAGGATCGGAGAGCCGGTTCTGCGCGGCGAGATCGATGAGCTCCTGATCCGGGCCCTGCTTCCACAGGAAGAAGGAGAGCCTCGATGCGAGCTCCAGGTCCGTGAGCCGACGCGGTGCGCCGGGCGACGGCGCGGTGGAGAAGGCGCGGTACAGGAAGTCCGGGCTCGAGAGAATCGCCGTGATGAGCTCCGTGATACCGGCATCGAAGCCGGCGGGCTCCTCGCGGCCCATCTCGTAGAACTTCATGAGCCGCGCGACGTCGTCGTTCGTGACCGGACGGCGGAACGCCTGCGTCGCGAGGTGCCGTGCGATTCTTTCCGCGCAGGGCCGCTCCTCGGCTTCGCTCTTCGGCTGGCAGATGAAGATCCGCTTGCGGCTTTCGCTCAACGAGAGCCCCTGCGGGGAGAACGGCCCCTCGACCTTCACGCCGTCACGGATGATCGGCATCCCTGAGACCTTGCCGCCGAGGAAGCCGACGGGTGTCGGATCGTTGCTGAGCGCCCACGAGCGTTCGATGAAGGTGACGATCACCTCGTGCGTGCCCGCCGTGATGTACGCGGGAATGTTCGAAACCTTCGCGACGAGAGCCGCGCGACCTTCGGGACCGTCGCGGTCGGCGATCGCGAGATCGTCCGGACCGCCGATCTCCCGGCGCGCTACTTCCTT
>QGVD01000117.1 GCA_003242685.1 Pseudomonadota bacterium | reverse complement strand
GGATCGCGGTCGGCGCGTTCCTGATCGTGGACGCCGCCGACGGCGAGCTGCGATTCGCCACGGACGTCCTCGGGCTCGTGCTCGCCCTCGAAGGAGCGCTCTCGCTGGTCGCGCTGCTCTTGTCGCCCGCCGAGATGCGGCGCGCGCTGATGTGGCGCGCGGGCGTCTTGCTCGCGCTCGGCGCGCTGATCCTGCTGCCGCTCGCCGCGGACGAGGTGGCCGACCGCGTGCTGTTCGGCACGGCGTTTCTCGTGGACGGCGCGATGCGCGTGGGTGCCGCGTGGGTGGTGCGTTTCGCGGGATGGCGCGGCGCCGTGGCGCTCGGGCTGCTGCAGCTCGTTGCCGCGTTTCTCGTCATGGGCAACTGGCCCATCCACCACGGCTACGTGATGCCCATGGTGCTCGGCTTCGTGCTGATCTCCTCAGGCTGGGCGCTGTGCGTGCTCGGCACGCAGCTGCGCAACCTCGCGCCGGGCGCTTCGATCACGACGCTGCCGATATTCTTCGCGCGCGGCTGGTACGGCGCGGACGGCCCGCCGCGGCCGCACGCGGACGCCTACCCGGACTTCGATCCGCTGCAGCCGATGACGTTGTACGTGTGGACGGCGCAGGGCTCCGCGAGCCATGGACGCGGCCCGCCGCTAGTGCGCCGCTACATCGCTGCCATCGACGAGCAGGGTGTGGTGTCGACCGGACACTCGGCGCTCGAGGTGCTGCCGGACGTCTACATCAGCCACTATCCCGCCGTCGAGATCGATCACTCCCCGGACGACTTCGCCGCGCTGCTGCGCGCGGGTCCGGAGAACGACATCCCGGGGCGTTGGATCCCCGACCACGCCACGGGCGTGCGCGACTGGGTAGAGCCCGATCAGAAGGTGGTGTTCCACCACTACGACGGCGCCGCGCTGCGCGCGTTCTGGAACGTTTACCGGCAAGACAGCACGTACAACCTCACGAGCCGCAGCTGCTCGACAGCGACGTCGCTCGCGCTGGAGACGGCGCTCGAAGGCGTGCTCGGCGAGCGCCGGCCCATGCTGCGCTTCGTAGCGCTTCTGCTCGACCCGGACGTGTGGCTCGCGGCGGCCGTGCGCCGTCGCGCCGCGACGATGGCCTGGACGCCGGGCCTGGTGCTCGACTACGCGCGCCTGCTGCGCGCGATCGTTGCGCGGCACCGAAAGAGCCAGCCGGCGGAGCTCAAGGCGACCGTCTCCACGTGAGCCGGGCGGCCGCGACATTCTCGCAGGGGGCGGTGATCGCTGCCGCGTGCATCTTCGGTCTCACCTATGGCCTGAGCGCGCCGCTCATCGCGCAGGCGCTGCACGCCCGCGGCATGGGCGAGACGCTCATCGGGCTGAATGCGGCGCTCTATGCCATTGGCGTGCTGGTCGTCGCCTGCTGGCTGCCGGGCTTCGCGGAACGCGTGGGGCTGCGCACCGGCATGACGCTCGCGCTGCTGCTTGTGGCGCTGGTGCTGCCGGGCTTCGCGCTCACGGCGCTGTGGCTCTGGTTCCCGCTGCGCTTTCTGCTCGGCGTCGGATCCGAGGGCGTGTTCGTGATGTCGGAGGCGTGGGTGAACCAGATGAGCAGCGAGCGCTCGCGCGCGACGACGATCGCCGTGTACACGGCGGCGTTGTCGCTCGGGTTTGCGTTGGGGCCGCTGGTGCTGAGCGCGGTGGGCGCGCACGACGTGACGGCGTACTGGATCGGCGCGGCGTGCGCGTTCGTCGCCATGCTCTTGATCCTCACGCCGGGCATCCATGCGCCGGGGCTCGACCGCGATGCGGAGCCCGCTGGGCTCAAGTTCGTGCTACGCATGGCGCCCGTGCCGCTCGCGGCCGCGGCGCTCAACGGCGCGCTCGAGACGGCTGGGCTCACGTTCATGCCGATCTACGCGATGCGGCTCGGGTGGACGGCGGCGGGAGCGAATGCGCTGATCGCCACGCTGATGATCGGCGCCATCGTGCTGCAGCTGCCGATCGGCTGGCTCGGGGATCGGTATGACCGCACGAAGCTCGTCGTGGTGCTCGCAGGGCTTGCGACGCTCGGAGCCGCGATCTGGCCGCTGCTGCTCAAGGCGGTACCGCTCGCGTATGCGGTGATCTTCGTGTGGGGCGGGCTGTTCGTTGGCATCTACACGTTGACGACGACCGCCGTCGGCAGCCGATTCTCCGGCGGGCAGCTGCTCGGAATGTATGGCGGGATGTCGATTGCATGGGGAGTGGGCGCGCTGCTCGGGCCCGCAGTGACCGGCGTGCTGATGGAGCACGCGCGACACGGCCTACCGTGGGTGGCGGCGGCGGCGTGTGCCGCGTTCACGGTGATGGTGTGGGAGAGGGGCGGCCTGATCGACGCGGCGCGGGTGAAGCTCGGTCCGGTATGACTCACCCGCGCCGCGTCGGCGCGCTCGCTTGCGCAGCGACGTCTTGCCGCCTCCGCGGAGGGATTTTCTGAACGAGAATCGTTTAGAGAATCCCTCGCGGAGGGCTACGAGCGGAGCAGCACGTTGGCATGCTTCCCGCACGAGAGCACTTCGCTCGCATTCCGGAGCCGCAGGAGGAACCGAATGCCGCGAACAGTCGCCGCCCGGCGCGTCGGACGCGATAAGCCCTACCCACATGTCGACGCGCGCTCGCCCGCGATCACCGGCGGCGTGATACTCGGGCTCGGCCTCGGGGGATTCGTGGACGGCATTGTGTTTCACCAGATCGCGCAATGGCACAACATGGGCTCGGCCCTGCTTCCGCCGATCACGTTGGATGCGATGACGCGGAACATGCGGTGGGACGGCTACTTCCACGCCGGCACGCTCGCGCTCACGCTGATCGGCGTCGTGCTGCTTTGGCGTGAGGGGCTGAACGGGACGGCGCCGACGACGGGCCGAATGCTCGCCGGGCAGCTGCTGCTTGGCTGGGGCATCTTCAATCTCGTCGAAGGCGTGATCGATCACCACGTCCTCGAGCTCCACCACGTGCGCGACATGCCTATGCACGTGCCGCTCTATGATTGGCTGTTCATCGGTATCGGCGGCATCGTCTTCGTTGCCGTGGGCTGGCTCATGACTCGTCGAAGCGCCCGCTGAGGACATCGGTGCTGCGCGAACCTTTGACCACTCGAGACGGGAACGCGCTATCGCGGCAGCGTCATGTGGCGGCCACTCAAGCATCGCCGCGGAGCGTCGCCGTGCGGGACCCGGTGCCGTCCGCAGCCCACGGGGAGTCTCCCCGCGGTAGACTGAGCGTCGACATCCTGCGCCGGAGGCGACGATGAGCAAGCTCTATGGCGAAGCGCACCGCGCGTATCAGGATCGGCACGGCACCCGCCGGCTGGCGGACCGGCTCGAAGCGCACGCGCACGCCGAGCTCGACGCGAACGACCGCGCGCTCATCGAAAGCGCGGCGTATTTCTTTCTCAGCACGGTCGATGAGCGGGGCAGACCCACGGTCTCGTACAAGGGCGGGCAGCCCGGCTTCATCCGCATCGCGGGTCCCGCCGAGCTCGTGTTCCCGGTCTACGACGGCAACGGCATGTTTCTCTCGCTCGGCAACATCTCGAGCACGGCGCAGGTCGGGCTCCTCTTCATCGACTTCACGTCACCACGCCGGCTGCGCATCCAGGGCACCGCGCGGCTCGCCCCCAACGAGGGACCCGGCCAGACGGCCGGTGCACTGTATCTGGTGCACGTTACGATCGAGCAAGCGTTCGTCAATTGCGGGCGGTACATCCACAAGCTCGAGCTCCGCAAGCTCTCTCCTCACGTGCCCGATGAGATCGGGCGTCAGCCCTTCCCCGCGTGGAAGCGCCTCGATTTCATCGCGGACGCGCTCCCGGAGCCGGACAGGATCAAGGTCGACGCGGCCGGCGGAACGATTCCTCTCGAGGCTTATCCCGGCGAGGATTCACCGGACACGGACCAGACCGCGGGCTGACGCAGGGCTCGCGGAGGCCTTGATCGTTGCCGCCTCGGCGAAGGTGAGCGGACGCGCTCCGCTAACGCCGCTCGCCGACCGTGATCAAGTATTCCCGCCTGACGTGCAGGCCGACGTGCGTTCGGTATTCCTCATGGTAGGCGTCGACGTCCGCTTTCAACCTGCGGCGGCCACTTTCATCGAGACGCTCGTGCAGCACGCGAAGCGGACCGAAGCCCCGAACGAAGGTATCCCATAGCTCGTCCGCTCCGTCGTAGTACGCGTTGCTGACGCCATGCTCGAAGCGCAGCGCGAATTCGCGGCCGAGGAGACGCTCGACGTAGTCCGGATCGCCCCAGAGCAAGGGCGAAGCGGCGGGCGACGGCTCGCGACGATGCGACGCGAGTAGCGCGAAGAAGCGGGCGATCGCGCCGTCGGGGGTCCAAGTCGCGAGACAGAGACGGCCGCCGGAACGGCAGACCCGTGCGAGCTCTCGAGCGGCGCTGTCGTGATCGCCCGCGAACATGACGCCGAACGTCGAGACGACGCGGTCGAAGTTGCCTGCTGCGAACGGCAGACGCTCCGCGTCCGCGAGCCGGTACTCGATCCGAGGTATGACGTGGGCCGAGCGGTGCCGCGCCGCGGCGATCAGCTCCGGGGCGATATCGACGCCGGTCACGCGCGCGCCCGAGCGGGCGACGAGCCGCGCGGTCCAGCCCGTGCCCGTCGCGACGTCCAGGACTTCATCACCTTGCTTTGCCGAAAGCCGCTGCGCGGCGTGGCGGAGCGCGTCGGCAATCCCGAAGCTGATCGCGTCGTAGTGATCGCCTCCGGCGCTCCACATGGCGGCGGCCGGACGATTGTGTTCGACGACGACGTCGAGATCCTCGTCGTTCATGGTGAGCCTCCCGCAACGGTTCGGACATCAATGGAAGCGGAAGGCCGTCTCGCGCTCTACTCCAAAAAGTGTAGTGGAGCCGGACGGTCTCGCGAGTAAGATGGAGCGCGGAGGGACGCGGAGTTGAAGGGCTACAATCAATTCTGCCCCGTTGCCAAGGCCGCGGAGGTGTTCTGTGCGCGGTGGACGCCGTTGATCCTGCGCGAGCTTGCCACCGGCTCCACTCGATTCTCGCAGATTCAACGCGGCGTGCCCCTTGCATCCCCCACGCTGCTCAGTCGACGGCTCGCCGAGCTCGAGGCCGAAGGCGTCGTCGAGCGGCGAGAGGCGGCGGACGGACGATGGACGTACCACTTGACCCCGGCGGGCGAGGAATTCGTGCCGATCGTCACGGCGCTCGGCGTCTGGGGACAGCGGTGGGCCAGGCGAGAGCTGGCCGAGAACGAGATGGATCTGAGCCTGCTCTTGTGGGCGCTCGAGAAGGGCGCGCATCCGGAGAGCTTCGGACCCGGTAGAACGATCGTCGAGCTCGAGCTTGCCGATCAGCCGGAGAGAAAGCGCCGTTGGTGGTTCCTGAACGAGGACGGGCGGTGCGAGCTTTGCCTGAAGCGCCCCGATCGAGATGCGCAGGTCTACGTCGTCACGTCCTTGCCGGATCT
>QGVD01000059.1 GCA_003242685.1 Pseudomonadota bacterium | reverse complement strand
CGTGTATCCTACACCTCGTGAGATGGTGTGTTGTTTTTCAAGCAAAAAGCGGCATACGGGTGCGGATCCCGCTCGTGGGCCCGGGAAATTTGATAAGGCACCGCCGCTGCTGCTCGCGCCGCGTGGAACGAGCACGATGTCCCCGGCGGCGGCACCGCTGCGCGCGATCCATCTTTCGTTCTCGGCATCGATTTCCCCGGCCAGGAGGACGCTGCCGCCACGCGCTTCGATCCGGAGCGCACACGCTCCGGAGTAGACCTTCGGATCGGGGGCATCGGCGATGAGCGCGAAACGCACGCCGTCCCAGATCCATTCGCGGTGACCACCGCAGCCCTCGGTGGCAGATTCGGCGGCCGCCGTCTGGTTGACGATGCGTGCCACCGGTATGGCAGCGAGCAGCGCAGTCACACCCGGCGAACCCTTCGGTCTTCGCGAGCCGATGACGAGCGCGTCGATCCGCTCGATCCCCTGCTGTCGCAGGAACGGCAGCACCGCGTGCTCGACGGCGGCACCGTCGCTGCCGTACGCATCGCCCGTGTCGTAGAGCAGCGTGTGCCGGGCCGTCCGCACGACGACCGCCGTGGCACGTCCGGCATCGAGGAACGTCACCTCGTACGCGCCTTCGTCCGGCGGAACGGGGCACGCTGCGGCGAGCGGCAGCGGCCAGATCAGGAGCGCGGCGCGCAGCGGTGCCGGCCAGGGCATCGATGCAGCAGCGAGCGACACCGCGGCCGCTGCATACCACCAGACTGGCGGTGCGGCATGTGCGACGGCGAACGGCACGTCGGCGGCAGCCACGAGCCACGGCCAGCCGAGCGAATGCAGCCATGCAGCGAGCTCGAGCAGACCTTCACCGAGCGGAGCGACCGGCAGACAGACCACCGCCAGCAGCACGAGCGGCACGAAGATGAAGCTGACGACCGGTATCGCGACGGCATTGACGAGGAGCCCTGCCAGAGAGACGGCACCGAACCACGCGAGCGTGAGAGGAGCCAGAGCCACGGCGACGGCGAGCTGTACGGTGCCGGCTTCACGCAGCATCGCTCGGCGCCCGAGTCTCGGCCGCGTCACGCAGATGATCGCGGCCATCGCCGCGAATGACAGCCAGAAGCCGCTCGCGAGGGGCGCCAGCGGATCGAGGAGCAGCACGGCGACGAGCGCAACACCGAGCGGCGCCGACGGCGGGCTCACACGCGCCAGCGCCCGTGCGAGCAGCCATGCGGCCAGCATCAGAAGCGTGCGCTGAGTGGGCACGGAGAAGCCGGCGAGCAGCGCGTACACCGTCGCGAGAGCGAGTCCCGCAGCGATCGCGAACGTGTCGCGCGGCAGCGGAAGCCTCCGCCACAGCACGGCGCTCCACAGGCGACGTGCGGCGGCGAATGCCGTGGCGGCAAAGAGCGTGACGTGCAGACCCGAGATCGCGACGAGGTGCGTCGTTCCCGTCGCGGCGAAGACGCGCCACTGCTCGCGCGACATCTCGCCCGTCGCGCCCACGGCGAGCGCTGCGATGAGCGCGGCGGCATCACGGTCGTCGACTGTTGCCCCGATCCGCGCGGCGATGCGCTCGCGAAGCGCCGCAACGGGTCGATGTCCGGCATCGATGCGTCGATTCAGCTGCGAGGTGACTACCGTGCCGAGCGCGTGGATGCGTTGCCGGAACCACTCGCGCTCGGGATCGCGCGCGCCTGGATTCAGCCGGCCGCGAGGCGGCTGCAGCGCGACCAGAAGCTGCCATCGCTCTCCCGCGCGCGGGCGCATGTCGTGATCGCGGACGGTGAGCCGCGCACGCAGCTCGCGTCCCGGCCCGGGACGCAGCGTCGTGAGCTTCGCATCGAAGCGATAGCCGTAAGGCGTGGCGACGGGAATGTCTTCGACGATCGCTTCGACGAGCAACCGCTCGCCGGCCGCGGTCTCCGGCCAGCGCACCTCGAGCCACTCGTGCGCGGCAGCGGCGGCGAGGAGCCAGCCCGCACACGCCCAGCTCACGACGCGGAGAATCGGCCAGCGCTTTCCGGCGAGGAACGCGATCGGCATCGCGATCGCAACGGCGACGATCACCGCCGCGTGCGGCATCCGCGGCAGTGCCAGCAGCACGAGCACGCCCAGGAGGAACGCGAGTGGCCGCGCGATCACGTCCTTCGCTCACCGATCCATGGCTGCGCGGCGATGCGGCCGCGGCGTCCTTTCGCATGCGTTTCTCGGAACGCCGCGGCACTCGTTCGAAAGCGTCGAACCCTCGCCGCCTTCCCTGCAGGTTCGAGGGTTGATACGCCCGTCGGACGCGAGGGATCAACGGGCCAATGCGGCCGTCTCGCGCAGAATTCCCTGATCGAGCTCGAGAACGCGATCCATGCGCGCCGCGAGACGCGCGTCGTGAGTGACCACGACGAGGCTCGTTCCCCTTTCGCGATTGAGCTCGAGCATGAGCGAGAAGACCTGCTCGGCGTTGGCGCCGTCGAGATTGCCTGTCGGCTCGTCCGCGAGCACCAGTTTGGGCTGCGTCACGAGGGCGCGCGCCACCGCGGCGCGCTGACGCTCTCCGCCCGAGAGCTGATGAGGGCGGTGGTCGAGGCGCGCACCGAGCCCCACGCGCTCGAGGATCTCGCGCGCCCGCGCCCGGGCTTCCTTCACCGGCATCCTGCGCACGAGGAGCGGCATGGCGACGTTCTCGAGCGCCGAGAACTCGGGCAGCAGGTGGTGGAACTGATAGACGAAACCGAGCGTGCGGTTGCGCAGCGCGCCCCGCTCCTCTTCGGTTAGACCGTGGATATCGCGCCCGTCGACCAGCACCTGGCCCGCGGTCGGACGATCGAGACCGCCGAGGATCTGCAGCAGCGTCGTCTTCCCCGAGCCGGAGGCACCGACGATCGCGAGCCGCTCACCCGCGCCTATCGTGAGGTCGATACCGCGCAGGACCTCGAGCGTCACCGGTCCCTGACGGAAGCTGCGGCGGACGCCGCGCGCTTCGAGCACCGCCTCACTCATGACGCAGCGCCTCCGCCGGCGCGGTGCGCGCCGCACGCCATGCCGGATAGAGCGTCGCGAGCGCGCACAGCAGGAACGCTACGCCGCACACCTGCAGCACGTCCAGCCATTCGACGTAGGCCGGCAGCTCGCTCATGTAGTAGACGCGCGCATCGAGGAACTGCGTTCCGAGCAGCCGCTCGAGCGCACTGACGAGTGACTCGAGATTGCGCGAGAGCACGATGCCGAGCACGGCGCCGAGCAGCGTGCCCGCGAGCCCGATCAGCACGCCCTGAACCGCGAAGGCGGCGAGCACGTTGCGCGGACCGGCGCCGAGCGTGCGCAGGATGGCGATGTCGGTCTGCTTCTCCTTCACGATCATGACGAGCGTCGCCACGATGTTGAAGGCCGCCACGGCCACGATCATCAGCAGGATCACGAACATCATCGACTTGGTGATCTCGATGGAGCGGAAGAAGTTGGCGTGGTTGCGCGTCCAGTCGCTCACGTAGAAACCGCCGCCGAGCGCGACCGCGATCTCCCGTACGATCTGCGGCGCCTGCAGAGGATCCTCGAGCGCGAGGCGGATGCCCGTGACGCCGCTTCCCAGACGATACACGCGCGCGGCGTCGTCGAGGTGAACGAGAGCGAGCCCCCGGTCGAATTCGTACATTCCGGATTCGAAGATTCCGCTCACGCGGAAGGTGCGCCGCGTCGGCATCACGCCGAGAGGCGTCGCGGTACCTCGCGGCGCGATCAGCACCACGGAGTCGCCGACCTCCGCACCGAGCTCCTGCGCGAGCGCGCTTCCCAGAA
Source organism: Pseudomonadota bacterium (assembly GCA_003242685.1). Classification (GTDB taxonomy): domain Bacteria; phylum Pseudomonadota; class Gammaproteobacteria; order Steroidobacterales; family Steroidobacteraceae; genus ZC4RG24. Next base: position 21,819 of record QGVD01000059.1, on the reverse strand, counting down.
TCACGCGGTAGGCGCCGGACCCCAGGTCCTCTATGCGGCCCGCGGTGATCCGGTCGGCGATCCCGGTAGCGGCGCGCTCCTCCTCCGGCAGCACGCCGCGGATCACGGTGCCCGTGATGCGCTCACCGTGCGCGAGCATCGCCTGCGCCTCGATGTAAGGCACCGCGGCCACGACCTCGGGCCGCGCGAGCGCCGCCTCGCGCGCGCCTCGCCAGTCGTCGAGCGTGCCCTCGAGGCCCATCAGCGTCGCATGCGACGTGACGCTCAGGATCCGGCTGCGCAGCTCGCGCTCGAAGCCGTTCATGACGGACAGCACGACGATGAGCGTCGCGACGCCGAGCATGAGCCCCAGCACCGCCATCAGGGCGACGAAGGACACGAAACCGCGCCGATGCGTGGAGCGCAGGTAGCGTGTGCCGATCAGCCATTCGTAGGCGGTGGCCACTACCGCACGCCCTTTCCGTCACGCATTGCCGTGCTCCCGCTCATTCGTAGCGCAGCGCATCTGCCGGGGGAGTGCCTGCCGCCCGCAGCGCGGGATAGACGGTCGCGAGCGAGGTCAGCAGCAGCGCCGCGACCGAGATCCAGGCGACGTTCGACCAGTGGAGATCGGAAGGAATGCGGGTGATGTAGTAGACGTCGGCGTCCATGATCTGGAAGCCGAACGTACGCTCGAGCGCGGGGACGATCGTGTCGACGTTCTGCGCGAGGAGCACGCCCAGGGCGACGCCGAGCGCGACGCCGAGCCAGCCGATCACGAGGCCCTGCGTGATGAACACACCCATCACCCTTTGCGGAGAAGCACCGAGCGTGCGCAGGATGGCGATGTCGGTGCGCTTGTCGGTGACCACCATCACCAGCATGGCCACGATGTTGAACGCCGCAACCGCCACGATGAGCAGCAGGATCAGCGCCATCATGGTCTTCTCGATGCGGATGGCGCGGAAGTAGTTGGCGTGATCGCGCGTCCAGTCGACGACATCGAAACCCGGCGGCAGCACTTCGCGCACGCGCGCGGCGATCTCCGGCGCCGCGAGCGCATCGTCGAACCGCAGCCGCACGCCGCGCCCGGCGGAGGCGCCGCCAGTGACGGCGAATGCGTCCTCGAGATGCGTGAGCAGCAGCGTCGCGTCGTGATCCTGCAGACCGACCTCGAACACGCCTGCCACGGTGTACTCGCGCAGGCGCGGGTCCGGCGTGCCGTCGGGCGCAACGACGGGAACGAGCAGCGTGATCGTGTCTCCGCGCACGAGGCCGAGACGCTGCGCGATGACTTCGCCGACGATGACGCGATTCGTGCCGGGCTCGAGGTCGGTGAGCCTTCCTTCGGTGACGGACCGTGCGACCTCCGTCACGTCGGCTTCGGCCCGTGGGTCGATGCCGCGCAGAGTCACGGGGAGCATCTCGGGAGTACGCACGGCGAGCACCTGCTGCTCCACATAGGGTGCCGCCGCGGCGACGCCTGGAACGCGGCGCGCGACTTCCGCCGCAGCGATCCACTGCCCGGTACTCCTTCTCACCGACGGGCCGCTCTCGGAAGCGACCACGCGCGCATGCGCGCTGAGTGACAGCAACCGGTCGCGCAGCTCCCCTTCGAAGCCGTTCATCACCGACAGGATGACGATGAGCGCCGCCACCCCCACGCAGACGCCGCCGAGCGACACCCAGGTGATGAACGAGACGAAGAACTTGTGGGACCGCGCGCGAACGTAGCGCAGGCCCACGTAGACTGACAGCGGGTGGAACATCCTCGACCGCGACCGCCCTTGCCGTTGGCGAGCCGCGATTTAACCACACTTGCGCGGAAGAGCCGCGATTCCAAGACGCGCTTCACAGTTCCTGCGCCGCGACCGCCCGTGACGGGCTTTGACAGATTGCCCCGGTGCTATAGTCGGGCCGCTTGGGAGGAGTCCTGACATGGTCGCCCGTACTCTCGTGACGCTGCTCTGCGCCTGCGCCGCAACGAGCGCGGCGATTGCCGAAACACTGGTCGTCGACGACCGCATCGTCGTGCGCGAGTCGAACATCGAACGGCCGTCCCGCGGCATGACGATGAGCGCCGTCGAGAAGCGCTTCGGCGCACCGACGTCGCGTCACCCGGCCGTCGGCCAGCCGCCGATCACTCGCTGGGACTACCCCGGCTTCTCGGTGTTCTTCGAGTACGACCGCGTGATCCACGCCGTCGTCACCGGCTCCGCCGGCGCCTCCTGACGCTCGCTCGTCCCGCACCGGGACATCCTTCGTGAAGGGCGGCCGCGCCGCATGGCCGGCCGCTCCGCATCTGCACGGCACCGCGCGTCCATCTGCGCGTGAAGAGCTCCCGCTCCGGACGCCGGGCGGTGCCGCCGCCTCCCTCGGGCCGGCCGACGACATGCGTTTTGGCTCGGCACAACTCCCGGAGTAAGCTTTCGCGCTTTTTCACGGCCCTGGATCGGCCCTGACGCGATGTCGAAGCTTCTCGAGCCCCCGGTACCCACCGCTTCCACTCCCCGCCTGCGCTGGCATCAGCTTCACGGCAGCGCCGCCGCGCTCGCGCTCGCCGAGGCGGCATCGAGCGACCCGCGGCTCTACGTGGTGGTCGTATCCAGCGCGCGCGAGCTCGAGCGGCTGACGGCGGAGCTGCGCTTCTTCGGCGGCGATTCCCTCCCCCTCCTGTCCTTTCCGGACTGGGAGGTGCTGCCGTACGACATCTTCTCGCCGCATCCCGACATCGTCTCCGAGCGTCTGCGCACGCTCTACGAGCTGCCGCGCGCTCGCGGCGGGTGTCTCGTCATCACGGCGGACACCCTCCTGCAGCGTCTCGCGCCGCGCGCGTATGTGGAGGGCCGTGCATTCGAGCTCGCGGTCGGCCAGACGCTGGCGCTCGAAAGCTTTCGCGAGCGACTGATCGAGGCCGGCTACGCGTCGGTCAGTCAGGTGACGGCCCCCGGCGAGTTCGCGGTGCGCGGCTCGCTGCTCGACGTGTTCCCGATGGGCGTCGAGGCGCCGCTGCGCATCGATCTCTTCGGCGAGGAGATCGAGGCGATCCGGCGCTTCGATCCCGACACGCAGCGTTCGCTCGACACCCTGAAGCAGGTACGTCTCCTGCCCGCGCGCGAGTTCCCGCTCGACCCCGAAGCGGTGCGTGCGTTCCGGCGCCGCTTCCGGACGCGCTTCGAAGGCGATCCGGCCCGCTCGAGCGTGTATCGCGCGGTGAGCGAGGGCCTCGCTCCGCCGGGCATCGAGTTCTATCTGCCGCTCTTCTTCGACGAGACCGCTTCGCTCTTCGACTACCTGCCCGGCGATGCAGTGCTGGTGCACGAGGCGACGCTCGGCGATGCGATCCGGCAGTCGTGGCACGACATCGAGGCGCGATACGAGGATCGGCGCCACGACATCGAGCGGCCGGTGCTCGCGCCCGCCGAGCTCTTCCTGCAGCCCGAGGAAGTCACGCAGCGCCTCTCGGCCTTCCCGAGCATCGCGCTCGATCCGTTCAAGGCCGATCTCGACATCGCGCCAGCCGCCGACGCACGGGTGCACAACTTCGGGAGCTCGATGCCGAGAGAGCTCCGCATCGACGCGCGGGCCGAGCGGCCGTTCGCACCGCTCGAGAGCTTCCTGACCGAGTTCGGCGGACGCGTGCTGATCGCCGCCGATTCACCGGGCCGGCGCGAAGTGCTCCACGAGATGCTGCGGGCACACGGCCTTGACGTGCAGATCGTGCCCGGATGGGAAGCGTTCGCGAGCGGCGATGCGACCCTCGCGCTCGCGGTGGCGCCGGACGTCGAGGGTCTGACGCTCACGCTGCCGCGCATCGCGATTCTCTCGGAGACGCAGCTCTTCGGCGCACGCGCCCGTCAGGAACGGCGGCGCAAGCGCGCGGCGGTCGATCCGCAGGCGATTCTGCGCGACCTGCAGAATCTCGAGCCCGGCGCGCCGGTCGTGCACGAGGAGTACGGCGTCGGCCGTTACGTCGGACTGCAGCCGCTCGAAGTCGCGGGCCAGCAGGGCGAGTTCCTGGTGCTCGAGTACCTCGGCGGCGACCGCGTGTACGTGCCGGTGCATGCGCTGCACCTCGTCAGCCGCTACACCGGCGCGGCGCCCGAGCACGCACCGCTGCACAAGCTCGGCACGGACCAGTGGGCGAAGGCTCGCAAGCGCGCGGCCGAGAAGGTGCGAGACGTGGCGGCGGAGCTGCTCGATCTCTACGCGCGCCGCCAGGCGAGCCGCGGACCGAAGATCTCCGTTCGCGAGCTCGAGTACCAGACGTTCGCGAACGCGTTTCCCTTCGAGGAAACGGCGGATCAGGCCGAGGCGATCCGCCAGGTGCTCGCCGACCTGCAGAGCGAGCGTCCGATGGACCGCATCGTCTGCGGCGACGTCGGCTTCGGCAAGACCGAGGTTGCGATGCGCGCCGCGTTCGCGGTGGTGCAGTCCGGCAAGCAGGTCGCGGTGCTCGTGCCGACGACGCTGCTCGCCCAGCAGCACCTCACGAACTTCCGGGACCGCTTCGCCGACTGGCCGGTGCGCATCGAGGCGCTGTCGCGCTTCCGCACGGGACGCGAGGCTCAGGCGGTGATCGAGGGTATCGAGCGCGGCACGGTCGACATCGTCATCGCGACACACCGGCTGCTCCATGCCCACGTGCGCTTCAAGGACCTCGGCCTCGTGATCGTCGACGAGGAACACCGCTTCGGCGTACGCGACAAGGAGCGCCTCAAGGCACTGCGCGCCGAGGTGCACGTGCTCACGCTCACCGCGACGCCGATCCCGCGCACGCTCAACATGGCGCTCGGCGGTCTGCGCGACCTGTCGCTGATCACCACTCCCCCGGCCGAACGTCTCGCGATCAAGACGTTCGTGGTCGAATGGCACGGACCGACGCTGCGCGAGGCCGCGCTGCGCGAGCTGCGTCGCGGCGGCCAGATCTACTTCGTGCACAACGAGGTGCGCAGCATCGAGAAGATCGCCGCGGAAGTCGCACAGCTCGTCCCGGAGGCGCGCATCCGCATCGGCCACGGGCAGATGCGCGAGCGCGAGCTCGAGCAGCTCATGGTCGACTTCTACCACCGCCGCTTCGATCTGCTCGTGTGCACGACGATCATCGAGAGCGGCATCGACGTGCCGACCGCGAACACCATCATGATCAACCGCGCGGACCGCATGGGCCTCGCGCAGCTGCATCAGCTCCGCGGGCGCGTCGGCCGCTCGCACCATCGCGCCTACGCCTACCTGATCACCCCGCCCCGCTCGACCCTGAGCGCGGACGCCGTGAAGCGGCTCGAGGCGATCGAGTCGCTCGAGGATCTCGGTGCCGGCTTCGTGCTCGCGACGCACGATCTCGAGATCCGGGGCGCCGGCGAGCTGCTCGGCGAAGCGCAGAGCGGCGAGATGAGCGAGGTCGGTCTCAGCATGTACCTCGATCTGCTCGAGCGCGCCGTGCGCGACCTCAAGGAGGGGCGCGAGCCGGCGCTCGATGCGCCGCTCGCGGCAGCCACCGAGATCGAGCTGCACGTATCGGCGTTCCTGCCGGAGGAATACGTGGGCGACGTCCACGTGCGGCTCGCGCTCTACAAGCGCATCGCTGCCGCGCCCGACGAGCCTTCACTCGACGAGCTCACCGCGGAGCTGGTCGATCGCTTCGGTGAGCTGCCCCCGGTCGCGCAGAACCTGCTGCGTCTCGCGCGACTGAAGCTCGCCGCGAAACCGCTCGGCATCCGCCGCATCGATCTCGGGCCGCACGGCGGCTACGTGCTGTTCGAGGAACGCAACGCGATCGATCCCGCCACCGTGATCCGGCTGATCCAGCAGCAGGCGCGCGAGTTCCGGCTCGAAGGCCCGCTGAAGCTGCGTGTCACGCGTCCGCTCGCGGACGAGCAGGCACGCTTCGATTTCGCGGTCGAACTCCTGCGCCGGCTCGCGGCGCCTCCGGCTCCGGGACCGCAGCCGTCGTCGCCAGCCTCCGGAAGAGCGCGGTGAGCGGCGCTGGTAGAATGTCCCGATGATGAATCCGCGTTCCCTCGCATCGTCCTGGTTCGCGGCGGTCTGTCTGTTTCTGGCGACAGATGCCGTGGCACAGGAAACGGTCTACAACGTCGAGCTCATCATCTTCCGCGTGACCGCTCCTCAGGGCGGGGCGGAGAACTGGAGCGCTCAGACGAGCCTGCGCAGCGTGGGCTCAGGGGCGGAGTCCGGCTCGGCGGCAGGAACGGCACCATTGGGCCGGCTGATCGGAACCCTGCCTCCCGAGCGGCTGCAGCTCGGGCAGATCGAACGCAGGCTCCGTACGAGCGGCGCCTACGAGCCGGTCGCACACGTCGGCTGGTCGCAGACGGCGAGCCCCTGGGGCACTCGCGCGGGCTTCTCGCTCGATCAGCTGGGGGTCCGTGTGCCGGGACTGAGCGGCACGGTGTTCCTGGAGCGTGGACAGTATCTGCACCTCGGAATGACGCTGAGCTACACGATGAGCGATCCGCCGCCCGGCCTCGGCGCCGGGAGCGGCACCACCTTCACGCTGAGCGAGAGCCGGCGCGTGCGTCTCTACGATCGCAACTACTACGACCACCCGGCTTTCGGAGTCATCGCGCTGGTCACACCCGCTCAGGGCAGCAGACCGGCCGGGCGATGACGACGCTCCGCGAGCCACTAGGCATGTGCCCGGCGTTCGTGTACATACCGCCCCACTTCGCAACAGCCTGCACGAGCAATCGATGAAACAGGTAACCGGTAAGACGTTCAACGGTCAGCGTGTGGTTCTGGACGGCAAGTCCTTCACCGGCTGTCACTTCTCGAAGTGCAGGCTCATCATCGAAGGCGAGGCGCTGTTCCAGATGCAGGACTGCAGGATCGACGAGGACTGCGAGTTCAGCGTCGAGGGCAAGGGCCTCATCACTCTGAACGTCCTGAAGCTCATGCTGCACTCGGGCGGCTGGCTCTCGCGCGTGGCCGTCAACGTGCTGCACGCCATCCAGCAGCCCCCGAAGGCTGCGGCTGCCAGGCCGCCGCAGGTTCAGCAACCCCAGGTTCAGCAGCCTCAGGTGCAGCAGCCGCAGGGCCAGCCGCCTCAGGGCTGAGCCGCGTCGCGGGATCGGCAGCGCTCAGGCGACGAAGTCGCGCGACTCCGCCGCGACGACCGAGTTCCTGCCCCTGCTCTTCGCACGCTTGAGCGCCGTCCGGCAGGCGTTGATGAGCGCCTCGAGCGCCATGTCCCGAGGCGGCACGAGACTCGCCACACCCGCGCTCATCGTCACGTAGCGCTCGGTGCCCGCGCGCGGGTGATGGATCAGCAGATCGCGCACTCGCTGCGCGACGACGCCCGCGTACTGCGCGGCCTTCTCCGCCGCGTCGCCCTGTGTCAGCACCGCGAACGTGCCGCCCTCCCAGCGGCAGATGAGATCGCTGCTGCGCCGGTACGACGCCGCGATGACGCGCGCGACGCGCCGGATGCAGGCATCGCCCGCGGCCCGATCGAACGTCGCGTTGTACGAGCCGAGATTGTCGATGTCGTACAGGATGAGCCCGATCTCGTGCGACTCGCGCTGCGCGAGCACGAAGTCGCGGCGCAGGAGCTCCTCGAAGTAGCTGCGCGAGTGCAGGCCCGTCATGCGGTCCTCGCGCATCCAGGTCGGCAGCCCCGGCTGCGGACGCTCCGGCACCTTGAGCCGCTCGCTCGCGTCGCGATGGAAGCTCACCCAGTACTTGAGCGCGCCGTTCTCGTCCCGCATCGGCTGGAGCACGATCTCGTTCCAGTAGAGCGAGCCGTCGGGACGGTAGTTGCGGATCAGCACGCAGCACGGCTCGCCGCGCTCGAGCGCATCGCGCAGGCGCTGCCGCGCCTCCTGTTCGCGATCGCCGCCCTGCAGGATGCGCAGATTCGAGCCGAGCAGAGCCGCGGCCGGATAGCCGCACATCTGCACGAAGGCGGCGTTCACGTACAGGACGGGATGACCCGGTGCCGTCGCGTCGCAGATCACGACACCTTCGGGCGCACTGTCGACCAGAGCGCGCCAGCTCTCGGCGGGCCAGTTGATCATGTGCTTCCGGACTCCAGTCTCAGTGCAGGCGGTGCCGCGCAGCGTGCGAGGTATTCCTGGCAGCGGCTCCACTCCTGCGAGGCGAGAAGCTGCTCGCGCGGCAGGCCGTCACGGCCGCGCAGCCGCACGAGTCGTAACTGCGATGCGGGCTCGGGCTCGATGTCGAGACCGTCGAGAAGCCGAATGACGGCCGCGCGGTCGTTGCACACGACGAGGACGTCGCACCCGGCAGCGAGCGCACGCCGTGCCCGGGCGACGATGTCTCCGACCACTCCGGCGCCCGCCATCGAAAGATCGTCGGTGAAGACGACGCCCTGAAACCGCAGCTCCCCGCGCAGCACCCCGCGGATCCAGCGCGCGGAGAAGCTCGCCGGAACGTCGTCCTCCGCCGGGAACAGCACGTGCGCCACCATCACCGCCGGCAGGCCGTTCGCGATCAGCCTGCGGTACGGCGTGAGATCGTCCTCCATGTCGACCAGCGCACGCCGATCGACGGGCAGCGCCAGGTGAGAATCGGCGACGACTGCACCGTGTCCCGGAAAGTGCTTCGCCGTCGCCGCCATGCCCGCCTCGCGCATGCCGTGCATGTAGGCCAGGGCGAGCTGCGCCACCACGTCGGGCCGCGAGTGGAAAGCGCGATCGCCGATCACTTCGCTCACGCCGTAATCGAGGTCCACGCACGGCGCGAAGGAGATGTCGACTCCGTGCGCGCGGAGCTCCGCCGCCATCAGCCATCCCATGCGGCGTGCGAGCTCGATCCCCGCGCGCGGATCGAGATCGTATTCGTGTCCGATGCGCCGCGCGGGAGGAAGCTGCGAGAAACCGCTTCTGAAGCGCTGCACACGGCCGCCTTCGTGATCTACGGCCACGAGAAGCGGCGGAGAGCGCACGGCGTGGATGTCGGCGACCAGGCGGGTGAGCTGCTCGGGATCCGTGTAGTTGCGGGAGAAGAGAATGACGCTGCCGACCAGAGGGTGACGCAGCAGCTCGCGCTCGTCGGGTGCGAGCTCCGGACCCTCGAGGTCGATCATCAGCGGTCCGAGCGTCACACCGCCTCCCGGCCACGGGCTCCGGCCGGCTCCAGGACGGCCAGCGACTCGACGTGCGCAGTGTGCGGGAACATGTCGAGCACTCCGGCGCTCCGCAGCTCGAACCCGTGTTCGTGAACCAGTATTCCCACGTCCCGGGCCAGGCTCCCCGGATGACACGAAATATAGAGTACCCGCTGCGGTTGCACGCGCGCCACAGCGGCGAGCACCTCGCGCGCGCCGGCACGCGGCGGATCGAGCAGCACGTGCGTGTACCCTCCCTGCAGCCAGGGAACATCGGCACCCGGCGATTTCGCAAGATCCGCAACGTGAAAGTCTGTGTTGCCGATCCCGTTTCTCTGTGCGTTATGTCGTGCGCGGCGCACCAGGGCCGCTTCGCCCTCCACGCCGACGACCTGCCGTGCGCGCCTTGCGAGGGGCAGCGTGAAGTTGCCGATGCCGCAGAAGAGATCCAGCACCCGTGATGCCGGCGTCGGCGCGAGCAGCTCCACGGCGCGCTCCACGAGCGACCGATTGATGGCGGCGTTGATCTGAACGAAGTCCGTCGGCTGGAACTCGAGCCGCAGATCGAACTTCGGCAGCGCATACCAGAGCGGCTCCTCTTCGCCCCGCGACTCCGCATCGAGGCGGCGCACCGTCTCGGGCCCGCCGTCCTGCAGATAGAGCCGCACGCCGTGTGCACGCTCGAACGCGCGGAGCTTCTCGAGGTCCTGCTGCGTCGGAGGATTCAGCACTCGCAGCACGAGACCCACGGCGTTGTCCGCGACCGCGACCTCGATCTGCGGCACTCGCTCGCGGATATCGAGCCCGGTGAGCAGATCGGAAAGCGGCGAGACCAGCGCGTCCACCGGTGGCGCGAGCACCGGACACTGATCGAGCGCCGCCACGTAGGGCGCGAGCCGCTCGCGGAAGCCGACGACGACGCGTCCCTTCTTCGCGACGTATTTCGCGCCGAGCCGCGCGCGCCGCCGGTAGTTCCACTCCGGACCACGCAGAGGCTCGAGCCACTGCTGCGGCGACACGCGCGCGAGCCGCTCGAAGCTCTCCCGCAGCTCGGTCTGCTTGGCGGCGATCTGCGCCGCCGGCTCGAGGTGCTGGAGCGCACAGCCTCCGCAGACACCGAAATGCGGGCAGCGCGGCTCCACGCGCTCGGGCGCGGGCTCGAGCACCTGGATGAGCTGCCCCTCGTCGTGCTGGCGGTGCCGCTTCGTGCGGCGGAACAGGATGCGCTCGCCGGGCAGCGCGCCGGCGACGAACACGGTCTTGCCGTCCTTGACGACGCCCTCGCCCTCGTGAGTGAGCGCCGTCACCGTTCCGCTCTCCTCGGGCGCCTGCTGTCGTGTGCCTCCGGCGGAACGCTGCTCGGTGGATTCGTGCGCCGTCAAGCGTTCGACTCCCAGGCGCGCAGAAACTCCGCGAAGTGCGGCTCGCGGCCGTTGCGCAGGAACGTACGTACGCGCTCGAGCTCGTCCTGATAGCGCTCGCGCGAGAAGCGGCCGCGCATGAGCTGGAAGCGCAGGAAGATCAGATACGTGTTGAGCACGTCGGTCTCACAGTAGCGGCGGATGCCGACGATGTTTCCCTCGCGGTACGCGTCCCACACCTGCGCACCGGAGAAACCGAGCTTGCCCGGCAGTCCGAGCAGCGCCGCGATGTTCTCGAGAGACGCGCGCGCCCGCGGCTGATAGCCAGAGAGCACGTCCATGAGGTCGATGTGGCGCCAGTGGAAGCGGCCGAGGTAGTTGTTGTAGCGGAACGTGCCGTCCTCGTCGCCGATCTCCCAGTAGCGCGGCGCCTGGATTCCCGCGCGCAGCGCCCGGTAATGCAGCACCGGCAGATCGAATCCCTTGCCGTTCCACGAAACGAGGTCCGGCGAGAACTTCTCGATGCCGTCGAAGAAGCGCTCGACGAGCTCCTCTTCCGGTGCGCCGGGCTCCCCGAGGCTCCAGACCCGGAAGCCGTCGCGGCTGCGCAGTGCGCAGGAGATGGCGACGACCCGGTGCTGCTCGTGCGGCAGGAACTCCGATCCGCCGTTCTGCCGGCAGGCCGCGTACATCGCCTTGGCGACTTCCTCGTCCGGCAGCCCGTCGAGGCCGTACAGCCGGCGTCCGAGCTCGACGTCGGGGACCGTCTCGATGTCGAACACGAGGCAGTTCACCGGCCCCTCCGCCGCGCCGCTCCCGCGGATCTGCCGCGCGCGCGCTCGTCGTCTTCGGGCTCCGCTTTCATCAGCACCGCAACCGCGACGACGAGCCCGGACTCGTCGGTGAGCGTGATGTGACCCTCGCCGATGCCGAGCCGGCGACGCATCTCTTCGCCGCGCGGGGAGTACACGACCTCCGGCTTGCCCCAGCTGTTCTGCACCACACCGACGTCCCGGATCCAGATGCCGTGTGCGAAGCCCGTGCCCATCGCCTTGACGATCGCTTCCTTCGCCGCGAAGCGCATCGCGACGAAACGCTCCGGTCGCCGGGTGCGCGCGAGCTGCGCCTGCTCCTCGGGCATCAGCAGACGCTCGACGAAGCGCGAGCCGAATCGCTCGATCGTCTTCGCGATGCGGCTCGTTTCGAGCACGTCGACTCCGATACCGTAGATCACGTGCGGGACTCCCGTCGTGCGATGGCGCGCGCGACCGCGCGCGTGGCGAGCTCGCGCCCTTCGAGCACCTCCGCGAGCACGGACTGCAGCAGCCGCTTCGAATCCTCGAGCTCGCGTTCGTCGCCGAGCTCCTCGTTCGCGAGAGCGAGGAGCGAGCGGCCCGAGAGCGCGCCCGGTGCGTCCGCGACCGTGAGGAACAGCCCCTGCGACGGGCGGTAATGATAGTGCGCCTCGGGATCGATCCGCCGGCCGGTGCGGGTCTCGCTGGTGAGATCGAGCCCGTAACCGAGCGCCTCGAGCAGTCGCTTCTCGAAGATGCGCAGCGTCGGTTCCAGCCCGGCGTGCGCCTTCAGGCTCTCGAGCGCCGCGTGATATGCGTCGAAGGCCGCAGGCGAAGGATCGTGGCGCGTCGTGAGCTTCAGAATGAGCTCGTTGAGATAGAACCCCGCCATCAGGCTCGCCGAGGGCAGCGGCGTCGGATCTCCCGCGAGCTCCGCGCCGGTGAGCTGCGGCGCTTCTCCCCGTCCGCTCCACGACAGGAGCAGCAGACGGAAGGGCTGCAGCACCGGTGCGAGCTTCGACTTCGGACCGCGCACGCCGCGCGCGAAGAGTGACAGCCGGCCGTGATCGCGCGTCAGCACTTCGAGGATGCGGCTCGTGTCGCGGTACGGGCGATGGTGCAGGATGTAGCCCGGCGCGAGCTGGATGCGGCGCGGATTGCGGATCATTCGAGTCCCAGCTGCTGCAGGGCCCGCGCATTGTCGGCCCAGTCCTCGCGCACCTTCACCCAGAGCTCGAGATGCAGCCGGCGTCCGAGCACCCGGTTCAGCTCGAGCCGCGCCGCGCGGCCGATGCGCTTCAGCCGCTCGCCGCCGGCGCCGATGACGATCGGCTTCTGACCCCGGCGATCCACCCAGATGACCGCTGAAACGACGAGCTGGCCGTCTTCCTCCGCGAGCCGTTCCACTTCGACGGCGATGCCGTACGGCACCTCCTGATTGAGCTCCAGCGTCAGCTTCTCGCGGATGGTTTCGGCAATGCGGAATTCGATGCCGCGATCGGTGATCTGCTCCTTGGGGAAGAGCGGCGGGCCCTCCGGCAGATGCCGCGCGATCGCCTTGAGGAGCGCGTCGAGGTTGTCCTGCTTGAGCGCCGATACCGGAACGATCTCGAGGAAGTCGAAGCGCTCCGAGAGACTCTGCAGATAGGGCAGCAGCTTCTCGCGCGGCTTCACGCGGTCGACCTTGTTCGCCACCACGATCGCGGGGCGGCCGGCGCGCCGGATGCGGTCGAGCGCGAGATCGTCCTCCTCCGTCCACTTCAGGGACTCGACGACGAGCACGCAGAGATCGGCATCCGCCAGCGCCGCGGCCGCCGTACGGTTCATGGCGCGGTTGAGCGCCCGCTTCTCGCCCCGGTGGAGCCCCGGCGTATCGACGAAGGCGATCTGCGCGTGCGGGAGATTGCGGATGCCGAGCACGCGGTGACGCGTCGTCTGCGGACGCGGCGTGACGATGCTGATCTTCTCGCCGACCAGGGCGTTGAGCAGCGTCGACTTGCCTACGTTGGGACGGCCGACGAGCGCCGCGAACCCGCTGCGGAACGCCTCGGGGGAAGAGGCGTCGGGAGCGGTCGTCTGAGTTCCCTTCATGGCCTGCCTTCGTCCGTGGTGCCGTCGATCTCCTGCAGAACGCGCGCCGCGGCTTCCTGCTCCGCGCGGCGCCGGCTCGAGCCCCGGCCCTGCGCGCACCTGCCGAGCGCCGGGACCTCGCAGGTCACACTGAACGTCTGCGCGTGGGGCTCTCCTTCGATGCTGTCCACGCGGTAGAGCGGAAGCGCGAGCCCGCGCGCCTGCAGATGCTCCTGCAGGCGGGTCTTCGGATCCTTGAGAGCCGCGGGCGCCGGCAGGTTCGCGATACGCCCTTCGAACAGCGAATGGATCATGCGGCGCGCGGCGTCGAGACCTCCATCGAGGAACACGGCGCCGCACAGTGCCTCGAATGCGTCGGCGAGAATCGACTGGCGGCGGAATCCGCCCGTCTTGAGCTCGCCCGATCCGAGCTGCAGCACGTCGCCGATCCCGAGCGTCGCGGCGACTTCCGCGAGCGGCTCGCGGCTCACGATGCGCGCGCGCAGACGGCTCAGATCCCCTTCCGACGCGTCGGGGAACGTCCGGTAGAGATGCTCGGCGATGACGAGATTGAGAACGGCGTCGCCGAGGAACTCCAGCCGTTCGTTGTTCTCGCCCGAGGCGCTGCGGTGAGTGAGCGCCGCGGCGAACAGCCCCACGTCGCGCGGCTCATAGCCGAGTGTGCTGCGCACCCAGCGTGCCGGCCAGTCCGCGCTCATCTTCGTGCCGCGTGCTCCTATTCGTTGCTGCCGATCTGCACCGACTTGTCGAACGTCAGGAGCAGCGAGACGTTCGCGAAGAGCGGCGCGATGTCCTCGTACTCCGCCCTCACCGTCCACGCCCGACCGTCGCGCGTGATCTGGAAATCGTCGATCGACGGGTGGTTCACGCTCTCGATATCGAGCCGCCTCTGGAGCGAGGTGCGGATCGCCTGGGCACCCAGCGCGTCCTCGTTGCGCATCTCCTCGGCCATGCGCTCCAGAGTGCGAGAGACCTTCATGTAGTTGAGATACACGGGCGTCAGCCTGATGCCCGCGTAGACGACGATCGCGAGCGGAATGAGCAGGAACAGCCACCCGATCAGCGTGATACCGCGTTGCCCTGTGCGCATCCGACCTCCCCCCGAACCCCTGTATCGTCACTCGATGCGGGTACCGATCCGGCTCCAGATCGGCCCTCCCGAGCGCTGCAGGTCCCAATTGAACCAGATCCGGGTCGCCTTGCCGACCAGATGGTCGGCGGGCACGAAGCCGAAATAGCGCCCGTCCTGGCTGTTGTCCCGGTTGTCGCCGATCATCAGATACTGGCCCGGCGGAACGGTGAGCTCGACCGTGTCTCCCCGGTCCGGAAGCCCCACGTTCTCGGCCTCGACGCACACGTAGCTGCGTGCCTGACTGCGGTTGCAGCCCGGGAGCGGATCGACGGCGATGTCGCCGGGCGTCGGGCAGTACATGATGAGGTGCTTGCCGTTGCCGAGATGCTCTTCAGCGAGCCGCATGCCCTGATAACAGCCGTCCTCGTAGAGTCCGCGATCCACGGTCGGCACCGGCTCGCCGTTGATGATCAGCCGGTCGTTGTGCACGCGCACCTGATCGCCCGGCAGTCCGACGAGCCGCTTGATGTAATTGATGGACGGATCGTCCGGATAGCGGAAGACGACGACGTCGCCCCGCTGTGGCTTGCCGATCGGCAGAATCTCCTTGTTGATGACCGGGAGACGCAGCCCGTAGGCGTACTTGTTGACGATGATGAAGTCGCCGTCGAGCAGCGTCGGCATCATGGAGTCCGACGGAATGCGGAACGGCTCGAACACGAAGGAGCGCAGCACCAGGACGACGAGCGCCACCGGAAAGAAGCTGCGGGCGTAGTCGACGGTGCCCGGCTCGGGGATGGCCGCCGGATCCTTGCCGGCGGCGCGTGCGGCACGGACGCGCACACCGCGCAACACGAACGCATCGAGCAGCCAGACGAGCCCGGTGACGACGGAGATGAGCAGCAGCACCAGGCTGAAGTCGAGCCGCTCGGCCACCAGCAGCCGCAGCACGGCGGCACCGATCAGCACCGGCAGCGCGGCGTAGAGCGCGGACATCAGGGGCGGATCGCGCGCGGGCTGCGGTACGGCCGCGATCTGGCGCCGCGGACGCAGGAACCAGTCGTCGATCACGCACAGGATCGTGACGGGAAGCGCGAGCCAGCTGAGGAGTACGACGATCTGCATCAGCATCGGAGGCAAACCTGCAACCCGGAGCGTCAGGACTTGCGCCCGACCTGCAGCACGGCGAGGAACGCCTCCTGCGGAATCTCCACCTGACCAAGCTGCTTCATGCGCTTCTTGCCCTCTTTCTGCTTCTCCAGGAGTTTGCGCTTGCGCGTGACGTCGCCGCCGTAGCACTTGGCGAGCACGTTCTTCCGCAGCGGCTTGACCGTGGCGCGCGCGATGATCTGCGAGCCGATCGCCGCCTGCACGGCGACCTCGAACATCTGGCGCGGAATAAGCTCCTGCATCTTGTCAACGAGCTCGCGTCCGCGCTGATACGCGTTCTCGCGGTGCACGATGATCGACAGCGCGTCCACGCGGTCGCCGTTGATCAGCACGTCGAGCTTCACGAGCGGCGCCTTCTGGAAGTGGCTGAACTCGTAGTCGAACGAGGCGAAGCCGCGGCTCACCGACTTCAGCCGGTCGAAGAAGTCGAGCACCACTTCGGCGAGCGGCAGCTCGTACTGCAGCGACACCTGCGTGCCGAGATACTGCATCTTCTTCTGCACGCCGCGCTTCTCGTTGCACAGCTTCAGCACCGCGCCGACGTGGTCCGGCGGCACGAGGATGTTCGCGATGATGATCGGCTCGCGGATCTCCTCGATCTCGTTCTGCGGCGGCAGCTTCGCGGGATTGTCGACGTAAGCGACGCTGCCGTCCGTGCGCACCACCTCGTACACCACCGTGGGCGCGCTCGTGACCAGGTCGAGATGGTACTCGCGCTCGAGGCGCTCCTGCACGATGTCCATGTGCAGGAGCCCCAGAAACCCGCAGCGGAACCCGAATCCGAGCGCACCCGAGACTTCCGGCTCGTAGTGCAGCGCGGAGTCGTTGAGGCGGAGCTTCGCGAGCGCATCGCGGAAGCTCTCGTAGTCCTCGGAGTTGACCGGGAAGAGCCCGGCGAACACGCGCGGCTTGATCTGCTTGAACCCGGGCAGCGGAGATTCGCAGGGACGCCGCTCGTGGGTGATGGTGTCGCCGACGGGCGCCCCGTCGATCTCCTTGATGCCCGCGATGACGAAACCGACGTCACCGGTCGCGAGCTCCCGCTCCGCGACCGACTTCGGCGTGAAGCGTCCGAGCCTGTCGACGTTGTAGGTGCGCCCCGTGGACATCACGCGGATCTTGTCGCCCACCTTGAGCGACCCGTTGACGACCCGCACGAGCGACACGACGCCCACGTAGTTGTCGAACCAGGAGTCGATGATGAGCGCCTGCAGCGGCGCGTCCGGATCGCCCTTCGGCGGCGGGATGCGCCGGATCAGCGTCTCGAGCAGCTCCGGCACGTTCTCGCCGGTCTTGGCGCTGACGCGCACCGCGTCCTTCGCCTCGATGCCGATGATCTCCTCGATCTCCCGGATGACGCGCTCGGGGTCCGCGGACGGCAGGTCGATCTTGTTGATGACCGGCACCACCTCGAGCCCCTGCTCGATGGCCGTGTAGCAGTTGGCGACGCTCTGAGCCTCGACGCCCTGCGAGGCGTCGACCACGAGCAGCGCGCCGTCGCACGCCGCCAGGGACCGCGAGACCTCGTACGAGAAGTCCACGTGTCCCGGCGTGTCGATCATGTTGAGCTGATAGCGCTCACCGTCCCGGGCCGTGTAGTAGAGCGTGACGCTCTGCGCCTTGATCGTGATGCCGCGCTCGCGCTCGAGCTCCATGGAGTCGAGCACCTGATCCTGCATCTCGCGCGCCTCGAGGCCGCCGCAGAGCTGGATGAGGCGGTCCGCAAGGGTCGACTTGCCGTGATCGACGTGAGCGATGATCGAGAAGTTGCGTATGTGCCGCATCGAAATCGGTAGACCGCGGATCGGTCGGCGCCGCGGGAACTGTTGCGGCGCGCGCATTATAGCCGCCCGAAGCCGCCCGCTCGTGAGCGACGGCCGGCAGCCGGAAGGGGTACTCCCCGCGGCCCTTACGCGCGCGGGCGCAGCAGCCGGATCAGCTCGTCGGCGTCCAGCCTGTGGCGGCAGACGACCGTTCCGTCCAGAAGCAGTACCGGGACGTTGAGGCCGTAACGGCGCTCGAGCTCGGGGTCGGACTCCACGTCGACGAGCTCGAGGGGTGGGAGCGCCACGCGCTCCTTCAGCGCCTCGAGTTCGGCGAGCATCTCTTCACACAGCTCGCAGTCGCGCCGGTGGACGAGAGTCAGGCGCGGTCGCATGAGCGGTCCGGCGGCGCCCCGCTGCGGGTACGCGCTTCAGCGCCGCGGCGGCGCGATCGCCGGTGCCTCGGCCTTGACCGAGTTGGCGATGAACTGAACCGTACGGGGCGGAACTTCCCCGACCGCGGTGACCTTGTGGCCGTCGACGAACGTGGAGAAGGCCGAGGATGCCCCCACGCGAAGCGCGCCGATGACCCGTTGCTGCGGGGACGAAGCCTGCGCGTCCTGCTTCTCCTCCGAAGAGCGGCGTTCGACGAACACCGACACCGACGCCAGGCCGTCCGTGAAGACGAGATGCTCAACCGGATCGCTCGACCCGGGCATCATCTGCGACGAGCGCGCCGACATCCGGAAACCCGGAGGCAGCTTGAGCGCGCTCCACAGCATCGGCGTCGAGATCAGGTCCTTGCCCGTTTCGTTGCGCAGCCAGCGGAAGCCTTCCGTCGAGACCTCGGGCTCGAACATGGAATCCGGAATGGCCGACGGCAGCGTGAGACTCGCGAAGACGAGCGTCTCGATGGCGCGACCGCGTGAATCGCAGAGCTGCGTCTTGAGCGGCATGCCGGTGGCCTCGTCGATCCACAGCCGGTATCCGTACCGGAACTCGTCCTTCGGAGTGACGGCGATCACGCGCGTCGCCCGCCGGTTGAGCCGCTCGCGCCGCAGCTCGGAGATGTCGTAGAACTCGGTCGTGTTCTGATCGAAGGAGGGCAGGTTGCCGAGAAGGGGTCCTTCCTGAGGCCGGCGCTCGACGAGCACCGTTTTCTTGTCGGGCAGGTAGCAGACGAGCTCGGTACCGGTACGGATGAACTCGCGTCCCGAGCCGTCGAGCGAGACCAGACGCTCCGTCACCTTGCCATCGACGACCCGGTGGATGATCCGTAGTGTCTCTACCCTGCGGCCCTGCCAGTGCTGAAAGACACCGTCGTAGTTGCGGGTCGTGAGCGCCTCGTTCATGCGCTCGAGCCACTCGCGCGGCTCCTGCGCCGCCGCTTTCGCGGCGATCGTCAGAGCCAGCGCCACCCAGACGAGCCGATCACTATGGAGCCTGTATCGCATCGCCGCCCCAATCCTCGAACTCATCCTCCGACTCGTCGTACTCGCCGGGGGTTCCCGATTCGCTCGCGACGAGCGCCGAAAGAATGTTGCGCCGGCTGAGTGGAGTCGAGAATTCACTGTGCGCGACCACATAGTTGGCCAGCTCCGCAACGGGTACCGCGATGGGCCGCTCGACCGGGACCGGTACGACGTAACTGTCGGGCTCGGGTGGCGCCGTCGGGGTACCGACCGTGACTGAGGTCTGCGCCGCGAGCGGCACCTGACCCACCGGGGTCTGATCCCGCAGCCAGAGGATGGAGAGACCCGCCACACTCGCGGCGACGGCCACTCCGGCGACCGGTTTCCACCAGCGCGGCGGGGTCGTTCCCGTTGCGGCGGGGCGCCCGCTTGCACGGGTGATCACCAGCGGGGGCTTCCACGGGGGCGCCCGGCCCGCGCGCTGTGCCACCGTGCCCCTGGACCGGGTGCCCGGCTCCCCGCGGGTTGCGGCGCCCAGCGGCGCGTAGTGCGCCCAGCGCTCCTTCAGCTCGGGATCCCGCGCGAGACGGCGAGCCAGGAGCTCGCACTGGGAGGCCGGCAGCTCGTCGTCGAACATCGCGGACAGCTGACTGTCGAGATCTTCGTTCATCCCAGTTCCTCCGCCCGGCCGAGCCCGCCTTCGAAGACTTCGCGCAGCCGTCGGTCTATTGCCTCGCGCGCACGAAATATACGCGAACGGACCGTTCCCACGGGACAGTCCATCGCGGTGGCGATTTCCTCGTAGGAAAGGCCATCGAGCTCGCGCAGGACGATGGCCGTCCGCAGGTCCTCAGGCAGGGCCTCGATGGCCGAGTTGACGGTCGCACGGATCTCGTCCGTCAGGACGAGCCCCTCGGGGGTCTCTGAATCCTTCAGGCGGGCCTGCATGTCATAGGACTCGTCGGGATTCTGCAGATCCAGGTCGTACTCGACGGGACTGCGCTCCCGGGACACGACTGCGTTCTTGGCGGTATTGATGGCGATCCGGTACAGCCAGGTGTAGAAGGCGCTGTCTCCGCGGAACTGCGGCAATGCGCGGTACGCCTTGATGAATGCCTCCTGGGCAATGTCCTCGGCCTCTGCAGGATTGCGCACATAACGCATGACGAGCTTGATCACTTTGTGCTGGTACTTGAGCACCAGTGCATCAAAAGCCGCCTTGTCCCCGCGCTGCACGCGGCGTACCAGGCTGAGATCGCTCGCATCGGCGCTCATGCGCGCCCTCTAGCTCCTGTACAGAAGGCCGCTGCGCCGCGACCTGAATAGACCCTGAACGCAATTCAAAGTTCAGACGGGTCCCCGCGGACGGCAGACGGGCCTGTGACGCAACCCGCAAAAAACGCGAGTTTATCAGCTAAGGGGCGACCGCCGGCGCAAGGTCCGTACCGCTTCAACGAGGAGCCGGCCCCTCAGCCTCGCAAAGGGGACCTCCTCAGCATACCTTCCGTCGACGACGACCCGGACGGATCGGCCCTCCTCGTCCCGCCAGGCGAGCACGAGCCAGGGCCCGAAAACGGCGCTGGAACCGTCGAGACGTACGGACCGCCGGCTTCCGCCACGGTCCTGCACAAGCCACTCGCCCTCCTCCGTCCAGACGATCCTGCGGACCGACCGCGGTGAGCCCAGCGCTACCGATTCCCACAGCGGCCGCGCCGCGAGCGCGAGCGTAAGCAATGCGGCCGCCAGCCGCCACGGCAGCGACGGTCCGTGGGCGAGCAGCAGAGCCAGGGGAACCGAGCCGAAAAGGATCGCGCCCGCGGCGACGAGGCGCCGCGAGGGGCGTACATCAAGCTCGACGCGCGGGGGTGAGGATGAGCGTGATGAGCTGCGCGAGCTCGGGATCCGGGGGTGTGCCACCGCGCAGGAGATACTCCACGAGGAGCGGATCCGGCAATTCGAGAAGCCGCTCGAACGCGCGCCTCTCGGCGGTTGACGCGGTGTCGAGTCTTTCCCTCGCGAAGCGCTCGAGCAGCACGTCGAGCTCGCGCATGCCGCGCCGGCATCGCCAGCGCATCCGCCGCAGCCCGACGTCTCCGGCTTCGGTCACCTCCGTCTCCACGCGCCTCAGTAGCGGCGCTCGGCGAGCATCTTCTTGATCTCGGCGATGGACTTCGCCGGATTGCAGTCCTTCGGGCACACGTCCGTGCAGTTCATGATCGTGTGGCAGCGGAACAGCCGGAAGGGATCCTCCAGCTCGTCGAGCCGCTCGCCCGTCGCCTCGTCGCGGCTGTCGACGATCCAGCGATGCGCCGCGAGGAGCGCGGCCGGTCCCAGGAATCGGTCGCTGTTCCACCAGTAGCTCGGGCAGCCCGTCGAGCAGCACGCGCACAGGATGCACGCCGACTGACGGTCGATGCGCTCGCGGTCCTCCTTCGACTGCAGGCGCTCGCGGTTGGGCGGCGGCGGCGTGCGCGTCTGGAGCCAGGGCTTCACGGACGCGTACTGCGCGTAGAACTTCGTGAGGTCCGGGACCAGGTCCTTGATCACCGGCATGTGCGGCAGCGGATAGATGTTGATCGTCTCGCCCAGATCCAGCATCGAGGTCGTGCAGGCGAGCCGGTTCACGCCGTTGATGTTCATCGCGCACGAGCCGCAGATGCCCTCGCGGCAGGAGCGACGGAACGTCAGCGTGGAGTCGATCGTGCCTTTGATCTGGATGAGCGCGTCGAGCACCATCGGCCCGCAGTTCGCGACGTCGAGCTCGAAGGTATCGATGCGCGGACGCTCGCCGGAGTCCGGATCGAAGCGGTAGATGCGGAACGTGCGGACCTTCTTCGCGCCGGCGGGCGCGCGATGCACGCGGCCGTTGCGGTTGATGCGCGAATTCTCCGGCAGTCGGAATTGAGCCATCAGTACGTCCTCGCCTTCGGCGGTATGGGCTCGACCTCGCCGGTCAGGGTGTGCAGGTGCACCGGACGGTAGTCGAAGCGCGTCCGGCCGCGCTCGTCGACCCATACCAGAGTGTGCTTGAGCCAGTTCTGATCGTCGCGCTGCGGGTAGTCCTCGCGCGCGTGCGCGCCGCGGCTTTCCGT
>QGVD01000058.1 GCA_003242685.1 Pseudomonadota bacterium | reverse complement strand
ATTCGCTGCTCACTCCCCGGTGACTCACCGATGCCGACGTGAAATTGCAGTATAACCGTGCGCGGATCGGTGCTTCTCACACGAAAAGCGCGCGCCCACAGTCGGACCGCGGGCGCCTCTTGAGGCGCATGCCGTCCACGCGTTGCCGGAGGAATCAGTCCCGAGGCGCTACGTTGCGCAGGCGGATGAGCCAGCGGCCGTTCACGCGCACCAGCTCGTCGATGCTCCGGCCGGCTGCCGCAATGCGCGGCGGAGTATCCTGCCCGGCCGCTCCGAACACCGTCATCCAGTAGGCATGCATGCGTGCGCGGTCGCGATCGATGAACTCGATGTGATGGTTCGTGATGGTGTGATACATCGGCGGCGTCTTCGGCTCTCCCTTCGCCTCACGTTCCGCACGTCCGCGCCGCAGATCCTCGATCATTTCCTCGAGCGCCGCGTGCCCCTTGACGGACGTGCGTCCGCTGCTGAACTCACCATCCTCGGTGAACACCTGCGCGTAGGCTTTCGCGTCGAGCGTATCGAGCGCTCTCACGTAGCGCCACATCAGCGCCTCGATTTCGATGCGGTCCTTCATCTCGCGCAGAACGTCGACATCCGAGCCGTGAGCGAGCGGCACCAGAGTCATGGTCAGCAGCAGGGCCGCAAGGGCGCCGAAAGTCTTGTGCGTCATTCCCCCTCCCCTTCGTGTCACTTGTCGAGATCGAGAATCTTCGCGGTCGCCTCCCGGTTCCGGCCGTCGATCCTGCGGATGGGCAGGCTCGAGATGTCGAGGTCCTCGAGGCAGCGGGCATTGACGCTCCAGAGGCTCGGATCGCGCCGGGGCCGGTGGAAGGTATGTATGCCGCAGTGCCGGCAGAAGTAGTGCACGGCGGTCATGGTGTTGAAGCGGTACCCGGTGAGCTCGGACTCGCCCGCCGTGATGCGGAAACCCACGATTTCCTTCACCGGTATGTAAAGAGCAGCCTTTGCCGAGCAGATCGAGCAGTTACACTCGGACAGCGCCGTCGGACGGGCTTCCACCTCGAAGCGGACTCGGCCGCAGTGACAGGATCCATGATACGTGGGCATGCATCCTCGCTCGGCAGGAACGGCTCACGGTGCGGCCCAAGCGTACCCGAAAACGCCGGGCCGCGGCCCGAGCTCTGCCGGAAGCATGGCGGAACGCCCGGCGCGGCGGTTTGCTAGACTTCGCCACTTTACGTCACGACCCGATGCTCCGGAGATCCTGAAGTCATGGCCAAGATAGTGGGCGGAATCGCCACATCCCATACGCCGACGATCGGCTTCGCGCTCGATACGAAGAAGCACAATGACCCCGTCTGGGCCCCCATCTTCGAGAGCTACAAGCCGGTGCAGCAATGGCTCGCCGACAAGAAGCCCGACGTGCTGTTCGTGATCTACAACGACCACATCACGTCGTTCTTCTTCGACCACTACTCGCACTTCGCGCTCGGCATCGGCGAGGAGTACCGCGTCGCTGACGAAGGCGGCGGGCCGCGCAAGCTCCCGCCCATCAAGGGACACCCGGGACTGGCGCACCACATCGCGCTCGGCCTCACGGCCGACGAGTTCGATCTCTCCTTCTTCCAGGACAAGGGGCTCGATCACGGTTGCTTCTCGCCGCTGTCGCTGCTCTGGCCCCACGATCCCGCGTGGCCCGGCGCCATCGTGCCGCTGCAGGTCGGTGTGCTGCAGCTGCCGATCCCCTCGGCGAAGCGCTGCTTCAAGCTCGGCCGTGCGCTCCGGAAGGCCATCGAGAGCTACCCCGAAGACATCAAGGTGGCGATCGTGGGCACGGGCGGCCTTTCGCATCAGGTGCACGGCGAACGCGCGGGCTTCAACAACACGCCGTGGGACATGGAGTTCCTCGAGCTCCTCGAGAAGGATCCCGAGAAGCTCACGGAGATCACGATCGCCGAGTACGCCGAGCGCGGCGGCTTCGAGGGCTCCGAAGTCATCATGTGGCTCATCATGCGCGGTGCGCTCTCGAAGAAGGTGAAGAAGCTGCACCAGTCGTACTACCTGCCGTCGATGACGCCGATCTCCGCGATCATCTTCGAGAACGACTCGGACGAGCCGCTCGACGAGCCCATCGAGGACTACCGCAAGCGCATCACGAGGCAGTGGGCAGGCGTCGAGAAGCTCGAGGGCACCTATCCCTTCACGCTCCAGCGCAGCGTCAAGGCGTACAGGCTCAACAAGTTCCTGCACTCGCTCATCCAGCCTGAGAGACGCAAGCGCTTTCTCACGGATCCCGAGCCCATGTTCGAGGAGGCAGGCCTCACGGAGGAGGAGCGCGACATGGTTCGCCGGCGCGACTGGCGCGCGCTGATCCACTACGGCGTGATCTTCTTCCTGCTCGAGAAGCTCGGTGCCGTGGTCGGCACGACGAACCTGCACATCTACGCGGCCATGCGCGGACAGTCGCTCGAGGAGTTCCAGAAGACGCGCAACGCGCAGGTCCTCTACTCCGTCGCGGGAGAAGAGGAAGACAAGAAGGCATGGGACAAGGCGCAGGCGAGCGCCTGATCCGCTGCGTTCCGCGATCCTCGGCGTCTCATCGGAACGGCCGTCGCGCGAGCGACGGCCGTTACCGTTTCACGGCTTCGCTTACACGCGAGTTGCATGCGCTCTCGCAGCGGATGAGGACCCGCCTGCTGCGTTGCAACGGCCTCTCCCCGCTGCCTACAATCGGTCGAAGATCTGCGAACCTGAGTCATCGTCGATGGCGCTGACGGCCAGGCCTCTTCATCCTCTGTTCGCCGCCGAGATCTCGGGAGTCGACTTCTCGCGTGGCGTCGATCCGGAGACTTTCGAAGAGATCCGCGTCGCCGTGCACCGCTACGGTGTCTGTGTCTTCCGTGGCACCGGGCTCACCGACGAGTCACACATCGCGTTCAGCCGTCTCTTCGGTGAGCTGGAACAGGCTCCGCGTTTCAGCATCGCGCGGCGGCGGTTCAGATATCCCGAGCTCTTCGATGCGGGGAATCTCGACCCCGACGGGAACATTCTCTCGGACGAGCGTCGCCGTATGTACAACAAGGGCAATCAGCTCTGGCATACGGACTCCTCGTTCAATCAGCACCGCTCGGCGTACTCGCTGCTGCTCGCGCACGAGGTTCCTCCCGTGGGCGGCGACACTCATTTCGCGGACATGCGGGTCGCCTACGAAGCGCTGCCCGAAGATCGCAAGGCGCAGATCGAGGATCTCGTCGCCGAGCACTGGCTGTGGCACTCGCGAATGCTCGCCGGCTACCCGGAGCCGACCGAAGAAGAAAAGCGCGAGAAACCGCCCGCGCGCCATCGCCTCGTCCAGCTCCACCGGGAATCCGGGCGCAGGACGCTCTACCTCGCCTCGCACGCGTCGCACATCGTGGGGTGGCCCGTCGAAGAAGGCCGGAGGCTCATCCGCGAGCTCATCGAGTTCGCGACGCAGCCGCAGTTCTGCCTGGCCGTTCAGTGGCATGGCCCGGGAGACCTCATCATCTGGGACAACCGCTGCACGATGCACCGTGCGACGCCGTTCGAGGACGTGCGCTACCGGCGCGACATGAGGCGGACGACGGTCTATGAAGCCGTCGATCATTGACGTCGCGCAGGTCATCGAGCAGCAGAAGCCCGGCAGATTCACGGTCCGGCTGGTCCTCATCTCATGGCTCGTAACCTTCTTCGACGGTTACGACATGAACGTCATCGCGTTCGCGGCGCCGTACCTCGCGGGCGAGTACGGGCTCGACACGCTGATGCTCGGCAATCTGTTCAGCATCGGCGTCGCCGGCACCATCCTGGGCGGTTTCCTCTTCGGCTACATCGGTGACCGCATCGGCCGGCGCCGGGCGATCATTCTCGTCACCGCCCTCTTCGGCGGCCTCACGCTCGCGCTGGGCTTCGCCGACGACTACCGGGAGTTCCTGGTGCTGCGCTTCCTCAACGGCATCGCGCTCGGCGGCGCGCTGCCGCTCATCTGGGCGCTCAGCATCGAGTACGTGCCGAGGCGCTTCCGCGCGACGGCGGTCACGCTGATCATGCTCGGCTATTCCCTCGGTGTGGCGACGGCGGGACCCATCTCCGTCTTCCTGATCCCGCGGTTCGGTTGGCCCGCGGTCTTCGTCTTCGGCGGCGCCGCATCGCTCGTCTCGGCAGCGCTGCTCTACTTCGTGCTTCCCGAGTCGCTGCGCTTCATGGTCACGCGGGAGATGAGCCGCGACGCGATCGCGCGCGGTCTTCGACGTCTCGCACCCGGGCTCACCATCCCACCGGATGCCCGGTTCGTCATCTCGGATGAGGCAGCATCCGCGCGCGGCGTTTCGCGGCTCGCAGCGCTGTTCCAGGGTGAGCTCGCGCTGATCACGCCGCTCCTCTGGCTCGCGTTCATCGCGAGCTCGATGGCGACCTACTTCTACGCGAACTGGGGGCCGCTGGTCTTCGAAGGCCTCGGACTCAGCCGCCATCAGGCGGCGTGGGTGACGACGCTGAACTCGGTCGCCGGCGCGCTGGGCGGGCTCGCGCTGATGCGCTTCACGGACCGGCTCGGGCCGGTGAGCGTCGCCGCGCTGCCGGCGATCTCGGTGCCGCTCCTCCTCGTCGTGGGACTCACGCCAATGGGACTCGGCGCGCTCACCGCTTTCACAGTCACTCTCAAGTTCTTCCTGGGCGGTGCGCACTTCGGCATCACGAGCATCGCAGGGCTGTTCTATCCGACTGCGGGTCGCGGCTCGGGTGCCGGCTGGGCGGCATCGGTGGCGAAGATCGGCTCGGTGGCCGGTCCGTGGCTCGGCGGCTACGTGCTCGCCTCGGGGCTCGCCGCTCAGAAGACTTTCGCAGTGCTCGCGATCTGCCCTGCC
This sequence comes from Pseudomonadota bacterium, assembly GCA_003242685.1. Taxonomy (GTDB): domain Bacteria; phylum Pseudomonadota; class Gammaproteobacteria; order Steroidobacterales; family Steroidobacteraceae; genus ZC4RG24. Next base: position 20,768 of record QGVD01000058.1, on the reverse strand, counting down.
GTGTTCGCCGCGAGCGTGTTCGCCATCGTCCTCGTGCAGCGTCACGCGCGCCGTCAGGCAGTGCTGGCACCGGTGCGCGACGGCTGAGCAGCAGGATCCTGCTGCTTCGTTTGGGCCGCGCAGCGTAGTGCACTGCCGGCACACCTCAGGCTCGGCGTCTTTCGTTCTTCTCGATGTTGTCGAGGATGCGTGCGAACACGGAGACGCAGGTCTCCAGATCCTTCGTGCTGATGCCCTCGAGCAGCCGCGCGCGCACCGATTCCGCGATGCGGTTGATCTGGCGCATGAGCGGCTTCGCGGCAGGCGTGAGCCGGATCACCCGTGCGCGGCGGTCCGTCGCGACCGTGCGCCTGATGATGCCGTCGCGCTCCAGACCGCGCAGCACGCGGCCCAGCGTGGGCTGCTCGACACCGATGCGCTCGGCGAGCTCCGTCTGGTTGACGGTGTCCCCGAAGATGGCGATCCAGTACAGCGCGCCCCAGCGCGCCTGACTTTGTCCCAGAGCGCGAAGCTCCTCGTTCATGAGATTGCGCCAGCGGCGCGCGACGAAGGTCAGTCCCTGGGCGAAGGGATAGTTCATCGAACCTTCATGCCCCTTGCCCGGTCCCGGCACGCGCTTGAGGAACAGCTCGCCCTTCGGCGAAACCTCCGGTACCCAGTGCCCCGTGCGGTGCGGGGCCCGTTTCGCCTGCGTGCGACTCCTTGTCGTTGTTGTTCGTGGCATCGTTCGTCTACCCCCCTTTCTGCGGGGCATTCTCCCACACGAGCATGGACCTGCAACCGACGCTGCGGTCAAAGCTATGTTGAACGCGGAATCATCCGGCACGCCGACGCGAGGCACGGTCGGGGTGATCGGACGCGACCTGCGCGGTGCGCGGTCTGCAAGTGCCCCGGGCCCCCGGATCCCGCAGGCCGCCCGCGGATTCCATCAGGGGCGAAATCCGCGGCAGCGCCCTTCATTTTCGGTTGAGTCCGGCGCACGCAGATACCGGATCATCCCTTCGCCAGCAGCGACAATACGATGCGGCACAAGGTCTGCAGCTCATTCGCGAGCTGACAAGGCGTTGCGCTGGCGCAGGACACCGAGTCAGCCGGCAATGAGGTGCTCACCGAAGTCGTCGTCACCGCGCAGTTCCGGGAGGAGAACCTGCAGGAGACGCCGACAGTGATCACGGTGATCACCGCCGATCTGCTCGAAGCCCGCAGCCAGACCCGCACGCGACCGATCACCCGAGCTTCGACGGCTCCGTGAGCTGATTCGACCAGGCCGGCAGCTCCGGCACGACGACCTGCACGCCGGGTCTGCCGCGCGGCCGCACGGCATTGCCTGCCCGAGTGGCAGGCGGAGAGAATTCCAGCAGAATCGTGGAGTGAGTGAGCGAATGGGAAACGAGGGTGAGCTGCTCTGGAAGCCGGGACGCGAGCGTATCGAAGCGTCGCGGATCTTCGCTTTCGCGCGCTGGCTCGAGGAACGGCGCGGGCTGAAGTTCGACGTCACGACTCACGCCGGGTACGACGCCCTGTGGCGCTGGTCCGTCACGGACCTCGAAGGCTTCTGGAGCGCCATCTGGGAATTCTTCGGCATGCAGTCCTCGGCGCCGTGGGAGCGCGTGCTGGGCCGCCGCGAGATGCCGGGTGCGGAGTGGTTTCCCGGCGCGCGCCTCAACTACGCCGAGCACATACTCCGGCACGAGCGCCCGGGCGTCGAAGCCCTCTTTTTCCTGAGCGAGCGGCGGCCGCTCTCCGTGCTCTCCTGGGAGGAGCTCGGCTCACGCGTCCGCGTGCTGGCCACGCGGCTGCGGGAGCTGGGCGTGAAGCGCGGCGATCGGGTCGTGGCCTGTCTGCCGAACGCCCCCGAAGCCGCGATCGCCATGCTCGCGACGACGAGTCTCGGCGCCATCTGGTCGAGCTGCGGCCCCGACTTCGGCATCCGCGGCGTGCTCGACCGCTTCTCGCAGCTCGAGCCCAGGATCCTGTTCTGTGTGGACGGCTACCAGTACGGCGGGAAGCCGTTCAGCCGCAAGGCCGAGCTGCGCGAGATCATCGCGAAGCTCCCCTCGCTCGAGCGCGTCGTGCAGGTGCCGTATCTCGATCCGCAGGACCGTGAACGTCTGTCCGACAGGACGCTGTTCTGGGACGAGCTGTTCGATCATCCGCCCGTCCCCGCGAGCGAGTTCCGCTTCGAGCAGCTCCCCTTCGATCATCCGCTGTGGATTCTGTTCTCCTCGGGCACCACGGGCCTTCCGAAACCCATCGTGCACAGCCACGGCGGGATCATCATCGAGCAGCTCAAGCACCTCGCGTTCAACTTCGACGTTCACGCGCGCGAGCGGATGTTCTTCTTCACCACCACCGGCTGGATGATGTGGAACTTCGTCGTGAGCGGGCTGCTGTCCGATGCAGTGCCCGTGCTCTACGACGGCAATCCCACGTATCCCGATCCGGGCGTGCTGTGGCAGATGGTGGAGCAGTCCGGCGCATCGCTCTTCGGCGCGAGCCCGACCTACATCTCGATGCTCCAGCAGGCCGGCATCGTTCCGAAGGACCGCTTCGATCTCTCGAAGCTGAAATCCGTGACACTCGCCGGGTCACCCGTGACGCCCGAGCACGTGCGCTGGGTGTACGACAACGTCAAGCGTGACCTGTGGGTGGCTGCCGGCAGCGGCGGCACGGACATCTGCTCCGGCATCGTCGGCGGCGTCGTGACGCTGCCGGTCTATGCCGGCGAGATCCAGGCACGCTCACTCGGTGTCGCCGCGCACGCGTTCAACGAGCACGGCGAGCCGGTGATCGACGAGGTTGGCGAGCTCGTCATCACCCAGCCGATGCCGTCCATGCCCGTGTGCTTCTGGAACGACCCCGACGGCAAGCGCTATCGTGAGAGCTACTTCGAGGAATTCCCCGGCGTGTGGCGCCATGGCGATTTCTTCAAGCTCAACTCGCGCGGCGGCGCCTACGTGCTCGGCCGCTCCGACGCCACGCTCAACCGATACGGCGTGCGGATCGGCACGGCGGAGATCTACCGCACGCTCGCGACGCTCGAGGAGATCGAGGACTCTCTGATCGTGAATCTCGACCTGCCGGGCGGGCGCTTCTTCATGCCGCTCTTCGTGAAGCTGAAGGAAGGCTTCACGCTCGACGAGGCGCTCGATCAGAAGATCCGCCAGACGCTGCGCAAGGAATACTCGCCGCGCCACGCGCCCGACAAGATCTATGCCGTGCCGGGCATTCCCTACACGCTCACGGGCAAGAAGATGGAAGTGCCCGTGCGGCGCATCCTCATGGGATTCCCGCCCGAAAAGGTCGCGAATCGCGACGCCACGGCGAATCCCCAGGCGCTCGACTGGTTCATCGAGTACTTCCGGACGCAGAAGGACTACTCGCTCACCGAGTAAACGCTCGCCGCATGCGTCCGCCACTCGCGCCCTTTGCACCGCGTCGGCGTGTTGCCCGATACTCCCGCGGATGATCGCGAGGGGGTCGACGAGGCGAAAGAAGATGACGCAGACGACGGTGATGCCGGCACCAGGGCTCGCACGCACCTCGGGCCGCGGGCTCTCGGCATCGTGGATGCTGCTCGCGCTCGCATCGCTCGTCGTCGCGAGCGGCTGCACGGGCGGCTCGCCGTCCGAATCCGCACGCAGCGGCCGCGCGCCCGGCTGGATAGACCGAGAGCGGCTGTACTCCTCCGAAGCCGGCGAAGACTGGTGGCTGACCGTCGGCGGCGATGCCGGCGGGACACACTACTCGCGCCTCAAGGACATCAACCGCGAGAACGTGGCACGCCTCGGCCTCGCGTGGCAGTTCGAGACGGGCACGATACGCGGCCTCGAGGCAACGCCCATCGTGGTCGACGGCGTCATGTACACCTCGGGCGTTGCGGGCCGCGTGTACGCGCTCGATGCGGCGACGGGCAAACCGATCTGGATCTTCGAGCCCGAGGTGGACATGCAGGTCAACCGCGGTGCCTGCTGCGACATGGTCAACCGCGGCGTCGCCGTCTGGGAGGGCCTCGTGTACGTCGCCGCGCTCGACGGCGTGCTGTACGCGCTCGATGCGGCCACGGGCAAGGTAGTGTGGAAAGCCTCCACGTTCATCGACGACGGCCGCGCACGCGCGTCCACCGGTGCGCCGCAGATCGCAGGGGACGTCGTGGTGATCGGGCACGGCGGCGCCGAATACGATGCGCGCGGCTACATCTCGGCGTACGACCTCAAGACCGGAGAGTTCCGCTGGCGTTTCTTCACCGTGCCGGGCGATCCCTCCAGACCCTACGAGCATCCGGAGCTCGAAGAAGCTGCGAAGACCTGGGACCCGAAGAGCCGGTGGGACATGGGCGGAGGCGGCACGGTCTGGGACGCCATGGCCTACGACGCGGAGCTGAATCTCCTCTACGTGGGCACCGGCAATTCGACACCGTATCCGCGTGCCATCCGCTCGCCGGGCGGCGGCGACAATCTCTACGTCTGCTCGATCCTTGCCATCGATCCGCGCACGGGGCGCCTCGTGTGGCACTACCAGGAGACTCCCGGCGACCAGTGGGACTTCACGGCGACGCAGCCGATCATTCTCACGGACCTCGAGATCGAGGGCCGCAAGCGCAGGGTGCTGCTGCACGCACCGAAGAACGGTTTCCTCTACGTGCTCGACCGCGCCACCGGCGAGCTGCTCGCGGCGCCGAAATTCGCATACACGAACTGGGCGACGCACGTCGACCTGAAGACCGGCAGGCCCGTCGAGAATCCGGAAGCAGCCGACTACAGCCGCGGCCCGAAGATCGTGTACCCGGCCACGGCCGGCGCACACAACTGGCACAAGATGGCGTGGGACCCGGAGCTGCGCCTGCTCTTCATCCCGACGCAGGAGATGGGCAATCTCATCTTCATCCCGCCGGGCGAGCCCGAGTACCGCCCCGGCAGGATCAACGCCAATGCGGCGCTCGTGTTCACGCCGCAGCTCGAATTCGTGCTGCCGACGCTGCCGCCACCCATGCAGGAGCAGATCCGCGCGCTCCCCGAATACAGGAACAAGGAGCGGCTGCGCGGCCGCAGCTTCCTGCAGGCGATCGATCCGCTCACAGGCGAGCGGCGCTGGAGCGTCGACAGCGCCGGCTGGTGGGATCGTGCCGGCGTGCTCGTGACCGCGGGCGGGCTCGTCTTCCAGGGCTCCGCGACGGGCACCTTCAATGTCTACGACTCGTCGACGGGCGAGCTGCTGAAGACCATCGAAGTGGGCACGTCGATTCTCGCGGCACCGATGACGTATCGCGTTGACGGAGTGCAGTACGTCGCGGTGATGGCAGCATGGGGCGGTGGAGGCTGGAGTTTCCCTCAGCCCGAGAGCGCCCAGTACCGCTTCGGCAATGCCGGTCGGATCCTCGCGTTCCGTCTCGACGGCGGTCCGGTGCCTCAGCGCGAGCCGCTGCCCGAGCCGCCGCCGATTCCGGAGCCGCCGCCGCAGTTCGGCGATGCGGCGACCATCGCCCGCGGCGAGGCGCTCTTTTCACAGACGTGCAGTCTCTGCCATTCGAACCAGACGCGCTCGCTGGCACCGGATCTGCGCCGCATGACGCCGGCCGTCTACGAGGCTTTCGATTCGATCGTGCTCGAAGGACTGCTGCTGCCGAACGGCATGCCGCGCTGGGACGACGTGCTGACCCCGGAGGACACGCGCGCGATCCGCGCCTATCTCATCGATCAGCAGGCGAAGGCGTATGCGGCGGAGCGCGCGGCGCTCGACGTGCCGCCCGCGAGCGCGCCGCGGCAGCACTGAAGCGTCGGAGCTGCCACGGCCGCCTCAGAGGTATCCGATACGGCAGCGCAGCTCCGCTTCGCTGAGCGCCGCGAGCGGCTCGGCGGAGCGCAGGCCTCGTGCGGGCCGGTACGGCTCGGCGGTCCCGCTGTAATCGAGATACGGCTGATCCATGTGGAAGCCGACGACGGGGCCGCGTCCGGTCGCGCCTTGGCGGACTGCAATGCGCTCGACGGCGCCCGCCGGCGCGAGGGCACTCGAGACTGACGGCAGCACGGCCAACGCACCGCTCGCGACCACCAGACGGGTCACGAGCGCCCGACGCGTCATGCCGGAGGAGAAGCCCGAATGCAGCGATTCGCTCATCTCGCTCTCCAAGGTGCCACTCATGCGAATGTCATCTCTTCTTCCGGCACCCAGATGCCGTGAATCTGGGCGCTCGAACGGAACGGAAGGATCACCCGTGCGATGTCGCCCTCCTCCAGGCGCTGCGCGTCCGCGATGACGAGCTCCGAGCGCATCTCGGCGAAGTTCGATGCCACGCCGATGAGATACCCGTCACCCTCCTCCCGGCTTCCCTTGCGCGGCACGAAACAGCACTCCTGGAGGCTGTGTGTGGGACCCGCGAAATAGGTGCTGAGCCTGCCGGTAGCGAAGTCGAAGCGGCCGTAGCAGTTCGTCACGCGCCCGCGCACGTTGCCGGCGCGCGCCTCGTCGAAGGGCCGCTCGGGGTCTGCGTATCCCGTGAATCCGTAGCGCGTCTCGAGCGACATGAAGCGCGTGTCGACGCGCCCGAGATCCTGCACCGGGAAAGGCCAGAGGATCTCCTCTTTCCAGGTATCGGCACGCGAGGAAAGATCGATCGTGATCCGGCGGACGTACGCTCGCGCCTTCGAAGCATCCCAAGGCGAGCCGTCGATCGGCGGGAAGAACGGGAAGAAGTTCGACTCGAAGAACGGTGCGTACAGCACGATCTTCCTGCCGTCGTCGTACGCGTTGAAGACGTGCATCATGCAGCGCTCGGGTCCCTTGAACCAGCGCACGTCCTTCGCGTCTCCGTCGCGCGGCAGGACGCCGATGTAGCTCGGCTTGCTCGCGTCCCATCCCCAGTGGATCTTGCCGGACTCGAGGCGCTCGCGGCTCGTCACGTAGCCGCCGAACGGAATGAGGACGTGCTTCTGCGTGATCGCCATGTCGTGGATGACGCTCACGTAGGGCACCTTGAGGCGCACCTCGCGCTTGACCTTGCCGGCCGCATCGATCGTGTAGACGAAGAGATCGTCGGTCGCGAGGCCCGTCGCCTGATAGCCCAGAGCGATCATCTCACCCGTGACGGGATCGATCTTCGGATGCGCGGTGAAGGTCTGGCTCTTCCACTGCCCGTCGAAGTCGTAGGGTCCGATCGTCTCGAGTGTGCGCGGATCGATCCGATGCGGCAGACCGTCTTCCTTCAGTGAAAAGAGCTTGCCCGCATGGGCGATGGGCGCGGTGTTGGAAACCGTGCGCAGATGGGGCCGTGCCGGATCGCGCACCTCCGGATCGTCCGTGTAGGGATTGCGGTAGTAGCCGTAGAGCTGCCGCCCCGCGGCGAGGTTCTTCTCGAAGCGCTGCGTGCGGATCCAGCGCCCCTTGTAGTCCACCCTGCCGTTGCGGAAGCGGAACATGCTGATGTAACCGTCGGAGTTGAGGATCGCGTCGTCCTCGAACTTCGGCGGATAGAACCACTCCCCGCCCACGCGCACGAAGGCGCCGGAGATGTCGCTCGGGACCTTGCCGATGACCTCGCAGTCGTAGACATCGGCCTCGAAGCGCTGCGGGGCGAAGAAGCCCGTGCGAGTGGGATCATTAGAGAAATCTGCCATGGGTCGTAGGTTCCTGCTCCTCGTCGCGAAGGTCCGCCGTCACTTGGCGGGCCGGTGCGCGTCGTACACCGGATCGGGATCCGGGTCGAAGGGTGAACGGATGTAGTACGGCGCGGCGGTGAACGTGGCGATCACACCTGCGATGCAATCGTCCTCGATCTTGAAGCTCTCGAGGAACGACCACGTCTGCGGCTCGCGGAACACCGAGCGGGTCCTGGTGCCGTCGGTGAGCGTGTATTCGTCCAGCACGCCCTTGTGATCGATGTACCCGCGTGCCATCACGACCTGCCGTTCCTCGTCCACGAGGAAGAAGTCGCGGTCGCGCACGCGGTTGTTGAATCGGTAGCGCCCGGACCTGAAGCCCTTCTCGATCTCCGTGAATCGCAGCCCGTTCTCGTGGCGCATGGCGTCGGGCCTGAAGCACGTGCCGCGGATCTCGCCCGTGTTGTTCTCCAGCGTCGAGAAGTATCCGTTGGCATGCTGGATGAGCCGCTCGCGCGGCAGGCGCTTCTCCGGCGGGACGATCTCGTAGAAGATCGGATCGTGCCTGTACTCGCGCACGTCGCCGATGGGCGTCGGTGGAGAGGACAGATTGCGCCGGGTCGAGATGATGTGCTCGATCTCCGTGATCTGACCGCCCTCGACCTTCAGGCGCACCGCCAGGAAGCCCGGCGTGTCGTTCTGCATGATCGAGGTGTAGATGCCGACGTTACCGGTCTGCGGATCGGAGAGCGTGAGCGCGGGACCCACCTCCTCCGTCACCGTGTCCCACGTCGCATCCGGAAAGCTCAGCATCTCGACGTTGTTCTCGACGAAGCGGACGTTCGGCGCGATCGGTGCGAGCGTCGGATCGTGCTTCACGTAGGCCGCGCGGTACTGGTCCGCGATGCGTTCGAGACAGGCCTTGTCGCACGAGCCCGCGTCCTGTCCCGCCGCGAGTCCCGACGTGCTCCAGAGAACCGCGACGGCAATGGCTCCGATACCGGTCGCCGATTTCGCAGGTGCCGGGTTCCCCCTTCGCGCGATGTCGATCTTCATCTCTCGCAGATCCCCGCAGCCGCGCAGCAGATGGTCGAAGAAGTGCGTCGAGCGCGGCGCATTCGATGTTGAGTGATGCCGTCCCGGGGTGTCAACGCGGTCCGGTGAACGAAGGCAAAAGTGCCGCGATCTGCATCATTCGTGGAGCGTATTTTCCCTATCTGTATCACGTATTGACAGCTTCGGAGCCCGACGAGCAACATCCCGGCCTCGACGCGGCAGGGCACGTTCCGTCCGCATGACCACAGGACTCTCCTCCGAGGCAGTGGTAGCCGCGTACAGGTCGCCGGACCGCGGCGCGCGCTCGGGGAGCGAAGCAGCCATGAGCACTGCCGAAGAAAAGGTCGCACACGCGAAGCGGACGACCCGCGGCACGTCCGCAGGGCCGTCGCGTCCGTTCCGCCTCCTCGAGCGCATCGAGGCCCGCTCCCCCTTCTCGAGTCCGATCCGCCCCCGGGCGGATGAGTTCCGCAGGCGAATTCAACTGACCGTCAAGTACGAGGAATCGCAGTGAGCAAACCGAAGAGTCTGGAAGATCTTCTGCAGACGACCAATCCGGTCGATCTGCTGCGCAACCAGCAGACGGGACCGAACGTCTATCCCGGCGTTCCTCCCGAGTACACCAACTGGCGCGACGAGCAGGAGGCCTGGCAGAAGACCTGCGTGCTCTTCAACCAGTCCTACCACATGGTGGATCTGGCGGTAGAAGGTCCGGATGCGCTGAAGCTGCTCTCGCACCTCGGCGTCAACACCTTCAAGAACTTCGAGGTCGACAGGGCGAAGCAGTTCGTCTGCTGCACGCCCGACGGATACGTCATCGGCGACGTGATCCTCTTCTACCTCGACAAGGAGAAGTTCAATCTCGTCGGCCGTGCGCCGCTCATCAACTGGGTCGAGTACCACGCGGCGACCGGCGGATACAACGTCACGGTGGAGCGTGACGAGCGCACGGCGGTGCGCAAGGATCCGAGCCGCCGCAAGTCCTATCGCTTCCAGATCCAGGGCCCGAACGCGAAGCACGTGGTCGAGAAGGCCACGGGCAAGCCGGCGCCGGATCTCAAGTTCTTCCACATGACCACGATCGAGATCGCGGGCAAGCCGGTGCGCGCGCTCCGGCACGGCATGGCGGGCCAGCCCGGTTACGAGCTCTTCGGGCCGTGGGAGGACGGTGAGGCCGTGCGCATGGCGCTCTTCGAGGCCGGCCAGGAGTTCGGCCTGAAGCTCGTGGGCGGCCGTGCGTACTCGTCCAACACGCTCGAGTCCGGCTGGATTCCCTCGCCGCTGCCCGCGATCTACACCGGCGAGAAGCTGAAGAAGTACCGCGAGTGGCTGCCGGCCGACGGCTACGAGGCCACCGCTTCGATCGGCGGCAGCTTCTACTCGAAGAACATCGAGGACTACTACCTCACTCCGTGGGATCTCGGCTACGGTCCCTTCGTGAAGTTCGACCACGACTTCATCGGCCGCGAGGCGCTCGAGGAGAAGGCCAAGGGTCCGCATCGCCGGAAGGTCACGCTGGCGCTCAACAGCGAGGACGTCCTCAAGGTGATCGGCTCGCAGCTCGAGCGCGGCGAGCGCGGCAAGTTCATCGAGTTCCCGTCCGCGGTGTACTCGATGCATCCGTACGATGCGGTCGTGGCGCACGGCCGGCAGATCGGCATCTCCACCTGGATCGGCTACAGCTCCAACGAGCGCCGGATGCTGACGCTCGCCATCCTCGACGAGGAGTATGCTCAGCCCGGCTACGAGGTCACGCTCATCTGGGGTGAGCCGGAAGGCGGCACGAGGAAGCCCACCGTCGAGCGGCACAAGCAGTTCGAGATCCGGGCCATCGTGAGCCCCGTCCCCTACGCGGAGACCGCGCGCAAGGAGTACGCACCCGGCTGGCGTACCGCTCAGAACGTCTGAGCCGATCAGGCGGTTGAGATCCGTCCGCATCTGCACATTGCAGATGCGGACGGTGTCCAGTCGTCAGATGCATGCAGTCCGCTCGGGCGGCCGATGGCCGCCCGAGTCCCCTCTTCAGGAATCCCTTCAGACTGTCGAAGCAGTGCCGTTCCCGATCGCCTCGCGCAATGCCGCACGCGCGAGCAGCCGCGTCGAATCGAGCGTCGGGAGCGGTGAGTTCGAATCGTTCATGATGAGCGGGATCTCCGTGCAGCCCAACACCGCCGCATCACAGCCCGCCTCCCGCATCCGCTCCATCACCGCCCGAAAGCGCTCTACCGATTCAGGCCGGAAGATTCCGTACACCAGCTCGTCCATGATGATGCGGCCGATCGCCTCGCGATCGGCCTCGTCGGGCCGAACGCACTCGAGCCCGTGCGCCCGGAGCGCACCGGGATAGACGTCGCTTTCGACGAGCCAGCGAGTGCCGGCGAGTCCCAGACGCCTGAAGCCGCGCCTTGCCGCCTCGCGAGCGACCACCTCGGCGATGTGCAGCCACGGCAGCGGCGAACGAGGCCGCACGCGCGGCAGCGCCTGATGAATGGTGTTGTCGGGGCAGACGAGAAAGTCCGCGCCGATCCGCGCGAGCTTCGCGGCGGATGAGAGCATCAGCTCCGCCACACCGTCCCAGTCGTTCCGCTCGATTCGCGCAACGTACTCCGCCAGCGAATGACCGTGGAGCGAGACTTCAGGATGCGCGTGTGACCCGAGAAGCTCTGCACCTTCGATGCAGATCGTTCGGTAGCAGAGCGCGGCGCCTTCCGCGGAGCACGCGACGATGCCGATGTGGAGGGGCATGTGCCGATTCTACCCGCCTGCCCCCGACACCCGGCATCGCAGACTTCACGCGACGAGGATGCGGATCGGCCGGAAGTGGACGGTGCACTGCGGAGCCGACGCCCCGGCATCGCTCGCGATGCACCCGATACACTCGAAGCGCTCGACGAGCTCGGAGGCGGGAGTAATCGTGAGCTCGTCGGGCGCGGCATCCACGTCGATGTACACGCGGCTGGTGGAGAGATCCTGATGCTCATCGAGGCCATAAACGGGTTCGGCTGAATAGAGAGCGAAGTGCCGCTCATCGCTCACCTGAGCGCCACCTTCTCGCGTCTCTCTCACATCGAGCCACACCGCCGCGCGCAGCTCCCGGTCCTCGACATAGACCCTCGCATACACGAAGACGCGCACATTGCCTCTGAATGCGGGGCTCCCGCCTGCGAGCGGCAAGCGGAACGTCACCGGATTCACTTCGACGGTGCGCACCGTCTCCGCCCGTGTGCACGGTGTCATGAACGCAAGGATCGTGATCGCGAGGATCGCGAGGCGGTTCGGCCTGCCCACTCTCCCCTCACTCATCCGTTCGCATACGCGTTGCACGATGCGTCGCTTCCGTCTGCAGTTCGTCTGATATTCCCGCAGGAGAGCAGCGCGCAGTATCGTGCACGCGTCCCGTAGAATGACAGAGCCCGATCCGGAGTCGAACGCACGGTGAGCGACGAGATCTGGGATTTCATAGTGGTGGGGGCCGGCTCGGCGGGCTGCGCGCTCGCCGCACGGCTGACCGAATCCGGCCGCTTCCGCGTGCTGCTCGTCGAAGCCGGCGAGGACGACCGCTGGATCTGGCTGCGCATCCCGACCGGCGTCGCGAAGATCATCGTCGGCGAGCGGGCGATCTGGCGCTTCTACACGGAGCCCGAGCCCGGGCTCGGTGGCCGCCGCCTCTTCTGGCCGAGAGGCCGCGTGCTCGGCGGCACAGCCACCATAAACGGTATGTTCTGGGTCTGGGGATACCCGGCGGTCTACGACTCATGGCGCGAAGCCGGGCTCGAAGGCTGGGGCTACTCGGACGTCGTGCCGTTGCTGAAGCGCATGGAGCGCTACCGGCAGGGCGACCCGCGGCTGCGCGGCCGGGAAGGGCCGCTCGTCATCACGCGGCATTCGCCGCGCGATCCGCTGACCGATGCGTTCCTGCGCGCGTGCGCCGAGGCAGGCATCCCCGAGACCGAGGACTACAACGCGTCGGGCTGCGAAGGCGCAGGGCTCATGCAGTTCTCCACGCGACGCGGCCTGCGCTGGGGCGTGCGCGAAGGCTATCTGCGGCCGGCGATGCGGCGCGGGAACCTGAAGGTGCTCACTGCCGCTTACGCCACGCGGATTCTCTTCGAAGGCGTGCGCGCGCGGGCGGTCGAGCTGCGAAGGGGCGATACGACGATCATCGCACGCGCACGGCGCGAGATCGTCGTCTGCGCGGGTTCGGTCAAGTCACCGCAGCTCCTCGAGCTGTCCGGCATCGGCGATGCCGGCCTGCTCGGCCGTTGCGGAATTCCCGTCGTCGCGCATCGGCCCGCCGTCGGCGAGAACCTGCGCGATCACCTTCAGGCGCGCATGATGTTCGAGGTGCGCGGTCTCGAGACCCTGAACGACATCCTGCGCAGCCCATGGAAGAAGGCGCGCATGGCGCTTCGCTTCGCCCTCCTTCGTGACGGCATGATGAGCACCGCAGGTGCGACGGCCCACGCCTATGCGCGCACCGACGCGTCGAGCCCGCAGCCCGACATCAAGCTGCAGCTCCACCACCTCTCGAGCCCGGACGAGCGCAACCCCAATCGTCTGGTGCTCGACGACTTTCCCGGCTTCTCCATCGGCATCGTGCAGCAGCAACCTGCATCGCGCGGCAGCGTGCACATCCGCTCGCCGGACCCGTTCGAAGCGCCTGCGCTGCGTCCCGCGTACTTCTCGGATCCCGAGGATCTGCGCGTCACGCTCCGTGGCATACGCCTCGCCCGCCACGTGGCACGGCAGCCGGCGCTCGCGCGCTGCATCGTGCGCGAGGTCCGTCCCGGTCCGCAGGTCGAATCCGATGAGGCGCTCGAGGAATACGTGCGCAGCACCATCTTCGGCTCCTATCACCAGGTCGGCACGTGCCGCATGGGCACGGACGCGGACTCCGTGGTCGATCCTCGCCTGCGCGTGCGCGGAGTCGAAGGTCTGCGGATTGCGGACGCGTCGGTGCTCCCGACCATTCCTGCATCGAACACCAACGCGGCCGCCATCCTCGTCGGCGAAAAGGCGGCCGAGTTCATGCTCAACGACGCAAGGAGCTCATCATGACCCAGCAGGACCTCTTCGAGCGCGGCATGCAGGTGAGACGCGAGCTTTTCGGGACCGAGCTCGGCGAGAAGCACGTCCGTGAAGCGACCGATTTCACCCGCCGCTTCCAGGAGCTCGTCACGCGTTACTGCTTCGGCGAGCTGTGGGGCGAGGACACCGTGCCGCGCAGGATTCGCAGCCTCATTACGCTCTCGATGCTCGTCGCGATGGGCCGGTCACAGGAGGTGAAGTTCCACGTGCAGGCAGGGCTTCGCAACGGTCTCACCAAGGCCGAGCTCCACGAGATCCTGCTGCATGCGATGGTGTACTGCGGCGTGCCCTGCGCGATGGAAGGCTTTCGCAACGTGCGCGAAGCCCTTGCCGAGGCGGGCGTTCCCGAGTGAACCGCAGGCGCGGGCCGGTCAGAACCGGCCCAGCGATGGTTGAAAACTTGCATGGACAGGGCATCGGCGCGACACTTGCCCGGAGATTCCACGTGACTTGCGGCCGAGCCGCTTTCGCGTGGCCCCGCCCACCACCGGAAAGCCCTATCCCAACATGCCCATCACGCAAGACTCGGTCGTAAGTATTCACTACACGCTCAAGGACGACGCAGGCGAAGTCATCGACAGCTCCGTCCCGGGCGAGCCGCTGTCCTATCTGCACGGCCACGGTAACCTGATTCCCGGACTCGAGCGTGAGCTCGAAGGCAAGGACACGGGCGATCGGCTCAACGTCAGGATTCCGGCCGCGGAAGGCTACGGCGAGTACGACGAGCGCCTCGTTCATCAGGTTCCCCGCCGCGCGATGCGCGGGATCCCGGACGTGAAGGTCGGTATGCGGCTGCACGTTCAGACGCCCGAGGGCACGCATGCCGTCACTGTGACGAAGGTCACCGGCGACATGGTGACCATCGACGGCAACCATCCGCTCGCGGGCAAGGACCTCAACTTCGAGGTCGAGATCACTGCCGTCCGTCCGGCGACCGAAGAAGAGCTGATGCACGGCCACGTGCACGGACCCGGCGGCCACGACCACGACTGACGGCTCTCGCCGGCCAGCCGGCACCGCGACGGGACTTCCGCGGTGGCTCGCGCGTGCGCGCCTGCCGCGTCTTTCTTCGTTCCTGACTGATTCTTGACGGCCCTCGCCCGCGGCCCGTATGGTCGCGCGGCGAGGCCGCGTTCTCCTGCGGCCGTGTTCCGGCGGGGGGAATCGAGTTCCCATGCAGATGCCCACTGCGGGCGCCCTGCTTCGGCGCGCCCTGCTGCCTGCGGCTGCGCTGATCGCGTTCGCTTCCGCGGCGTCCGCGCACGGCGTCGCGGAAGGCGATTCGCGCTTTCTCGAATCCGTACAGGGCGTTCACTTCATTCCATACATGTATCTCGGCGCCAAGCACATGGTGACCGGGTACGACCACCTGCTCTTTCTCGCCGGTGTCATCTTCTTCCTGTACCGGCTGCGGGACGTCGCGCTGTACGTGACGCTCTTCGCCATAGGTCACAGCACGACCCTCCTCGTCGGCGTACTTGCCGGCATTCATGCCAATCCCCACATCGTCGACGCCATCATCGGACTCTCGGTCGTCTACAAGGCGTTCGAGAATCTGGGCGGTTTCAGGCGTATCGGACTCAACATCGATACCCGTGCGGCGGTGCTGGTATTCGGCCTGGCGCACGGGTTCGGCCTCTCGACGAAGCTCCAGGACCTCACCCTCTCGCGGGACGGACTCGTCGCGAACATGATCGGGTTCAACGTCGGTGTGGAGCTCGGCCAGTTCGCCGCGCTCGCGCTGATCCTGATCGCGTTCAATCTCTGGAGGCGCAGCGGCACGTTCCTGCAGGGAGCCTGGGCGGCCAACGTCGTGCTCATGACGGCCGGTTTCGTGCTGTTCGGCTACCAGCTCACCGGCTTCCTGCTGTCCTGAAGAATTCCATTCCGAAGCATCTCACATGGAAAAGCCTTCGTCGCCCTGGGAGCTGCAGCCGCCGTCGCAGCGGCGGTTGCTCGTCAGCGTCGCCGTCGCGATCCTCGCCGCGGCGCTCATCCTCGTCACGATCGTGCTGCCCGCCGAGTACGGCGTGGATCCGACCGGCATCGGCCGCGCGCTGGGTCTCACGGCATTGAACGAGCCGACACGCACGCTGCGCATCGTCGACGTCATCGGTGGAAACGAGCGCGTACGCGAGATGCGGATTCCCGACCCCGGCGAGCCCGTTCCGCTGCCCAACCCGGCCGTATATCAGGACGAATCCCGCCCGCCGCAGACGCGTACGATGCAGATCCGGCTGGATCTGGATCAGGAGACGGAAGTGAAGGCCGTGCTCCGCGAAGGCAAGGTGCTCGTCTATTCCTGGGAGACGGACGGCGGCGAGGTGTACGTGGACTTCCACGGTCACGACCCTGCCGCCGGCGAGAACTTCTGGGTGCGCTACGAGGAGCTGCAGTCCGGCACGAGCAGCCATGGCTCCCTCGTCGCGCCTTTCAGCGGCGAGCACGGCTGGTTCTGGCTCAACGTCAGCGATGCACCGGTGGTCCTCACGCTGACGGTGACCGGCTACTTCGACGATATCAAGGACTACGGCATCCTGCGCTGACGCACCTTCCGCCGTTTCCGGGCCGCGGCTCGAACGTTTCTTGCCGCGGCGCCAGGTGCAGGTGCCACTAGAATCGCCACGCGAACCGGACGCGCACCTCGCGCGGCTCCACGGGATGGAAATG
Source organism: Pseudomonadota bacterium (assembly GCA_003242685.1). Lineage (GTDB taxonomy): Bacteria > Pseudomonadota > Gammaproteobacteria > Steroidobacterales > Steroidobacteraceae > ZC4RG24. Next base: position 4,359 of record QGVD01000058.1, on the reverse strand, counting down.
CAGGTCCTCGACGGGCTGCGTCTCCCAGGGAAGCTGCGACTCGAAGTAATAGATGATGTCGTTCCCGCGCTCGTCGAGCAGGTTGAGGAGATCGAGCCCCACGCTCCAGCGCCCGAAGTCGTAGCCGAGCCCCGCATTGACCAGTGTCATGGACGGCGCGCGCACGGAGTTGTCCTCGACGAGCGGCGCCGGTCCCATGTGACGTACCCGGAGCGTCGCAAGCAGACCGCGCGGCGACACGTACGTCACGCCCGCACCGATCACCGAATCGAGCGCGTTGGGGATGTGACGTCCACCGGCCGAAGCGTCGTCGAACCGCGCATGCGTCGCGGCTGCCGTGAGATCGAAGACGAGCGGCGCGATCGGCCGCCAGAAGCCGGTGAGCTCCACACCGCGGCGGGTCGAAGCGCCTTTCGGCTCGGAGGTACCTGCATCGCCCACGAACTGCAGCTCAGATTCGAGCGCGAGCCGGAACGCGGTGAGGGTCATCCGCAGCGTCTCGCCATGCTCCCAGCGCACGCCGACCTCATAGCCGTCGGCGCGTACCAGCGCGGGCACCGGATCCACCGGATCTCCGGTGACGGGATCCACGCGAAGCGTCACGCCGCGCACGTCGTTGGAATGGAACCCCCTGCCCGCGTTGGCATAGAGCTCGAGGCCAGGCGCCGCCGCGAATGCGAATCCGAGCTTCGGGCTCACGATGCTCGCCGTGCCGCTGCCCGAGTTCTCCTCTATCGCGGAGCGATTGCGATAGTCGTACAGATCCCCGCGAATCCCGGCGCTGACGCGCAGACGATCCGTCCACTGCAGCTCGGCCGCGGCGTGCAGGGCCCCCGTCAGCTGCCGCACCTCGTCTTCGCGCACGGCGCCGATGCGCCGGCGGCCGGCCGTTCGGAAGAGGTTCAGCTCGCCCACGTCGTCGTAGCGCACGTCCGCGCCGTACTCGAGCGTGAGTGGTCGCGTCCCCAGCGTGTGCCCGGCCGTTCGGCGGAGCGATCCGCCCGCAACCCAGCGGCGATCCTCCTGCTCGATCTCGTCGCCGAGCTCGGGGTCGGAGAGCGCGTACGTCGGGTTGGAGAAGAGATTGAGCTCGTAGCGCGTGACGTAGCCGATCGCGGACCAGTTACCGGTCTCGATCCGCCCGGAAACGCCGATGCGCTTCGAGCTGCCTCCCAGATCGGGATCGACATACCCGAAGCGATCGAGAAGCCCCGATTCCACGGCGCGCAGCGGAATCTGGTCGGTTGCGCGCCAGTCGGCGTCGTAGGCGGTGAGCTGCACGCTGCGCCTTCGGTGCTCCTCACCCGTACTGTATTTGAGGAACAGATTGAGCTTGCGGAGATTCTCCTCGAGCACCCAGGGTCCGTCGTCGCGCTGGACCTCCGCGGCGTAGAGAAACGTGCCGTGGATCGCGTCGAACGAATCCGCCGCGACGAGCCGGAAGTGCTCCTCGCTCCCGGCATTGAGCTCGATGAAGCCCGCATCGAGCCGGTCGTAGGTCGTGAACGCTGCCGCGCCCGCGGCGGAGAAATCGCCGAGATCGGCATGGTGGGTTCCCTTGCGGTACTCCACGGTGCGGACGATCTCGGGGATGAGGAAATTGAGGTCGAGGTAGCCCTGCGCGTGGGCGTGACTCGGGAAGTTCACCGGCACGCCGTCGAGGGTCGCAGCGAAATCGCTGCCGTGATCGAGATTGATTCCCCGCAGGAAGTACTGGTTGGCCTTGCCCGAGCCGCTGTGCGCGGTCGCGATCATTCCGGGCACGACTTCGGTCAGCTCGGCGACGCGAAGGAGCGGCCGGGTCGAGAAATCGGCGTAGCCGACCACCCCTTCCGATGCGGACCGGGCTGTGCCGATGAGCCGCTCGGCGCGGCCCCAGATCACGACCTCCTGCAGCGGCTCGATAGAAGAAGGCGTGCTCTGACGGGATTCACCGGCTGGCGGAGGAGCCGGCTCGGCAGCCTGCACCTCCGTGCCGACGAGCAGACCGCCCAGCGCAAATGGTGCGAGCGCCGTGGCCGCGAGGAGGCGCGGAGGCGTCGGCGGGCTGAAACGGGACTTGAGACTCGGGGGCATGAGACCCTTGGTACGTCCGGCTGGTACGGCCGCAACCCTGGCTCAAGCTCCTGCCGATGTCCCGTAAGTTACTGTTTCCAACGGCGTTATCGCGCGTTAACGGGGCCTGTTATGATCCCGGCGACCCTTGGGTCTCCCCATGAACCCTGACCATCTCCTTCAGATACATGCAGAGCACATCCGCCGCAGCGGCGTGCTGGGTCGGTCGGGGCCCCTCAATCGGCTGTTCGACTTCCTGCTCGAGCGCTCGTTGAGCGGTCGAGTCCCGAAGGAGATCGAGATCGCCGTCGACGTCTTCGGCCGCGACGCGAGCTTCGACGTCAGTCAGGACTCCCTGGTGCGCGTCTACGTCCACAAGTTGCGGCGCAAGCTCGACGAGTTCTACGCGGGCGCGGGTGCCGGAGAGACGGCCCGCATCGTGATCCCCAAGGGTGAGTACAGACTGGCCATCGAGCAGGTTCTCTCGCCCGCGCGCACTGCTGCACCCGACCGGCCTCGCACCCGCAGGTGGCTCGGCGTCCTGGCCGGCGCGGCGCTCGGAGCACTCCTCGCGGGCGCTGCATTCGTCGCGCTCGAGCGGCTCGATTCGCCGCGCTGGGCGGGCGACCTCGCGGACGTTCGCCGCAGTCCGGTGTGGGCGCCTCTCCTCGAGGACGATCGGCCGATCTACATCGTGGTCGGCGACTACTACATCTTCGGTGAGCGGGATGCGGCGGGCAACGTGCACCGGCTCGTGCGCGACTTCGAGGTGAACTCCCTCGAGGACTTCGAGCGCTATCTCCAGACGAGACCGTCCGATGCCGGGCGCTATGTCGACCTCAATCTGGCGTACCTCCCGGTCGCGAGCGCCTTCGCCGTCGGCGAAGTCATGGCGGTGCTCGCCGAGAAACGCGAGCGCATCCAGGTCCGCACGGCATCGAATCTCGATCCGGGCGTGTTCAAGTCGGCGCACGTCGTCTACATCGGCTATCTGAGCGCGCTCGGGACGCTCGGCGAGATCGTGTTCGCCGGCTCACGGTTCAATGTCGGTTTCACCTACGACGAGCTCGTCGATTCGCTCACGGGAACCCGCTACGTCAGCGAAGCGGGCATTCCCGAGCTGCAGACGACGCGCTACCGCGACTACGGCTACTTCTCGACGTTCGACGGCCCGTCCGGAAACCGGCACGTCGTGATCGCAGGCACGCGCGACGAAGCGCTCATGCACACGGCGGAATCCGTCACCCGGGCTGCCGAGCTCGCACGGCTTGCGGATGGCGCTCGGCGCAGCGCCGACTTCGAAGCGCTCTACGAAGTGGTCGGGGTCGAGCGTACGAACATGACCGGAAGGCTCCTGCTCACCTCGCCGCTCGATGCCGCATCGATCTGGAACTCCGGCGTCGCATCGATTCCCGACGGATCCGAAGACACCGCCGAGCCGCCGGCGGCCCGGTCCACACCTCGGCAGTGACGCTCTCTGCCTGGCGGGCCGCTCCCGGGCGAAACGATCAGGCGCGCGGGATCGGCGGCGCAGCGCGCTGGAACACCGGCTTGATCGCGAGACTGGACTGTATGCGCGAGACGCCGGGAATGCGCGTGAGCACGTCCAGCATGAATCGCTGATAGCTCGCGAGATCCGAGGCCACGACGCGCAGAATGTAGTCGGCCTCGCCGGTCATCAGATAACAGCTCATGACCTCGGGCACGTCGGCGATGCGCCTTTCGAAGACCTTCAGCGTCTCTTCCGTCTGGCGCTCGAGCGTCACGAGCACGAACATCGTGATCCCGACGCCGAGGCGCTGCTCGTCGACGCGCGCGCTGTAGCCCGCGATGAGCCCCTGCTTCTCGAGCCTGCGCACGCGGCGCAGCGTGGGCGTGAGCGAAAGGCCTATGCGGTCCGCCAGCTCGCGCCAGCTCATGCGGCCGTCCCTCGCCAGAAGCTGGAGGATCTTCGCGTCAGTCCTGTCGATGGAGACCGCCGTCATGCCGGGAACCCTGTTTGCTGGGGGAGTAGTTCAAACGTACTAAACGCGGTACATGGATAGTGTGAAATTGGCAGAATCGCGCTCCGCGGAGCGTTTTATTCTAGCGTCATTCCGGTGGCGCGCAGCGATGGGAGAGACGTCATGAATGCACGGTTGCAGCCGACACCGCCCGGCGAGCACGGACGCCGCGTATTCCGTGCCGAGCACGTGGGGAGCTTCCTGCGCCCGAAGCCGCTGCTCGAGGCGCGCGAGAAGTTCAAGGCCGGGGAGATCAGCGCGGCCGATCTGCGCGCAGTGGAGAACGAGGCCATCCTCCAGG
>QGVD01000057.1 GCA_003242685.1 Pseudomonadota bacterium | reverse complement strand
CGCTCGGCCCGGAAGTCCTCGAGGGGCTTCCGCAGCTCGACTGTGTGTGCCTCGACGACGTCGATGCAGTCGCGAGCCGGCCCGACTGGGAACGGGCACTGTTCGGCGTATACCGCGAGGTCGAGGAGCGCGGAGGAAGGCTCCTGGCTGCGGCGCAGGCACCGCCGGCGCTCCTTCCCTGGAAGCTCGCGGACCTCGGCTCGCGCTTCGCCGCGAGCGCCGTGTTCCAGCTCCGCGAGCTCGACGAGGACGAGCAGCTCGAGGCGCTTCGGCTGCGCGCACAGGTGCGGGGTTTCGATCTGCCGGAAGACACCGCACGGTGGCTGCAGCGGCGCTTCCCGCGCGACATGCGCACGCTCTACGGCCTGCTCGATCAGCTCGACGAAGCGGCGCTCGTTGCGCAGCGGCGCCTCACGATTCCGTTCATCCGTTCCGTGCTGAGCGAGAGAGGCGGCTGAGCGCCTGCCGCTTCAGCTTCTCGTCGCTGCGAGACGCACGGCGAGCTCGGCGACGCGGCGGCCCAGCGCGTTCGCGAGTGTGCGCTCGTCGTCGCTCAGGCGCGTGGCATCCGAAGCGCCGGCTACGTGCGAGGCACCGTAAGGCGTGCCGCCCGTTCGCGTCTGATTGAGCGCTCGCTCCGTGAAGGGCAACCCCACGATGTACATGCCGTGGTGAAGGAGCGGCAGGATCATCGAGAGGAGCGTGGCTTCCTGTCCACCGTGCAGCGTCTGCGTGGACGTGAACACGCCGGCGGGCTTGCCGGCGAGAGCGCCCGAGACCCAGAGGCTCGACGTGCTGTCGAGAAAGTACTTGAGGGGCGCGGCCATGGTGCCGAAGCGCGTCGGACTTCCGAGCACCAGCCCGTCGGCCGCGGCGAGATCGTCGAGCGTTGCGTACGGCGGGCCGCTCTCCGGCACCGGTCGTGGTGCGCGTTCGTTCTCCGCGCTCACCGGCGGCACGGTGCGCAGCTTCGCAACCGCGCCGGGCACGGACTCGACGCCGCGGCAGACCTGGCGGGCGAGCTCCGCCGTCGAGCCGTTGCGCGAGTAGTAAAGGACCAGGATCTCGGCCATCGCCCCAAGTCTAGCGTCGGTCGGTGCGTGCTGCCGATCTCTCGCGGCCTGCCGGCGGCGCTGGACGCGCAGTGCAGGGCGGTACAATCAATCGCATGATCTGCCGCAAGTGTGTCGTCTCAGGCCGTGTGCAGGGCGTGAACTACCGAGCCACCGCGGCCCGGCGTGCCCGCGAGCTCGGCATCCGCGGTTACGCGCGCAATCTCCCGGACGGTACGGTGGAAGTGCTCGCCTGTGGCGAGCCGCAGGCCGTCGAGACATTCGTCGAGTGGCTGTGGATCGGCTCGTCCGCGTCGAAGGTCACGAGCGTCGACGTGAAGACCGTAACGTACGCCGAGGATCAGCTTCCCGCGGGCTTCAGCATCGGCTGACCGCTCTGCGCGAGGCCGAGGTCGTCGGCGCCGTTCCACCGCGTCCAGCGATTGATCACCATGTCGGGATACTCGCGCCGGCCGACGCTGCCGTGGTAGCGCGCGAGCGCCTTCACCAGGTTGTTCTTCTCCTGCCTGAGGTAATGCCGCAGGATCGCGCAGCCCATGCGGATGTTGGGCCCGATGCGCGTCAGCTCGTAGCGCCGCATGCCGAGCTTCTCGGGCCAGAACGGCATCACCTGCATGAGGCCGACGGCGCCGGCCGATGAAACCGCCCAGCGATCGAAGCGGCTCTCGACTTCGATGATCGCCATCACGAGCCCGGGAGGCAGGCGCTGCTCGCCCGGACGGTGCGCCTCGCAGAAGACGGTCTTCAGGATCTCGAGCCGCTCGCTCTCGTCGCGCACGAGCCGACGCAGCCGCGGCTCCATCATCTTGTACCAGACGGCGGATTCGTAGTGATCCGTGAAGCACTCGGCCTGTGCGATCGCTTCCCGGATGACCGCTTCCAGCTCCGGATCCTGCTGCGCGGCAGAGGTAGCCCGCGCGGGCGCTGCAAGGATGAGGGCGAGCAGCAGCGCCTCAGCGACCCAGACGGGAGCGGATGAAGCCCAGCGCGTCATCGAGCGGAAATTCCTCGTTCTCGCTGGCACGGCGATGCCTGTACTCGAGTCTGCCCTTGTCGAGGCCGCGCTCCGCCACCACCACGCGGTGCGGAATGCCGAGGAGCTCCGCGTCGGCGAACTTGACGCCCGGGCGTGCGTCCCGATCGTCATAGAGCACCTCGATTCCGGCACCCGTCAGCTCGGCATACAGCCGCTCCGCAGTCTCGCGGACGCGGTACGACTTGTGCAGATTGAGCGGCACCAGCACCACCTGGAAGGGAGCGATGGGCTCCGGCCAGATGATGCCGCGCTCATCGTGGTTCTGCTCGATGGCCGCCGCTACGACACGCGTCACACCGATGCCGTAGCACCCCATCCAGGGGACGACGCTCTGGCCGTTCTCGTCCAGCACCGTGGCGTTCAGCGCCTCGGCGTACAGCCGGCCGAGCTGGAAGATGTGGCCGACCTCGATACCGCGCTTGATGCGCAGGCGGCCGCGACCCGAGGGGCTCGGATCGCCCTCGACGACGTTGCGGATGTCCACCGCCTCACCGGGCGCGACATCGCGCTCCCAGTTCACGCCCGTCAGGTGAACGTCGCGCTCGTTCGCACCACAGACGAAGTCGGCGAGATGCAGTGCGGCGTGATCGACGTACACCGGACACTTGAGGCCGATGGGTCCGAGGAAGCCCGGCTCGCAACCCGTCACCTCGAGCACTCGCTCGGCGCTCGCCATGCGCAGCGGCTCGGCAACGAGCGGCAGCTTCTGCGCCTTCACCGCGTTGAGCTCGTGGTCGCCGCGCACGATGAGCGCGACGAGCCCGCCGTCGCGTCCCTCGACCATGAGCGTCTTGATGCAACGCGAGGGCTCGACGCCGAGAAAGCGGCTGAGCTCCTCGATCGTGCGCACGCCAGGAGTCGCCACGCGCTGAAGCGGCGCGCTCGGCGCAGGGCGGGGACCCTCGGGGGGCAGGGCAACCGCGACTTCGAGATTGGCCGCGTAATCGTCCTCGTCGGAGAACGCGATGGCGTCCTCGCCCGAGTCGGCGAGCACGTGGAACTCCTGCGAAGCCGTTCCGCCGATCGCACCCGTATCGGCCTGCACCGCGCGGAAGTCGAGCTGCATGCGCGTGAAGATGCGCGTGTACGCCTCGTACATCGCCTGATAGCCCTCGCGCAGCGACTCCTGGGTCATGTGGAACGAATACGCGTCCTTCATCAGGAACTCGCGCGCGCGCATGACGCCGAAGCGGGGACGCACTTCGTCGCGGAACTTGGTCTGGATCTGATAGAAGTTCACCGGGAGCTGCCGGTAGCTCTTGAGCTCGCGGCGCGCGATGTCGGTGATCACTTCCTCGTGCGTGGGGCCGACGCAGAAGTCGCGCTGATGACGGTCCTTGATGCGCAGCAGCTCGGGGCCCATCTTCTGCCAGCGTCCCGACTCCTGCCACAGCTCGGCCGGCTGGATCGAGGGCATCAGCAGCTCGAGTGCGCCGGCACGGTTCATCTCCTCGCGGATGATGTTCTCGACCTTCTTCAGCGTGCGCAGGCCGATCGGCATCCACGTGTACAGACCCGAGGCGAGACGGCGGATCAGACCCGCCCGCAGCATCAGCTGATGACTGACGACCTCCGCCTCGGCGGGGATCTCCTTGAGGGTGTTGATCGGGTATTGGGAAAGCCGCATCGGCGTCGACACTTTCTTCGTTGCCAAGGCCGCGCATCATACCGGGCGGCACCGTTGTCCGCAGGGGTGCGCCGGCCCTATCATGCGCCGCTCAGCTTGACCGCATTCCCGGCGAGGCCCCCTTGTCGATGGAGCTCCAGACCGCTGCGCCACGCCCCCGGCGCAGGGGCATCTACCTGCTGCCGAATCTGCTCACGACCGGCTGCCTGTTCTCGGGCTTCTACGCGATCGTGGCCGCGATCGACGGCAACTTCGAGCGCGCCGGCATGGCGGTGTTCGTGGCCATGATCTTCGACGGGCTCGACGGACGGATCGCGCGCCTCACCAGCACCGAGAGCAATTTCGGCAAGGAGTACGACAGCCTCGCCGACATGGTTTCCTTCGGCCTGGCCCCCGCGATCGTCACGTACCAGTGGGGCGTGGAGCGGATCCTGTACTACGGCGAGGGCTGGCGGCGCTTCGGCTGGCTCGCCTGCTTCTTCTACGCCGTCGCGGCCGCGCTGCGGCTCGCGCGCTTCAACGCGAGGGCCGCCACGGCTGACAAGCGCTACTTCGAGGGACTGCCGAGTCCTTCTGCCGCCGCGATCGTGGCGGCCTTCGTGTGGTTCTCGAGCGTGTGGCGTGAGCCGGGCCTGTCCGGTCTCATCGCGGCGTTCCTCGTCACGGCCATGGCCGGCGCGCTCATGGTGAGCAGCTTCAGCTATCCGAGCTTCAAGCAGTTCGATCTGGACCGGCGGATCCGCTTCGCATATCTCCTCATCGTGCCGCTCTTCTTCGTGCTCATCGCGATCGATCCGCCCACGATGCTGCTGTCGATGTTCGCCACCTATGCGCTGTCGGCACCGGTTCTCTGGATCGGACGGCGCATCCGGCGCGCCTTCCGACGGCCGACACCTGCGGGATGAACGCGGTGAACGCAAGGCGAAGGATCGCCTGCCTGCAGGCACTGGGTATCGACGTCTGGGTGCGGCGCCGGCCCCTGGCGGCTGCGGAAGCGCAGTCCCTCGAGGAAGCCGCGGCGGCCCCGCTCGAAGTCCCGCCTGCCACGCAGTTCGAGCCCGCTTCTGTCTCCCTCGTCGAGCCTCGAGCTATCGAACCCGTGCTCCTTGCCCCCGCTGCGACCCCGGTACCGGATGCCGAGGAGCAGGCGGCGCTCTGGCAGGCTCTGGAAGCGGAAGTTGCGAAGTGCACCAGGTGCGGTCTGCATGCGACGCGCACGCAGACCGTGTTCGGGGTGGGCGACCGGCGGGCCCGCTGGCTGGTGATCGGCGAGGCTCCGGGGGCCGAAGAGGACCGTCGGGGCGAGCCCTTCGTGGGCCGCGCCGGCCAGCTCCTCGATGCGATGCTCCGTGCCATCGGCCTTGCGCGCGGCGCGGACGTCTACGTGGCGAACATCCTCAAGTGCCGGCCGCCGAACAATCGCGATCCGAGGCCGGACGAGGTCTCCTGCTGCCTGCCGTATCTCGCCCGCCAGATCGCCCTGATCCAGCCGCGGATCATTCTCGCCGTCGGCCGTATCGCGGCTCAGAACCTGCTGGCGACGGATGCGCCGCTCAGCCGGCTGCGCGGCAGGGTCCATCGCTTCGGAACGCTGAACACGCCCGTCGTAGTGACGTATCATCCTGCCTATCTCCTGCGCTCGCCGGCGGAGAAGCGCAGGGCGTGGGAGGACCTGAAATTCGCACGCAGCGTATTCAGCGAGCTCGCCTCCTGAGGAAACGCCGCGCCTGAGGTGATCGATGGCGACTGCTCCCGAGCTGGCTGCCGCTCCCGAGATCGCGATCCGGCCGATGACCGAGCACGACGTGCCGGCGGTGGTCGCGATCGAGCGCGCGTCTTACCAGTTCCCGTGGAGCGAAGGCATCTTCCGGGACTGCCTGCGCGTCGGCTACGTGTGTCGGGTGGTGACGGTCGGTGACGAGGTGATCGGTTACGGTGTCATGAGCACGGGCGCAGGCGAAGCCCACATCCTCAATCTCTGCGTGAGCAGCGCGTACCGGTGCCAGGGCATCGGCCGGCGCCTGCTCGACTATCTGCTCGACCGCGGCGCCGCGATGGGCATGACCGAAGCCTTCCTCGAGGTGCGCCCGTCGAACACGGCCGCCATCCGCCTGTACCAGTCCATGGGCTTCGAACAGGTGGGCGTGCGGCGCGGCTACTACCAGGCGACCGTCGGTCGCGAAGACGCCGCCGTACTCAAGCTCTCCCTGCGCGGGCGCCGTTCCCGCGAATCCTGACGACATTCTTTATCGCATGACCGATTTCGCTGACGAAATTCGCCGGCGGCGCACGTTCGCCATCATCTCGCACCCCGACGCGGGCAAGACCACGCTCACGGAGAAGCTCCTGCTCTTCGGCGGAGCGATCCAGATGGCGGGCACCGTGAAGGGCCGCAAGGCCGCGCGGCACGCCACGTCGGACTGGATGCGCCTCGAGCAGCAGCGCGGGATCTCCGTGACCTCGTCGGTCATGCAGTTTCCCTACCGCGGCTACACCGTGAACCTGCTCGATACGCCGGGGCACGAGGACTTCTCCGAGGATACGTACCGCACGCTGACCGCGGTCGACTCCGCGCTCATGGTCATCGACTGCGCGAAGGGCGTGGAGGAACGCACCATCAAGCTGATGGAGGTCTGCCGGCTGCGCGACACGCCGATCATGACGTTCATCAACAAGCTCGATCGAGAGGGCCGTCCTCCCATCGAGCTCCTGGACGAGATCGAGAAGGTGCTGCGCATCGTCACCGCGCCGGTGACCTGGCCGATCGGCATGGGCCGTGATCTCAAGGGGATCTATCACCTGCTCGAGGACCGGATCTACGTCTACGCGTCGGGCGAAGGCGGGCGCGTCGGCGAGAACCGCACGATCGACGGGCTCGAGAGCGAGGCGGCGCGCGAGTTCCTCGGCGACAGAGCCGAGTCCTTCGCGGAGGAGATCGAGCTCGTCAAGGGCGCGACGCATCCCTTCGACGTGGAGGAGTACCGTCGCGGCCGTCTCACGCCGGTGTTCTTCGGCTCGGCGATCAACAACTTCGGCGTCGAGGAGCTCCTCTCCGCATTCGTGACACACGCGCCGGAGCCTCTGCCGCGTGCGGCGAGAGAGCGCACGGTCGATCCCTTCGAGCCGAAGCTCACCGGTTTCGTCTTCAAGATCCAGGCGAACATGGACCCGGCGCACCGCGACCGGATCGCCTTTCTTCGCCTGTGTTCGGGCAGGTACACGCGCGGCATGCGTCTCTTCCACACGCGCATCGGCAAGGAGGTGCGCGTGGCGGATGCGCTCACGTTCATGGCCGCCGACCGCGCGCATGCGGAAGAAGCCTATGCGGGCGACATCATCGGACTGCACAACCACGGCACCATAAACATCGGCGATACGTTCACCGAAGGAGAGCGGCTGTCGTTCACGGGCATTCCGAACTTCGCGCCCGAGATCTTCCGCCGCGCGGTGCTCAGGGATCCGCTGCGCGCGAAGGCGCTCGCGAAGGGGCTCGCGCAGCTCTGCGAGGAGGGCGCCACGCAGCTCTTCAAGCCGCTGCGCAACAACGATCTCATCCTCGGTGCCGTAGGTCAGCTCCAGTTCGAGGTGGTCGCGTTCCGGCTGCAGGACGAGTACGGCGTGCAGTGCGTGTTCGAGCCCGTCGGCGTGCACACGGCGCGCTGGATCGACGGGGCCGATCCGCGCAAGCTCGAGGAATTCCGGAGCAGGGCGCACGAGCATCTCGCGCTCGATCACGCCGGCGCGCTCGTCTATCTCGCGCCCTCGCGTGTGAATCTGGAGCTCACCATGGAGCGGTGGCCCGACATCCGCTTCCTCGAGACGCGCGAGCACGGCTGATCCGCGACCCGGACCGGGAACGGTCCCGTTCGCACGACGGTGCGGAGCGCGGGACGGGGAGACTGTACACTCTCGCGCATGGTCCGTGGACATCAGGCCCATCCGTGCGCTCCGTTCTGAGAACCCGTCCCGTCACCTCGTGGGCCCTCTACGACTGGGCCAACTCGGCGTTCGCGACCACCGTGATGGCCGGGTTCTTCCCGATCTACTTCAAGCAGTTCTGGAACGCCGGCGTGCCGGCAACGGAAAGCACGTTCCGGCTCGGGGTTGCGAACGGCATCGCGAGCCTGGTCGTGGCGCTGCTCGCGCCGCTCGTCGGCGCCATCGCGGACAAGTGCGGCGCGCGCGTACGCCTCCTCGCGCTCTTCACCGTGCTCGGTGCCGCGATGACCGCGGGGCTGTATCTGGTGGGGCAGGGTGAGTGGCTCGCCGCATCGCTCCTCTATGTCGCCGCTTCGCTCGGCTTCTGGGGCGGCAATCAGTTCTACGACTCGCTCCTCACCGACGTCGCCGAGGAGCGCGACTACGATCTCGTCTCGGGATACGGCTACGGGCTCGGCTATCTCGGGGGCGGACTGCTCTTCGCGGCGAACGTCGTCATGGTCACGCAGCCGCAGCTCTTCGGCATCGCCGATGCGAGCACGGCCGTGCGCATTTCCTTCGTCACCGTCGGCGTGTGGTGGCTCGTGTTCACGGTGCCGCTCCTGCTCTTCGTGCACGAGCGACGCATCGAGCGCCCGCTGCCGTTCGCGGAAGCCGTGCGCGCCGGAGGGCGCGAGCTCATCGACACGATACGGCACGTCCGCGGCGAGCGCACGCTCCTCTGGTTCCTGCTCGCGTACTGGTTCTACATCGACGGCGTGAACACCATCATGAAGATGGCCGTCGACTACGGCCTCGCGATCGGTCTCGAGCAGGCGAGCCTCATCCTGGCGCTGCTCATCGTGCAGTTCATCGGCTTCCCGGCGGCGATCGCGTTCGGCTGGCTCGGTAAGCGCACCGGACCGCGTACGGGAATATTCATCGCCATCGCCGTGTACGCCGGAGCGGCGGCCTATGCCTACTTCCTCGACACGGAGACCGAGTTCTTCATGCTGGCCGTCGTGATCGGGCTGGTGCAGGGCGGCATCCAGTCGCTGTCCCGTTCGCTGTACGGGCGCCTCGTGCCGGCCGGTAAGGCCGGCGAGTTCTTCGGCTTCTACAACATGATGGGCAAGGCGGCGGCGATTCTGGGGCCGCTCCTCACGGGTACCGTGGCGCTCGCGACGGGCGATTCGCGTCTCGCCATCGTCTCGATCGTGCTGCTGTTCGCCATCGGCGCACTGTTCCTCAGCCGCGTCCAGCCGGATGCCGGCGCCGAACGGGCGGCCGGCGCTCACCAGCGCGCCGGATCGAGTCCGTAGAACTTCTGCAGCTCGACGTAGAGCCGGGGATGGCGCTGCTCCATCTCGGCGGGCAGCTCGAAGAAGGTTTCCGTCGCAACGGCGAAGAACTCCGCGGGGTCCTCGGCGCCGTAGGGGTCGATCAGCGTGTCCTCGCCGCGCTCGACGGCGGAGCAGAGCGCTTCGTATTCGCGCTCGAGCACGGCGTGCCATTCCTCGAGCGCGCGCAGCCGCGAGCTCGCGTCGCTCAGCGCGTTCCCGACGGTGTGGTCGAGATAGTGCGCGAACTCGTGCAGCACCACGTTGTACGCGTCGCCCGGCGCGCTGCTCTCGCAGACGTCGCGCCACGACAGCACGATGCGATCGGTGTCGAAGGTCTGACCCGAGAGCACGCGCGTTCCTTCCGTGACGACGCCGGCCTCGTCCTCCTCGGATTCCTCGACGACGAACTCGTCGGGATAGACCAGCACGCTCGCGAGCGAGGCATACACGCCGGGATCGCGCCGTGCGATCAGCACGCAGGCCTGCCAGGCGATCACGAGGCGCATCTCGTCGGTCACCTCGAGCCCGCCGCAGCCGACGAAGCGCACGTCCTCTAGGAACGCGCGCACCTTCGGTTCCATCTCGCGCCGCAGCTCCTCCGGCATGCGGCGATAGAGCGGAACACGCTCCGCGAGCAGCTCGCGCCACTCGGGCGGAAGAGGCTCGCGCAGCAGGGCCGCGCGGCGCCGGGCACGCAGGAAGCTGCGCAGCCACAGCACGCCGAGCACGACCACAACGGCGCCTGCGACCAGCGCCACGCGCAATTCGATCTCGTTCACCGTACCTTCAACCGCGCGACGTCGCGCTCGAACGCCGTCACTTTCATTTCGTATTCGTTCCCGGCCGTGCCACCGTAGCGCAGCTCGGCGTAGCGCTCGAGCAGGGGCCGTGTGCGTGCTCCGAGCTCCGGGTTCGCCGCACAGAGCGCCTCGGCGTAGGCGAGCGGCCCCTGGTGAGGCGCGCGCGGTGCTCCCGCACGGGCGAGTCTGGCGCAGAGCCGCGCATAGGCGCGTGCGAGACGATCGACCGGTGCAGGCGCGGGCGAGCGGCCGAGCCTCCAGCCGATCCAGAGCACCCATGCGGTGAGGCCGCCGGCCAGGAGCCATCCGAGCGGCCGCCAGTCAGTGGCTTCGATCCCCAGACGCCCGAGCAGATCGAGCTGTGTCCGGAAATCGAATCCGATGACCCGCGTATTCCACCACGCATTGACCGCGTCCCAGGACTGCGACACGCGTGCGAGCCACGGCGTCCTGCGGATGATCCTCGCAGGCGCGGATCCCGTCTCGAGGAGGTCGATGATTCCACGCCGCAGCCGGTCCGGCGCGACGACCGCCGTCGGATCGACGCGCGTCCAGCCGCGCCCTTCGAGCCACACTTCGCTCCATGCGTGGGCATCCGCCTGGCGGACGATGTAGTAGCCGCCGACGGGATTCCATTCGCCGCCGAGATAACCCGTGACGACGCGTGCGGGAACACCGGCCGCGCGCATCAATGTCACGAAGGCGGACGCGTAGTGGCCACAGAAGCCCTGGCGCGTGTTGAACAGGAAGTCGTCGACGGAATCGAAGTCGAGTCGCGGCGGCGTGAGCGTGTACTCGAAGCCGCCGGTGCGGAAGAGCGTCAGCACCGCCTCGACGTACGCCTCGTCGCTGCCGGCGCGCTCACGGAGACTCCGGGCGAGCGCCAGCGTACGCGGATTGCGATTCGGCGGCAGGGCAGTGCTCGCCCGGCGGGCGAGCGTCGACAGTGGACCGAGCGCACGCGTGCGGGTGTGCGACACCGCTTCGTATGTCGTCGGCTCGAAGACCGGCGCGGCGGAGACGAGCTGCCGATCCGGCGTGATGCGCACTCTTGCCGGTCCCTGCGGAGGCTCCTTCACCGTGTCGAGCACGAACCACCAGTAGTTGAAATGCGGTTCGAGCGAGATGCGGTAGCGATAGGCGGGACCCTCGAACTCGAGCGGCGTTTCGACGAAGTTCACGAAGCGCCGGCGCCGCCAGGTGTAGCCGTCGAAGTCGTAGAGCACGGGGCCGCGCCAGTAGCGCTCCTCGGGAGGCGGAGGATCGCCCTCGAACCAGACGCGGAACGCCGGATCGCTCGACTCGGAGAGCTGCGTGATGCTCCCGGGGCTCATGGTGTCGCTGAGCCCGGTGACCGCTTCGTCCTGACGCGGCAGTGCCCAGAACGCGCCGGGGAGGCGCGGGAAGGTGACGAAGAGCAGGAGTGCCAGGGGCAGCGCGTACAGCAGACACCGTCCGGCGAGCGCGATCGCCGCACGGTCGTCGAGACCTTGCTTCGGGTGGGCAGTGACCGCGAGCGCGGTACAGCACAGCCAGACGTGCAGCAGATAGAGCGGCGCGCGCAGGAGCGACTGACGGTCGAGACAGGCGGCGAGCAGCAGAAAGAGCGCGGCCCCGATCACGATGAATCGATCCCGCCGGCGATGCGTCTCGAGCGTCTTCACCGCGCCCATCACGACGAGGAGCGCCGAGCCGGCAGCGAGCCCGTTGAGCGTCCGGAAAGTCGCCAGCACGGCGATGAGCAGCGCGATCGCGAGTGCCGCGCGCTGGTACTTTCCGGGGAGCTGCAGCGGTCGGCACGCGGCGGCGTACCGCCAGGCGCAGGCACCGAGAGCGACGACGCTCGCCCAGAGCGGCACGCGGTCCACGTGCAGGAGCGCGCCGGCGGCGAATGCGGCACACATCCACGCGACGGGACGCGACGCGTTCGACTCAGACGCTCGCGGCGTCATGGGCCGTGGTTCCCCCGGAGTCGTGGCAGGCGAGAGCGGTCAGACAGCGGTGGCGGTGCTGCGGACCGCGTCCGGGCTCGATCGTGGTTCCGGGCAGCTCGAGTCCGTAGCTCTCACCGTGCGCCTCGGCTTCGACGACCCAGCGTGCGAGCTGCTCGAGGCGTGCCTCTGCATCGAGCCCCGCGAGGCTGTCGAAGCTGAAGATGCGGATCTCCGAGCCGCCGGATCCGTATTCCTTCACGAGCAGCGGCGCACCGCGCGCATAGGCCTTCCAGGCGACCCGCCGCGGCGAGTCGCCGTCGCGGAACTCGCGCAGGCCGAGCCATTCTTCCGCGCCTGGGCCGGATCGCAGCAGTCTCCCGCTGCGATTCGCGCCTTCGGACGGCATCGGGCGTGTGCCTCGCGGGCGCGGATATACGACGAGCTCGATCGGTGTGTGAATCCAGGTCCAGGCACGGAAGAGCCCGAAGGGATGCGTGGTGGAGAGCTCGAGCCGCTCGAGGCGCAGGACGCCGCGGCGGCTCGTGGGCATCTCGATCTCGACGTGCGCGGTTCCCAGCGCCGGCACGTCGGTTTCTTCCGCACGCTCGCGAGAGGGTCCTGCCGAGATGCAGAGGCGCGCCGCACCTGAAGGATTGCCGAGCGAAATGCGCAGCGTTCCCGGACGGCCCGCGAAGGTGGGCATCGTGCCGACCCCGAGCACGTCGATGCCGAGCAGATTGCGATGGCACTGGTGCAGCGTCACGAGCGCGAATCCGCCGAGCAGAAAGGTCATGAAGAGAGCGAGGCTGTTCGCGTAGTTGAGCCCCGCGATCAGCATGGCGAAGAGAAGGAGCGCGAAGCCGAGCCCGGCGCGCGTCGGCAGCACGTAGAGCCTGCGGCGTGTCAGCGTGACGGGAAGGACGTCCGGTCCCTGCCTGCGCAGGGCCCATCTCGCGGCACGCTCGCGCAGGTGGAGTCGCATGACGCCTAGAGTGGCACCGGTACCGCCTTCAGGATCTCGTCGGCGACGGCGTGTCCGCTCGCGTCGGCGGCATCGCGCCGCTCGAGACGGTGAGCCACGACCGAGGGGAAGACCGCCTGCACGTCCTCGGGCAGCACGGCACTGCGGCCCTGGAGATGGGCCCACGCCTGCGCCGCACGGATGAGGCCCTGAGCCGCGCGCGGCGAGAGCCCGAGCCGCAGATCGGTGCGCGTCCGAGTGCGTTCGGTCAGCGCCTGGACGTAGTCGAGCAGCGCGTCCGAGACGTGCACTTCGCGCACCGCACGCTGGATGTCGACGATCGCTTCGGGCCCGAGGACGGGAGGGAGCCGTGCGAGCAGCTCGCGCCGCTCGCCGTTGCGCAGGAGCTCGCGCTCGTGCACGGCGTCGGGGTAGCCGAGCGTCACGCGCATCAGGAAACGATCGAGCTGCGATTCCGGCAGCGGAAAGGTGCCGATCTGCTCGTGCGGGTTCTGCGTGGCGATGACGAAGAACGGCTCCGGGAGGCGGTAGGTCGTCCCGTCCGCGCTGACCTGGCGCTCCTCCATCGCCTCGAGCAGCGCGCTCTGCGTGCGCGGGCTCGCGCGGTTGACTTCGTCCGCGAGGAGCAGCTGCGTGAAGACCGGTCCCTTGCGGAAGTGGAACTGCTGCGTGGCGCGATCGAACACCGAGACGCCGATGATGTCCGCGGGCAGCAGATCGCTCGTGAACTGCACGCGCTGCCAGGCGAGTCCCAGGACGTGAGCGAGCGCGTGTGCCAGCGTGGTCTTGCCGACACCCGGCACGTCCTCGATGAGCAGGTGCCCGCGCGCCAGCAGGCAGGCGAGGCACAGCCGGATCTGCTCCGGCTTTCCGAGGATGATCCGCTCCAGAGTCTCGATGGCGCGCGGCAGCGGCTGAACGGCGTCCATCACGATCCGAGCATCGCGCGCACGCGTTCGAGATGAGTCTCGAGGCCGGCGACGGTGCGCTCGAGCTCCGCGGCGCGCTCGCGCTCCTGCGCGACGACCGCCTCGGGCGCGTTGCGAACGAAGTTCTCGTTCGCGAGCTTCGCGCGCGACTTCTCGAGATCCTGCCGGGCCTTCGCGATCCGCTTGCCGAGCCGCTCGACTTCCGCCGCGGCGTCGATGAGCCCCGCCATGGGCACGAGGATCGTGAGCTCACCGAGCAGTGCGGTGGCCGACTGAGGCACCGGATCCTGCGGTCCGAGCACCGTGATGCTCTCGAGCCCGGCGAGCCGCTCGAGCCAGGTACGGTGCCGATCGAGAAGCTCCAGGTCCTGAGCGGATGCGTCCTTCAGCAGCACCGGCAGCCGGCGCGTCGGGCTGATGTCCATCTCGCCGCGGATCTGGCGCACCGCGAGGATGAAGCTCTGAATCCACGCCACCTCGCGCTCGGCGGCTTCGTCGAGCGGATACTCGTCCGGCCTGGGATAGGGCTCGAGCATGACGCTCGGCCCCTTGCGGCCCGCGAGCGGGGCGATGCGCTGCCAGATCTCCTCCGTGATGAACGGCATCAGCGGATGCAGCGCGCGCTGCAGCGCTTCGGTGATGCCGAGCAGGGTGCGAAGCGTGCCGCGCTTCGCGGCGGGAGATGCCGCATCCGACTGCAGCACGGGCTTCGTCAGCTCGAGGTACCAGTCGCAGAACTCGTACCAGGTGAACTCGTACAGGGCGCTCGCAACGTAGTCGAACCGGTACTCGCGCATCGCGGACTCGACCGTGCTCAGCATGCGGCCGAACCGGGAGCGGATCCAGCGGTCGGCGACGGACAGCTCGACGTCGCCTTCGCCGTCCACCTTCGCGTTCTCGCTCGTCAGCGTGACGAAGCGCGCCGCGTTCCAGAGCTTGTTGCAGAAGTTCCGGTATCCCGCCACGCGCCCGAGATCGAAGCGGATGTCGCGGCTCGGCGTGGCGAGCGCCGCGAACGTGAAGCGCAGCGCGTCCGTGCCGTGCGCCGCGATGCCCTGCGGGAACTGCCTGCGCGTGGCCTTCTCGATCGCAGGCTTGAGGTGCGGCTGCATGAGGCCCGTCGTGCGCTTGGCCACCAGGGACTCGAGATCGATGCCGTCGACGATGTCGAGCGGGTCGATCACGTTGCCCTTGGACTTCGACATCTTGTCGCCGTGCTCGTCGCGGATGAGGCCCGTGATGTACACGTCGCGGAACGGCACGTCGCCCATGAACTTGAGGCCCATCATCATCATCCGGGCGACCCAGAAGAAGATGATGTCGAAGCCGGTGACGAGCACCGTGGTCGGGTAGTAGCGCGCGAGCTCGGGCGTGCGGTCCGGCCAGCCGAGCGTGGAGAAGGGCCACAGCGCCGAGGAGAACCACGTGTCGAGCACGTCCTCGTCCTGGCGCAGCGCGACGTCCGCGCCGAGCCCGTGCTTTTCGCGCACTTCGGCTTCCGAGCGGCCGACGTAGACGTTGCCCTGAGCGTCGTACCACGCCGGAATGCGGTGACCCCACCAGAGCTGACGGCTCACGCACCAGTCGCGGATGTTGCGCATCCATTCGAAGTAGGTCTTCGACCAGTTCTCGGGAACGAAGCGGGTGCGGCCGTCCTCGACCGCGCGGATCGCTTCCTCGGCGAGCGGACCCACCTTCACGTACCACTGGTCGGTCAGATAAGGCTCGAGGACCGCGCCGCTGCGGTCGCCGCGCGGCACGGCATGACGATGCTTCTCCACCTTCTCGAGGAGACCTGCGGCCTCGAGCTCTTCGATCACGCGCTTGCGCGCCTCGAAGCGATCGAGCCCGCGGAAGCGCTCGGGGACGTTCTCGTTGAGCGCGGCGCGCGGCGTGAAGATGTTGATCTGCGGCAGGCCGTGGCGCACGCCCACTTCGTAGTCGTTGAAGTCGTGCGCCGGCGTGATCTTCACGCAGCCCGAGCCGAAGGACGGATCGACGTACTCGTCCGCGATGATCGGGATCGTGCGATCCGCGAGCGGCAGCCGCACTTCGCGGCCGACGAGGTGCCTGTAGCGCTCGTCCTCGGGATGCACCGCGACCGCGGTGTCGCCGAGCATCGTCTCGGGACGCGTCGTCGCGACGACGAGATGACCGGAGCCGTCCGCGAGCGGATAGCGCAGGTGCCAGAGATGGCCGTCTTCTTCCTCGCTCTGGACCTCGAGATCGGAGAGTGCCGTGAGCAGCACCGGATCCCAGTTGACGAGGCGCTTGCCGCGATAGATGAGGCCTTCTTCGTACAGCCGGACGAACACTTCGACCACGGCGCGGGACATGCCCTCGTCCATGGTGAAGCGGTCGCGCGACCAGTCGACCGAGTCGCCGAGGCGGCGCATCTGCGACGCGATCGTGCCGCCCGACTGCTCCTTCCACTGCCAGACGCGCGCGACGAACTCCTCGCGCGTGAGGTCCGTGCGCCGGATGCCCTCGGCGTTGAGCTGGCGCTCCACGACCATCTGCGTGGCGATGCCGGCGTGGTCGGTGCCCGGCTGCCACAGCACGTCGAACCCGCGCATGCGGTGGTAGCGCGTGAGCGCGTCCATCAGCGTGTGCTGGAACGCGTGCCCCATGTGCAGCGTTCCGGTCACGTTCGGCGGCGGGATCATGATGCAGTAGGGCTCGCCCCGTCCGCTCGGAGCGAACCAGCCGTGCGACTCCCACCGTTCGTAGATGCGCCGCTCGATCTCGTGCGGCGTGTAGACCTTGTCCATCCGGCAGCAACCGTGAAGTGAGCGCCGGATTATAGCGGCAAGGCCGGGCAGGGCAGCCCGCACCGCGATCGGGATGTGACGAGTGTCTGAAGCCGGCGGCGGCGCCGGCTCAGGAACGGCAAGCTCAGGACTGCCCGTTGCGCAGGGTATGTGAGACGGGCTGCAGACCGAGGTCGCGGTAGGTCTTGAAGCGTGCGCGGCCGGCGCGGCGGCGCGTCTCGTCGCCATCGACGATCTCCGCGACCCGCCGTGCCCGCGCGTAGCACGGCGGGACTTCCGCAGTGAGATTCACGATGACGTCGATGTCGCCGGCAGGAGGAGTACCCGCTGAAAGCAGAACCGGCGCCTCGACGGCGAGCGCGCCCGGAGCGAGCTCCTCGTGCGGAACGAAGCTGCGATCGGCGAATGTCCACAGCAGCTCGTCGAACGTGCGCAGCTCCTCGCGGTCGGAAAGCCACACGAGCACGCTCTGCTCGGCGCAATAGGCTTTCTCGACGATGCGGCACGCGAGCTTGAGCCGGGCGAGGGGCGACGCATCGTCGATCACGTAGAAATCGACCCGCGGCGAGCCTGCATCCGACGGAGTGTCCGGCGCGTTCACGGCGTCTTCAGTCCTCCGCGCCGGCCCCGGCCCGCCGGATGAGGAAATCGGCGAGGAGCGAGACGGGCCGTCCCGTGCTGCCTTTCTGTGCGCCACCCTGCCAGGCGGTGCCGGCGATGTCGAGGTGCGCCCACTTCATGCCCTGCGTGAACTTGCCGAGGAAGGCCGCCGCCGTGATGGCGCCGCCTTCGCGTCCGCCCACGTTGGCGAAATCCGCGAAATTGCTCTTGAGCTGTTCTGCGTACTCTTCCGTGAGCGGCAGGCGCCACGCGCGGTCGTCCGTGCGGCGTCCTGCGGCGAGCAGCTCTTCCGCGAGCGCATCGTCGTTGCTCATGAGACCGGTGTGATGCGCGCCGAGCGCGATCACACAGGCGCCCGTCAGCGTCGCGATGTCGATGACCGCGGATGGGGAGAAGCGGCGCGCGTAGTGCAGTGCGTCGCAGAGCACGAGCCGCCCTTCGGCGTCCGTGTTGAGAATCTCGACCGTCTGACCCGATGCGCTCGTGACGATGTCGCCCGGCTTGATCGCGCGGCCGCTCGGCATGTTCTCCGCCGCCGCGACGAGGCCGATGACGCGGATCGGCAGCCGCAGCTCGGCGGCGAGCTGCAGGCTCGCGAGCACGGCCGCCGCACCGCTCATGTCGTACTTCATCTCGTCCATCGTCGGCGGATCCTTGAGCGAGATGCCGCCGGTGTCGAACGTGATGCCCTTGCCGACCAGCACGATGGGGTCGCGCGTGCTGCGCCCGCCGCGGTGCTCGAGCACGATGAAGCGCGGCGGCTGCTCGCTGCCCTGCGCGACGGCGAGCAGGCAGCCCATCTTCTGGCGGCGGATGGCCGCCTCGTCGAGGATCTGGACCTTGAGCGACGGATAGCGCCGTGCGAGCTGGCGGGCCTGCTGGGCGAGGTAGCTCGGCGTGCAGACATTACCGGGCAGATTGCCGAGATCGCGCTGCGTCTTCTGCGCTTCCGCCACCGCTGCGCCGTGCGCGAGGCCGCGGCGCGCTGCCGCTGCACCCGACGCGCTCACGGGACCCGCGCTGACGGAGGTGAGCGCCGGAGGCGGCGGCTTGCGACCCGTTTTCTGATCGTTGGTCCGATAGAGGGCGGCGCCCGTGATCTCCGCCACGGCGCGGCCGAAGTAGTAGTTGCCGAGCGGCTCACTCGACGGAGGATCGATGCCGAGCGCGACGCTCCGCACGCGGGTGCGCGCGAGCACGCTCAGCGCGGCCGTGCAGGCACGGCGCCAGGCGCGGCGATTGAAGCTCCTGGCCGCGCCGAGACCGACGAGCAGCGTGCGCTCGGCCTTGACCCCTGGGAGATCGGGCAGCAGCAGCGTGTCGCCCTGCCGTCCCGGGAAGTCGCCGCGTGAGAGCAGCCGCCGCAGCCTGCCGCCCGTCGCAGCATCCACCGTGCGCGCGGTCTCGCCGAGCTCGCCGCCCTCGAACGCACCGATCACGATGCAGTCGACGGCCTGTGCGGGCAGCTTCCCTGTCCAGATGTCGAAACGCATGAACGATCTCCCGCGGGGCTGCAACACCGGCGCACGGCGCGCAAGCCGTTGAGCCCCAGAATGCTCTGATTTAACGTAGCCGCTGCGCTCCGTCCCGCTCCGATTTCGTGTTTGTTCGTATAGAAACGCAAGGCAGCAAGCGGACTTCAGCGCGCGAAGTGTAACCCAACGGCGGCCCGGTGATCGGCGGCTCGCAGAGCGGAACAGAAGCGATTGGGGCGGATCCTCGACCGGTACATACTGCGTGAAGTCCTGGGAAGCTGGCTGACGGTCACGGCCGTGCTGCTCGTGATCCAGCTTACCTACCAGGTCGCGCGAGTCCTCGAGCGCGCCGCGGAGAATCAGTATCCGCAGGGCGTCGTGCTCGAGCTCATCTGGCTCGGACTGCTGCAGAACCTGGGCGTCGTCATGCCCATCGGGCTGCTGCTAGGCGTCGTGCTCGCCTTCGGCCGGCTCTACCACGACAGTGAGATGACCGCCGCTCAGGCGTGCGGTGTCGGCATGCTGCGCATGTCGGTGCCCATCTGGCTGCTTGCGGTGCTCGTCACGGCCTTCATCGCGTGGCTCACGCTGGACCTCGCCCCGACAGCCACCGCTCGCACGCTCGCGCTGCGCGCCGCGGCACTGCAGGCGGGGCAGTTCGCGCCGATCTCGCCGGGAAGGTTCCGCACCTTCGGCGGTGACGCCGTCGTGTACGCGGAGAACGTCGCGCCCGATGGGACGCTGACGAACGTGTTCGTCGAGCGCGAGCGCGCCGGGCGCGTGGAGGTGGCGCTCGCCCGCCGCGCCCGCCACGACGTGTCCGAGGGCGGGAGGCTCCACGTCATCACGCTGTACGAAGGCGAGCGCTTCGAAGGCGTGCCCGGCAGTCCGCAGTTCCGCATCGTGCGCTTCGCCGAGCACACGATTCCCGTTCAGGTGCCCGACCTGGCCGAGGAGATCACGAGCTCCGAGGCGCTGCCCACGCGCGAGCTGCTGCGTTCGAACGATCTTGAGCTGCGCGCGGAGCTTCACTGGCGCTTCGCCCTGCCGGTGATGTGCATCGTGCTCACCGTGCTCGCGATTCCCCTGAGCCGCCTGCAGCCGCGGCAGGGGCGCTACGCGCGCGTGTGGCTCGCGGTGCTCGTCTACTTCCTCTATGCGAACCTCATCGTGACGGGCCGGGTGTGGATCGCGCGCGGCACGCTGCCCGAGGCGCTCGGCCTGTGGTGGGTCCATGCGGCGGTGGTGCTGTTCGTCGCGCTGCTGGTCCTGGGGCCGCAGTGGATGGCACGGCATCGATATCGGAGGAGCGCGGCATGAGTCTGATCGACCGTTATCTGCTGCGCGCCATTCTCGGGTCGACGGCTCTCGTGCTCGCCGTGCTGCTCGTGCTGGGCCTGCTCTTCGTCTTCCTCGGCGAGCAGAGCGACATCGGCGAGGGCCGGTACACCGCCGGTGCCGCGTTCTGGTACTCGGTCATGAGTCTGCCGCAGCAGGCCTGGGAGATGCTGCCCATCGCCGCGCTCATCGGCTCGCTGGTGGGGCTCGGTGCTCTCGCGCGCGGGAGCGAGCTCATCGTGCTGCGCGCATCCGGTGTCTCCGTCGCGAGAATGGCGCGCTCGGCGCTCACGGCGGCGGCGCTGCTCATCGCGCTGCAGGTCGCGCTCGGCGAGTTCGTCGCGCCGCCGCTCGAGCAGGCGGCCCGGCAGCAGAAGGCTTTCGCCAAGTACTCCGACGTCACGTTCGGCGGTGCGAGCGGCGCCTGGGTGCGGGACGGGAATCTCATCCTCAACGTCGCGCAGCAGTCCGGCGCGACGCAGTTCGGCGGCATGCTCGTGTTCGAGCTGTCGGACGAGCATCGTCTGAGCGCCATCGGGCGCGCGGCACGGGCCCTCGGGGACTCCGGCGGGGCGTGGCGACTGTCGGGCTACGCGGAGTCGCGTTTCGCGACGGACAGGGTCGTCGCGCGCAGGTCCGGCACGCGCACGCTCGAGTCGAATCTCAGCGCAGGTTTCCTCGGGCTCGCCGTCAAGGATCCGCAGGAGCTCGAGACGCGCACGCTGTGGTCGCTGATCCGCTTCTATCAGGCGAATCAGCTCGACGCCCGGCCGTATGTGTTCGCGTTCTGGTCGCGCATCTCGCGCACCACCGCGGTCGCCTTCGCGGTGCTGCTCGCGCTGCCCTTCGTCCTGGGACCGCTGCGCTCGGCCGGCGCAGGCGCGCGCACGCTCGTGGGTCTCGTGCTCGGTGTCGGTCTCTTCCTGCTGCAGAGGCTGATCGAGAGCGGCACGATCATCTTCGACGTCGATCCGATCGTGCTCGCCTGGCTCCCCACGGCGCTGCTCGCGGCGCTTTCGCTGGGACTCCTCGCGCGAACGCGCTGACGGTGCGTCCCTGCACCTGAGCCTTCCCTGGTGCAGCGGGCGAGGGCGCTACGACTTCGGCACCAGGAGCTGGTCGAGCGGCCGGAAGATGGCGTCGTACTTGTAGCCCGGGATCTCGTACTCCCGGCCCGCGAATCGCGCGGAGAGCCGCTCCGCTTCCTCGCGCACCTCGTCCTGCGTCGCTCTTGCGCTCAACGTCAGGTAGTGCCGCGAGTCTTCCTCGCGACCCGAGATCTCGAGCTCGAGACCATCGAAGGTGCGCACGATCGCACGCGGACGGGACTTCCCGGCGTCCGGCGTCTTCTCGTCGACGCGCCTCACGTCGTCGAGCGTGAGCGAGGCGAGGCTCCCGGGGACCGCGTTGAGTGCGCTCGCGCCCACGGGCTCGCGGCCCTTGGGCACTTCCGTCAGCTTGAAATCGGTGTCTTCCGACTTCTCGCGCAGCAGCGTGTAACCGTTTCCGCGCGCGGGTGTGACGACCATCTCGCGGATGCGGTTCTGTGGCAGCTCGACGATCGTGCGATCGACCCAGCGGGCCGGGTCCGCATCGACGGTGAGCTGCGGCTTCGCGAGGAAGCTGCGCGCCTCACCGGCGACCCGGACGAACGTGGAGCTGCCGCCCGAAGGCTTGCCGACGATCAGCGCGAAAGTCTTCTGCGGCGTGACGGTTTCCACCAGCGATCCCGTCGCCTTCCCGGCACCCGCGACGTCCTCGACGCCGAGCTGCGCGTAGTTGGCCGGATCGCTCGTCTTCTCCTCGAGCACCTCGAGCTGCGACAGATTCATGAGGAGCTGGCGCACGCGGCTCTCATCCGCCGGATACTCGCGCTCGACGACCTGCCATTCCTCGTCGTTCCTGCGCACCGTCACACGCGATCCGTCGCCCTTCTGAATGCGGATCTCGGTGACGTCGTTCAGCGCCTCGCGCAGATCCGGCAGAACTCTTCCTCTGCCGAGCGAGTCGGGGCGGGAGGTATCACGCGAGGCGAGCCAGGCACCCGCGGCGAACACGATGAGCGCCAGCGCGCCCAGTATGGCGACACGACGTGCGTTCATGCCGCCACCTCCCCGGAAGTCGCCGGACGCTCCTGCGCCAGGCGCCGCCTTCTGCGCCAGAAGCCGATGCCGAGAGCGACGAGCGCGTACACTGCGGGCACCACGACGATGTTCGTCGCCTTGAGCGTGTTCCCGAGCCGCCGGATGTCCTGATCGAGGCCGAGCCGCACGTCGCGGAGCTCCTTGCGGATGCGGAGCTTCTCCTGCTGGAAGCGCTCGATCTCCTTCTGCTGCTCGGCCGTGAGAATGAGCGCGCCCTGGTCCGACGAGCGCTGCGACTCGAGCTGCGTGAGCTTCTCTTCCGTCGCGCGCAGCTCCTCCTCGAGCTCCTTCTCCTTGGCGCGGAAGCGCGCTTCGGCATTGCGGCGCAGGGCCTCGACGCGCTCGAACGGCCGCGTGAAGGTCGCGCGGCCGCGCACGCTGATCAGGTCGGTGCTGCCGGCGAGATTGTCGAGCGCGTTGAGCACCAGATCGCCGTTGCTCGCCCAGGCGTGCGCAACACGCTGGCCGAAGAAGCTGCTGTGGCGCACCCACAGATAGTCCGCGAGCACGTCGGTATCCGCGAACACGATGAGGTTGAGCGGCTCGACGGACTCGGTGAGCGGTTTCTCTCCTTCGGGCAGCTCGACGCCTTCGGGCGGCCCGTCAGGGAAGGCCGTCTTCACCTTCCCCGTTACGCGCGCGGCGATCGTGTACCGCTCGCCCGTCGGCTGGAAGCCGTCGCGGAGCGTCGACGGATCGGAGAGCATCGTGAAGCGATCGGCGGGCAGTATCGCGGCCTGCGTGCTCGACTGCAGGAGCGGCGTGAATTCGATGCCGGCGTCCTTCTTCGGCCGCAGGTAGCCCGCAGTCGCCAGATTGACGTTCGAGAGCCCGGACGTCACGACGTCGCTCTGATCGAGGCTCGCGGCGTCGAGCCCCAGGATGCCGAGATGGCGCACGGGCGGGCTGCTCGCGCTCATGGACACCGTGAGGCCGTACTGGGCATCGGCGACCACCGACTTCGGGTCGAACTCGATGCCCCACGTCTCGAAGAGCTTGCCGGGCTTCGACGACTTGTCGGCGAACATGGCCGACAGCGGATTGCCCGGATCGGCGCCCGACGTGTCGGCTTCGGCGATCGGATCGACGAACGCGAGGATGCGTCCGCCGCGCAGCGCGAACTGGTCGATCGCGAACTGCGCCGCCGGCGGCAGGTCCTTCGGGTGCACGAGCATCAGCACGTCGATCTCGGGATCGACGCGCTTGAGGGTCCGCGCATCGAGCTGACGCACCGTGAAGAGCTGCTGCGCCTGGGCCGCGACGATCCACGGCTCGCGCATCTGCCCGCTCATCGGGTCGAATCCCGCCGTGATCTGCAGCCCCGAGAGGAGTCCGACGACGGGCTTCTTGGGATTCGCCAGCTGGTAGATCAGCTTCGCCACGTCGTACTCGAGGAACTCCTCCTTCGCAGGATCGAAGAACTCGATCGCCGCGCGTCCGTCCGTGGAGTTCGTGCCGGCGAGCCCGAAGTAGAGCTGCGTGCCCGTGGAGCCGATCGGCACGGGGCGCACGCCGAGCTCGGCGGCGCGGTCCTCTTCCTCGGAGAACGGCTGCGGGTCGATCACGTTGAGACGGAGCTTTCCGTCGGAGCGCGCGGCGAGCTCCTCGAGGAACTCCTGCACGCGCGTGCCGTACGTGCGCAGCGACGGGTACTGATCCGTCGCGCGCGGCGTAAAGAAGAAATACAGATTGATGGGCTCACGCAGGCTCTCGAGGATGCGCTCCGTGCCCGGCGCGATCGTGTACAGGCGGTTCTCGGTGAGATCGATGCGCCAGCCGCGCAGCACCTGCTGGAAGAGGATCGTGAGCCCGATGAAGAGCACCGCGAGCGCGACGAGCGCTGCGCTTCCGAGTTGCGAGCGTTGCGTCATGTCCGCGTCCTCCCTAGTCGGCCTTGCGGGCATCGAGCACGACGCCCGTCGCGAACAGGAAGAAGCCGATCAGCATCGCGAAGAACAGCAGATCGCGCACGTCGATGACCCCCTTGGAAATCGATTCGAAGTGCGTGAGGAACGACAGCGAGGCGATCGCATCGACCAGGAGCTGAGGCGCCCAGGCGCGCACCGCGTCGAGCACCAGCGGAAAGCCCGCCAGCAGGAACACGAAGCAGGCGACGACGCCCAGGATGAACGCGATCACCTGATTGCGCGTGAGCGCCGA
The DNA here is from genome assembly GCA_003242685.1 of Pseudomonadota bacterium. GTDB lineage: Bacteria > Pseudomonadota > Gammaproteobacteria > Steroidobacterales > Steroidobacteraceae > ZC4RG24. The sequence goes on along the minus strand of QGVD01000057.1, from coordinate 1,894 downwards.
CATGCAGGAGCCGATCGCGAGGAAGCCTCCGGCCATCAGGAAACTGCCCACATAGGCCGCGAGGATCGCGCCGTTGTCGGGATCACCGAGATAGTTCACCGTGATCCAGAGCGGGAAGGTGAGCGCGAGCGCGAGCCCCGCGAAGGCCCAGGCGGCGAGGAACTTGCCGATCACCGCGTCCCAGAGCGTCACGGGCAGCGTCATGAGCAGCTCGATGCTGCCGGTCTTGCGCTCCTCGGCCCACAGGCGCATGGCGATCGCCGGGATCAGGAACAGGTAGAGCCAGGGATGGAAATTGAAGAACGGCGCCAGATCCGCCTGTCCCCGCTCGAAGAAGCCGCCGAGATAGAACGTGAAGGCGTTCGCGAGAACGAGGAAGATCAGGATGAAGACGTACGCGAGCGGCGTTGCGAAGTAGCTGGCGAGCTCGCGGCGCATGATGATGGCGACGTTTCGCATCGCTCCTCCGCAAGGATCGTTCAGGCGGTGATGGTCCGGAAGACTTCGTCGAGCCGTCCGGATTCGAGGTGCAGCTCCTTGAGCTTGAGCCCCTGGCGCGCGGCCAGCTCGGCGAGCGCGGGCAGGATCGCCGCGCCGCCTCGCGGCAGGGCAGTGAGACGCGCTTCGCGCTCGACGACCTCGACCTCGGCCACCGAGGGCAGCGACGCGAGCGCGGCCCGTGCCGCTTCGAGCTGCTGCGGCTCCTCGAGGCGCATCGACACCGCGTTGTGATAGCGCGACCGTGCGGCGAGACCCTGCGGCGTGTCGTCCGCCACGATGCGGCCGCGCGCGATGACGATCGCGCGGCTGCACACGGCGTCGACTTCCTCGAGGATGTGCGTGGAGATGACGATGATCTTGTCACGCCGCATCTCGTTGATGAGCGTGCGCACCTCGTGTTTCTGATTCGGGTCGAGACCGTCGGTGGGCTCGTCGAGAATCATCACCGGCGGGTCGTGCACGATCGCCTGGGCGAGACCGACGCGGCGCCGGAAACCCTTCGAAAGCGTCTCGATGGTCTGCTCGAGGACCTTCTCGAGCTGCAGCCGGCCGATCACGTAATCGAGGCGCGACTTCTTGCGCTCGCCCGTGAGGCCGCGCACGTCGGCGACGAACTCGAGGAAGCTGCGCACCGTCATCTCGCCGTAGCTCGGCGCACCTTCGGGCAGGTAGCCGAGGCACGCCTTCGCGCGCAGCGGTTCGGTCTGCACGTCATGACCGCAGATGCTCGCCCGTCCCGCGCTGGGTGTGACGAAGCCCGCGATCATGCGCATGGTGGTGGTCTTGCCCGCGCCGTTCGGACCCAGAAAGCCGAGGACTTCCCCGGGCTGCACTTCGAAGCTGACGTCGTCTACGGCGACCAGGGCATCGTAGCGCTTGCTCAGGTGTTCGGTCTTGATCATACGGTGGCAGGTCTAGATGAGAATCGCCTGCGGAAAGTTCCGCATCCGCCGGACAGACCGCGGATTTTCGGCAACTGCCGCGGCGCAATTCAAGCTCGCGGGACGTGGTGGGCGGACCGTCCCGCCTGCAGCCAAGATTCGCTGTGAAGACAGAGGATCAGGGGGGCTGCCGACGACCGGGTCAAGCGGTTCCCTCCCCGCGGATCACGCACCCGGCGAGGAGAATCGCGCCATGCGAATCGAACGGCTGACTCCCGTGCTGATCGTCGACGAGGTCGAGCCCTGCATCGAGTTCTGGAAAGCGCGCGGTTTCGAGGCGACGACCACGGTGCCGGAAGGCGGCCGGATCGGCTTCGCGATGCTCACGCGTGCCGGCATCGAGCTCAGGTATCAGTCGGTCGCGAGCGTCGCGCGCGATGTTCCGGCCGTGCTCGAGCGCTGCGAGGGCCCGTGGCGAACCGCGGTGTGCAGCGAGGTGGACGACATAGAGT
>QGVD01000005.1 GCA_003242685.1 Pseudomonadota bacterium | reverse complement strand
GATTCGTGTTCGCGCCTTCCGTGCGTCAGGTGACGCCGCAGCTCGCGGCGGATCTCGCGGCTCCGGCGCGCGGCAGGATCCGCTGCATCGCCGTCACGCGTCACCCGACGCAATCTGAGGTCGATGAGATCATTGCGACGTTCGCACCGGACGTGCTGCAGACGGATGCCGAGGACCTGGAACGTCTCGATCTGCCGCGCGAGCTCGAGCGATTGCCCGTGCTGCGCGCCGGATGCGCGCTGCCGGATGCGCTGCCGCCGAGGTTGCTGTTCGAGGGCCCGGTGAGCGGTGCGGGAGTGACTTGCGACTGGTCGCAGGCGCGGCAGCTCGCGGCACGCACGGAGCTGGTTCTCGCCGGCGGGCTCAACGAGGCGAACGTCGCCGCGGCCATCCATGCAGTGCGGCCGTTCGGCGTGGACGTTTCGAGCGGCGTGGAAGAGCGGCCGGGTGTGAAGAGCCCCGAGCGCATCGCGCGCTTCGTCGCGGCGGCTCGCGCCGCCGCGCAGAGTGATTTGAAGGAGATGACGACATGACAGTTGCGGCAGCCACGGCGGATGCCGAACGCCTGCTCGCGGACGAGATCGCGGGCCGGTTTCCCGACGAGCGCGGCCGCTTCGGCCCGTTCGGCGGCCGTTACGTGCCGGAGACGCTGATTCCAGCGCTCGAACGGCTCGAGCACGGCGTGCGCGAGTATCTGCACGCCGAGGACTTCCAGCGCGAGCTCTCGCGCGAGCTCAGGACCTGGGTAGGCCGTCCGACGGCGCTCACCTATGCGCCGCGACTTTCCGAGCGCTGGGGCGCGCAGGTGTGGCTCAAGCGCGAGGATCTCGCGCACACCGGCGCGCACAAGATCAACAACGCGCTCGGTCAGGCGCTCCTCGCGAAGCGCCTCGGTGCGCGCCGCATCGTCGCGGAGACGGGTGCCGGACAGCACGGCGTGGCGAGCGCAGCGGCCTGCGCGCGTCTCGGTCTCACGTGCGTCGTGTACATGGGCGAGGTCGACATGGAGCGCCAGGCACCGAACGTCGGGCGCATGCGCCTGCTCGGCGCGACCGTGGTGCCGGTGACGAGCGGCGATCGCACCCTGCGAGCCGCCATCGACGAAGCGCTGCGCGACTGGGTGTCCGATCCGCTCGGCACGTACTACCTGCTCGGCTCGGCCGTCGGCCCACATCCCTATCCGTACCTGGTGCGTGAGCTGCAGGCGATCATCGGTCGCGAAGCGCGCGAGCAGATGCTGGCCGAGGCCGGTGCGCTGCCCGATGCGGTGATCGCGTGCGTGGGCGGCGGCTCGAACGCGATCGGGCTTTTCTATCCCTTCATCGCCGATCGCAACACCGAGATTCTCGGCATCGAGGCGGGCGGGCGCGGCACCGGTCTCGGCGAGAACTCCGCGACGCTCGCGCTCGGCAGACCCGGCGTCCTGCACGGGAGCTACTCCATGCTCCTGCAGGACGAGAACGGGCAGATCCAGGAGACGCACTCCGTGTCGGCCGGCCTCGACTATCCGGGTGTCGGTCCCGAGCACTCGCTGCTGCGCGCCACGGGTCGCGTGCGCTACGAAACGGCGAGCGACGAAGAAGCGCTCGCGGCGGTGAAGGAATGCTGCGAAGCCGAGGGCATCCTGCCCGCGCTCGAGAGCGCGCATGCGCTCGCAGGCGCGAAGCGCTGGGCTCAGGCCAATCCCGGCAAGCGCGTGCTCGTCGGCCTTTCGGGCCGCGGCGACAAGGACATGCCGACCCTGCAGCAGACGCTCATCGCACGACTCGAGGCCGCACGGCAATGAAGGCACACGAACGAATCACCGCGGCCATCCGCGCACGCACCTCCCGCGGCGAGCCCGCGCTGGTGGCATTCATGACGGCGGGTTTTCCGAGCCGCGAACGTTTCCGCGAGCACCTGCAGCAGGTCGCAGGCGGCGCGGACGTCGTCGAGATCGGCGTACCGTTCACCGATCCGATGGCGGACGGCGTCACGATCCAGAGATCCAGCCAGGTTGCGCTCCAGCAGGGCGTGAGTCTGCGCTGGATTCTCGACGAGCTCGAGGCGATGCCGCGTCCCGATGCGCCGCTCCTGCTCATGAGCTATCTCAACCCTCTGCTCTCGCTCGGCATCGACCGCCTGGCGGAACGCGCGGCGCGGGCGGGAATCTCGGGGCTCATCGTGCCGGATCTGCCGTTCGACGAGAGCGACGAGCTGCGCGCCGCGCTCGATCCGCACGGGCTCGCGCTCGTGCAGATGGTGACTCCCGTGACGGAAAGCTCGCGGCTCGAGCGGCTCTGCGCCGCCAGCCAGGGATTCGTCTATGCCGTGACACGGACGGGCACGACCGGCCGCAACGTGGACGTGCCGCAGGACGTGCTCGACTACTTCGACCGCGTGCGTGCGCTCGCGCGCGTTCCGGTCTGTGCCGGGTTCGGCATCCGGAGCCGCGAGCAGATCGAACGCTTGCGCGGCCACGTGGATGGCGTCATCGTGGGCTCCGCGCTGGTGGAAGTGCTCGAGCGTGGCGGCGACGCGCGCCAGTGGCTGGAGAGTCTGCGGCCGTCCACGCGCTGAAGTTTACGGTTTCGCAGGAGGATCGGCGGCCATGGCGACGCTTACCATCGCGAATCGTTTTCATGGTCCACCGCAGTCGGCCAACGGCGGCTACTTCTCGGGTCTCGTCGCGGGTCTGACCCAGCAGACGCTGCGCGTACGCCTGCTGCGGCCGCCGCCGCTCGATACCGAGCTGCAGGTGAAGGAACAGCCCGACGGCAGCCTCGCGGTCCTCGACGGCGAGACTCTCATCGGTCAGGCGTGGCCGGCGACGATCGACCTCGACGTGCCTGCACCGCCGAGCCGCGAGGAGGCGATCGAAGCGTCGCGTCGCTACGCCGGATTCGAGTGGCACCCGTTCCCGACGTGCTTCGTGTGCGGTCCCCATCGCGAACGGGGCGATGGCCTGCGCATATTCGCCGGTCGGGTCGCCGGACGCAGCCTCGTCGCCGCACCCTGGACACCCGATCCGTCACTCGATCGCGGCGACGGCAAGGTGCGGCCCGAGTTCATGTGGGCGGCTCTCGACTGTCCCGGAAACTTCGCGATCGGTCAGACGGGGCGGATCATCGTGCTCGGCGAATTCACGGCGCATGCCGACAGGCTCGTGCACGTCGACGAGCAGTGCACCGTGATCGGCTGGCACCTGCAATCGAGCGGCCGCAAGCACGAAGTAGGGACCGCCATCTTCGACGAAGACGGCGAGCTGTGCGGACGCGCACGCGCACTCTGGATCGAGCCCGCCGCGTCCGCGACAACCGCTCCGAAGCGATAGACGCGGTCGAGTCCGGAGCCTTCAGCTCGGTCGCTGCTCACCCGAGGGCTGCGAGATGCCGCGCAGCGTCTCGCCGGTTTCGCGCGGCTGATAGCGTCGTGCGATGTCTCCCAGCGAGATGATGCCGACCAGGCGCTTGTCGCGATTGACGACCGGCAGCCGGCGGATCTGCAGCTCGGCCATGTTGTCCGAAACCTCGTCGAGATCCTCGTCGTCGAAGCAGTACTTGACGTCCTGCGTCATCACTTCGCCTACGGTCGTGCGCGCGGGATTCTTGCCTTCGGCCACGGCGCGGATCGCGATATCGCGGTCCGTGATCATGCCGACGAGACGATCGTCCTGCGCTACCGGAAGCACGCCGCTGTCGATGCGAGCCATCTTCTTCGCCGCCTGCTGAAGCGTATCATCCGGGCTCGCGAGCTCGACGTTGGGCGACATGACTTCACTGACTTTCATGCGAATCTCCTGAATGCGTGGATAGGACTTCCACGCGACGCAGCAAGATTCGTGCGGAGGGTGAGCAGGGACTGCAGCCTGGCGATTGCTCGTCTGCCTGCAGGAGCCTGTCAGGCGGCGGGAAGCGCGCTCACCATCACGTAGTAGCCATCCGGGTCACGTAGCGCAAACTCCCGGGTACCGGTGCCGGGATTGACGTGCGGCTCCTCCTCGAGCGCATCGACGAGCGTGCGCGCACGCGCCAGCGCATCGTCGAAGTCATCCACGCGAAAGAAGAGCAGCAGCCCGTTGCCGGGTGCGGCACGAGCCGGGCTGGCGAGTGGCGGATGCTCGTGGTCGCCCCACCGATGCAGGCAGAGCAGAACGGCGCCGTCCGCTTCGAGGACACCGAAACAGTCGTGAGCGGGCTGCGTGGGAGGAAGCCCCAGGAGAGACTGATACCACGCGAAGCTCCGGGCAACATCGTTGACGCCGATGATCGTCCACAAGCGTTTCATTGCCCTTCCCGCCGTCTGACGTTCCGGTTCCAGGTCGACACGCTGCCAAGTGCCGCGCGCCGCGAGCGCACGGAAGATAGCGCAGTCGCGACGCACAGGCGATCGGATTGCACGGTCTGCTGCAACGGCTCGACGAGGGCGATGATCGCTCACCGCACACGTCTGGCCCGGCGGCGCAGCCGTGTAACCTGGAACATCATCGCCGTCATTCCGGTGCGACTTCCCTTGGAATGCATTTCGCCGCGGCGAAAGATCGCGCCCTGACCGGCGCGCAGCGCGAATCGCTTTCCATCACGCCCCGAGACCCAGCCGCGGCCCGATACGACGAGAAACAGCTGATCGAAGCCCGCGACATGGGGCCCGATCATCCCGCCAGGCCTGAAATAGATGCAGTACGCATGTGCATTGCCGGAGCCACTCGCGAGCGGCACGCTCGCGCTGCGTCGTGACCCGAACGCAAGGATCTTCTTCGCGTCAGTGCGTCCGAACCTGATGATCTCCATACGCGCGACTCGCCCGAAACGCGGTGCGTGGCTCTTATGTTCGTCTTCTACGGCTCGTCATACACGAGGGGCATCTTTCCGTCGCGCTTGAGCCATTTCTGGGTACGGCGACGTGCCTCCGCGGCTTCCCCGCCCCCGGTGAAACAGGCCGACACGGACGGCGAGAATCCTGTCGAATCGCCGGGGTCCGGGGTCATAGTCGAGCACGTCGGCAACTCGGAACTCCGCGATTCCCGCTTCGATGTACTTTCCGTTCCGGCGGACGGATGCATCGATCATCTTCCGCGAGCGATCGATCGCCACGAGGCGTCCTGTCGCGAGCTTCTCGCAGATCATGGCAGCTGCAACGCCATGACCGCACCCGATCTCGAGCACGTCGTCACCTGGCCTTGTGGCCATAGACTCCACGATCGATCGCAAACGTTCGCTCATATCAACGCTGCCGCGGGAGACTGAGCTGCGTGCTGCGGCCCCGCGTACCGCCAAATGTACTATTGGGGGCTCGCATGAAGGTCACGCGACAGGACTCGGCCGAACGTCGAACTTCAGTTCAAGGGTTTCGTGAAACGGCGTGGCGCGCCACTGGCCGTATACCCGGCGCCGCCGGTCGATGATCCGCGCCATGAGGTCGACGGTGAGCCAGGCGGGGCGTTCATCACCCGTCGCGTCGAAACTCGCTATCACGCTCTGGAACAGTCGCGCAGGATCGGGCCTGCTTTGGGCAGCCGTCTTCAGCGTGCCCTGAACCATGGCCACGACACGCTCGGTCTGCATCGCCTCAGGCCCTTCGGGCGGTACGGTCGTGAGCTCGGAGTATTTCATCCCCCGGGCCAGCCGTCCGTAGAACGAACGGCTCAACCCGCCTTCGAGCTCGACCGCGTAGTGTGCGAGATCGTGCACGAGCGTCGAGCGCGTCTCCAGCTCGTGCGACTCCCGCGTTCCATCGTCGCGCACGATCTCGAATCGGTGGCGGTCGTTCGTAAGTCTGGTGAAGCGGATGAGCATGAGCGCAGCCGATCAAGCCACGATCAAAGCGGAGGGCGCGCCTCAACGATCCGGCCGCGAGCGCGGCAACTCGGCACCGCAGCCATGGCAGTAGTCCACACCACCTCCCCGGACGATGTTGCGGTATCCACAGTTCAGGCAGAACTTCACGAACTTGAGGTTCAGAAAGCCGAGGGCCACGGCCGCCGGAACGGTGAAGCGGAAACTCCGCGGATCACGTGTGCCCAGTACGTGAGTATGACGAACAGCGCGTACACAGAAATGAGGTATCGAGGATACCAACGCGCTTTCAGGAACTGATACGACGTTCCCGCCGTTGCCCGAGAATGGAGTCAACATCGAAGAGATCTCGAAGCCAGACGAGAAGGCTCTTGACGGGCGCCCACCACTTCGAGCTCCGTCGTTCCATGCAGGATGTCACGAAGCCACTGAAGCACGTCGGACGCACCTGACCATGCGTCGGGGTGCCCGCTTCTTTCTGCCGCGGACATTCTCAGGGTGTCTGTGGATACCGCGCCGGGCGGGATGGTATCTCCGCTCGCCACCCACTGGCCACGGCAGGGCGCTCGACCAGCATTCATCAGCGCAGGGGTACGGTCCATCAGGTCCGTACGCAGTGCGCGCTAATGCCCTGTGCGCCCACGCGGAAAGAGCGGCACTGCGCGAGAGACAGTGTCGAGCAGCGCGGGTGGGGAGGAGGATCAGGAACGCGGAGAGGAAGCCGCGCGCTGCGGCGCCATCATGCGCGCATGCCGCCAGTTGCCGAAGCGGTAGTAGAGAATGGCGAGCACGACGGCGACGATCGAAGAGATCGGGAAGCTCCACCAGATCGCGTCGGCCTGCCAGCGGTCGAGCATCAGCTCTGCGACGGGGAAGCGCACGAGCAGCAGCGAGCACGCCAGGATCGCGAGCGGCGCCATCACTGCGCCCGTGGCGCGGACGATGCCGAAGAGCACCATCGAGATCCCGAAGAAGACGAAGGACCATGCGACGATGCGGTTCAGGTGCTCGGCGATGGCGAGCGCCGGGGAGCCCACGGGCAGGAAGATGCCGAGCGCCCAGCTGCTGAAGATCTCGACCAGGGTTACCAGCGTTCCGGTGAGCAGCACGCTGTAGATCACGCCGATGCGGGCGGTGGCGTTCACGCGGTCCCACTTCTGCGCGCCGACGTTCTGCGCGGCCATGGCCGAGACCGCCATGCCGAGCGCGAACTGCGGCATCTGGATGTAGTTCCAGAGCTGGAACGCAGCGCCGTAGGCGGCCGTGGTGTCCACGCCGAAGCGGTTGACGAGCGTGATCATGAGCACCGAGCTCACCGAGATCACGATGAGCTGCAGGCCCATCGGTATGCCCTTGCGGACGAGCACGCCGACGAGCGCCCAGTCCACGGAGAGGAGACGCAGCTCGTCGCGGTGCAGGCAGAGCGGATTGCGGCGGCGGTAGAGGTGCACGATCAGCGCCACGAGGCTCACGCCCTGTGCGATGAAGGTCGCGAGCGCGGAGCCGGTGATGCCGAACGCCGGAATCGGGCCGACGCCGAAGATCAGCACCGGGTTGAGCACGATGTCGAGGAAGATGCCGAGCGCCAGGAAGTTGAGCGGCGTGCGCGAGTCCCCGGCGCCGCGCAGCACGGCCATGATGAACGCGTGCATGCACATGAACGGCAGCGCCAGGAAGAACATGCGCATGTAGGCCATGGCATAGGGCATCGCGTCGGCGGGTGTGCTCATCCCGACGAGCAGGGGCTCGGCGGCGAACCAGCCGAGGAGGGCCATGGCGAGCGACGAGAGAAAGAAGAACGATGCACTTGCGCCCACCACCCGCTTCGCGCCGGGCATGTCGCGTGCGCCGATGTGCTGGCCGACCAGGATGGTCGTCGCCATCGAGATGCCGAACACGCCGCCGATCAGCAGGAAGATGACGACGTTGGCGTTCGCCGAGGCGGTGAGCGCGGCCTCGCCCAGGAAGCGTCCGATCCAGATGGAGTTGATCGACCCGTTCAGCGAGTGCAGCACGTTGCCGAGGAGGATCGGCAGCATGAAGACCAGCAGGTTCCGGCTGATCGATCCTTCCGTGAGTGAACGCGGGCCTTGCATGTGAAGCGAAAGATGCCTCGGCAGGAGAGGGCGGCGCAGGCTACCAGTCGGTGCCGCCTGCGTCCAGCGACGCGCGGCGGCGGGATTCGGGCTCGAACGGCTCGGGGGACGATCCCTGCGGCATTCAGCGCCGGCCCAGAAGAATGATCAGCGTTCCGATCGCCGCCAGCACCCAGCCCGGCCAGGCTGGATTGTGGTCGACGGCGAGCCAGACCAGTCCGCCGAGCAGAACCGCCGATCCCGCGATCACGCCGTCGCGGCGGCGGTTCGTCTCGCGGATGGTCGCCTTGAGCGACTCGATCTCGGGCGACTCCACCGTGAGGCGCAGCCTTCCGTCCTGGGCGCGCTGAACGGCGCTCTTCACGATCGGCGGCAGCGCGCGGATCGCGTCCATCACCTCCGGGAGCTGGGCGCGCAGGCTCCTGAGCACGCCGCGGGCGCTCGCGCGCTCGCGCATCCATTCGCGCAGGATCGGGCTTGCGGTGCTCCAGATGTCGAGATCGGGATAGAGCTCGCGACCGAGACCTTCCACGTTGAGCAGCGTCTTCTGCAGGAGAATGAGCTGCGGCTGGATCACCATGTCGAAGCGCCGCGAGATCTCGAACAGGCGCAACAGCAGGTGGCCGAAGGAAATGTCCTTGAGCGGCCGGTCGAAGATCGGCTCGCACACGGTGCGCACGGCGGATTCCATCTCGTCGACGCGCGTGTTGGGCGGCACCCAGCCGGATTCCACGTGGAGCGTAGCCACCCGCCGGTAGTCGCGGTCGAACACCGCGAGGAAGTTCTGCGCCAGGTAGTGCTGGTCGCGCGGGTCGAGCGTGCCCACGATGCCGAAGTCCACGGCCGCGTAGCGCGGGTTCGCCGGGTCGTCGATGAGCACGAAGATGTTCCCCGGGTGCATGTCGGCATGGAAGAAGTTGTGCCGGAACACCTGGGTGAAGAAGATCTCGACGCCGTTGCGCGCGAGCTTGGGGATATCGACGCCCGCGGCGCGCAGCCGCGCCATGTCGCTGATGGGCACGCCGTGGATGCGTTCCATCACCATCACGTCGACACGGCACCAGTCCCAGTAGACCTCGGGCACGTAGAGCTGCGTCGAGCCCTCGAAGTTGCGCCGGAGCTGCGACGCGTTCGCGGCTTCGCGCAGCAGATCGAGCTCGTCGAGCACGGTTTTCTCGTACTCCGCCACGACTTCCCGCGGGCGGAGACGACGGGCTTCCGCGGAGTAGCGCTCGGCGAGCTCGGCGAGCGTGTAGAGCACTTCGATGTCGCGCTCGATCACCTCGCGCATGCCGGGCCGCAGCACCTTGACGATCACTTCCTTGCCGTCGGGCAGGCGTGCGACGTGCACCTGTGCGATGGAAGCTGCCGCGAGCGGTGTCTCGTCGAACGATGCGAACACCTCGCTGAGCGGCCGCCCGTAGGTGCGCTCGAGGCTCTCGCGCGCAATCGATCCGGGGAACGGCGGCACCCGGTCCTGGAGCTTCGCGAGCTCGTCCGCGATGTCGGGGGGCAGCAGATCGCGCCGGGTCGAAACCGCCTGGCCGAACTTCACGAAGATCGGGCCCAGCTCCTCGAGCGCAAGGCGCAGCCGCTCGCCGCGGCTCGCCTTGCGGCGCCGCTCGAACCACACGTCCGGCGAGAGATAGAAAAGGAATCGCATCGGGCGGTAGAGATGCGTCGCGCGCACGAGATCGTCGAGCCCGTGCTTGAGGAGCACGCGCTGGATCTGGATGAGGCGCACGAGCACGCGCAGCCTCATCGGCTACCCCCCATCTCGTGCGTCACTTGCCGCGCGTCTCCCCTGATGCTGCCGCCTTGCGCCGCTCGAGGAGCTCGAGGCGAGCCTCGAAGCGGTCGACGTCCTCGCGCAGCGCGTCGACGCCTCGCAGGAACTGTTCGCCCTCGGCACGCGGCACGAGGTCGGAGCGCTCGTGCGCGAGGTACTCCGCCACGTTCTCCACCGTCGTGCGCACGGCACGCCGGCCCCAGCCGACCGCCATCCGCGCGAAACGCCCGAGCCGGTGCGCGGGCGCGTCGCCGATCAGCATGGCGACTTCTTCTTCGATGTCCGGCCGCAGGAGCCTTGCCAGCTCCCGGAAGCGCTGCGCCAGCTCCGCATCACCGACGATCTCGACGTCGCCGCGCTGGATGACTTCCTCCGGCGACGAGCCGGTGAGCGCGAGCAGCGAGATCGGCGCGCCCCTGATCTCGGCGTCCGCAGGGGTCTCCGCATCGGAGGTCAGTCGAAGGGCGACACCGTCGGACTCGACGAGAACCCGCGTGAAGCCGCGCACCTCGACGGCGATGCGCCGGCCGGCGAGCTCGGCACAGAGCTCGCGCGCGCGCGGCGATCGAGGCAGACCGCGGTTCAGAAGGTTCTCGGCAGTCGAGATCAGCATGATTCCAGGGCGCTCAGTAACGGTAGCCGCGGTGGACGGCCACGATGCCGCCCGTCAGATTGTGGTAGCGGCAGTCCTCGAGCCCCGCCTCCCGCATCATCGCAAGAAGCGTTTCCTGATCGGGATGCCGGCGGATGGACTCGGCGAGATACCGGTAGCTCGCCTCGTCCCCGGCCACCACCCGTCCGAGGAGCGGCAGGACGTTGAAGGAGTACGCGTCGTACAGCGGCCGCAGCGCCGGGATGGGATGCGAGAACTCCAGCACCAGGAGCTGCCCGCCGGGTTTCAGCACCCGGCGCATGGAAGCGAGGGCTGCCTGCTTGTCGGTGACGTTGCGCAGCCCGAAGCCGATGGTCACGCAGTCGAACGTGGCGTCCGCGAACGGCAGGCATTCTGCATTGGCCTGGACGACCTGCACGTTGCCGACGAGCCCCTCGTCGATCAGCCGGTCGCGTCCGCGCGCGAGCATCGACGCGTTGATGTCCGTGAGGACGACCAGACCGTGTCGGCCGACCTGGCGCGCCATTCCCGCCGCGAGGTCGCCGGTGCCGCCCGCCACGTCGAGCGCGCGCTGACCCGGGCGCAGGCCGGTGAGTCCCAGGGTGAAACGCTTCCAGACCCGATGGATCCCGGCCGACATGAGGTCGTTCATGAGGTCGTACCGGTCGGCGACGGAGTCGAAGACGCCGCGCACGCGGCGTGCCTTCTCCTCCCACGGCACTTCCTGGAAGCCGAAGTCGGTCGTACCTGCTCGTCTGTCGTGGGTCACGGGGGCGTCGGGTCTGTAAAGGACCCGCCATTCTATCGGCCGCGCTGCAGAAACTCGAAGGCCGCCCGAGCACCGCCCGGGTCGCTCCTCGATGCACTGCCAAGCTCAGGGCCCAGCGGAAATCGAGAGAAAAAGCGTCGACTGCGTCGCCTTCTGCGCATACAGGCCATTGCAACGGCCAGACCCGCCACGCAGAATCCCGGCCAACACGCGCACAGCCTGGGGCAACGGGCTGAATACCAAACGGGGGTCTTGAAAATCCTCAGGGCCGAAGCTGACAGCTCGGCCCTTGTTTTTTGTGCGCGACGCCGGCGCGTGGCACCCGTCGGCTCATCGTCCATCCAGCGGCCGGGACGGGCGATACCTGCACACACCCGTGCAGGCGTTCGAAGGATCAAGGCACAACACTCCGAACTGAATCCAGAGTCTGATGCTTCGCGCATGTGCGCGCGAGCCGCAGACATCTTTCGCGCGCGCACCACAACTTCCGCTGCGCGGCGGCATGCTAGTTGCTTCGCTATTCCGGCGATCATGTCGGAGCGCGGAATGCCCAGTGACTCGGGCGCCACAACCTCGCCCTGGATGCACGAGCGCGCGGAAGGTTTTGCGCCGCTCGAGAACGACGTGCGCGCGGATGTCTGCGTCGTCGGTGCCGGCATCACGGGGCTCACCACCGCCTATCTGCTGCAGCGGGTAGGGCGGGCGGTCGTCGTGCTCGACGCCGGCGCGATCGGCAGCGGCGAGACGGGGCGGACCACCGCGCACCTCAGCAACGCGCTTGACGAGGGCTACTGCAACCTCGAGCGGCTCCACGGCGAGCGGGCGACGCGGCTCGCTGCGGAAAGCCACACGGCCGCGATCGATCAGATCGAAGCGATCGTGAATCAGGAAGGGATCGAGTGCGACTTCGAGCGCCTCGACGGCTACCTGTTCCTCGCGCGGGGGGATTCAGCCGAAAAGCTCGAAGACGAGCTCGGCGCCGCGCTGCGCGCCGGGGTCGCGGACGTGCGTCTGCTGCCGCGCGTGCCGGGCGTGCAGTCGCTTGCCGTGCCCTGCATGCACTTCCCGCGACAGGCGCAGTTCCATCCGCTGCGATATCTGGAAGGCCTCGCGCGCGCGCTCGTGCGCGACGGCGGCAGAGTGTTCACCGGTACGCGTGTCGCCGAAGTCAGGGGCGGCAAGCCGTGCCGGGCGGTGACGGAGAGCGGACACACGGTGCACGCCGACTCGGTCGTCGTCGCGACCAACGTGCCGGTGAACGGCGGGCTCGTCATTCACACGAAGCTGTCGGCGTACCGGACATACGTCATCGGCGTGCGCATCCCGCGCGGATCGGTGCCGCGCGCGCTGTACTGGGATACGGAGGAGCCCTACCACTACGCGAGGCTCCAGCGCGAGTCGGACTCGCACGATCTGCTGATCGTCGGCGGCGAGGATCACCGGACCGGGCAGGCACACGACACGCGTCAGCGTTTCGAGCGGCTCGAGGCCTGGGCGCGCAGGCGCTTCGGGGCGGACGGCCCGGTCGTGTGGCGCTGGTCGGGACAGGTGATGGAGCCGGTCGACGGACTCGCCTTCATCGGCCGCAACCCGCTCGACGCGCCTCACGTCTACATCGCCACGGGTGACGCCGGCCAGGGGATGACCCACGGCACGATCGCGGGAATGCTCGTCCGCGACCTCATCTGCGGGAAGGAGAATCCCTGGGCAGCGCTCTACGATCCCGGACGGAAGGTGCTGCGCGGTTCAGCGGTCAGGCGGTACGCCCGTGAGAATCTCAACGTCGCGCGCCAGTACGCGCGTTACGTCCGGCGCGGCGAGGTGAGCCACGTCGAGCAGATCGCGCCGGGAAGCGGTGCACTGATGCGTCATGGGCCGGGCAAGATCGCCGTGTACCGCGACCCGGCCGGGAGCGTGCACACGTATTCCGCGGTCTGTCCTCACGCGCGCTGCATCGTGCGCTGGAACGAGACGGAGGAGAGCTGGGACTGTCCCTGTCACGGCTCGCGCTTCGATCCTCACGGCCACGTGATCTGCGGGCCGGCGAACGCACGGCTCGAGCCGGTGTACATCGAAGGGATCACCGACGCCGGCGGTCTGCCGGAGCTGCCCGAGCGGCCAGGGCCGCGCACCCGACCGAACTGATTCCTGATCGGCGGCTGCAGCGGGCGCTTCGCACCCGTCACCCGGCCGGGCGGTCTTCCTTGCGCGTGGCAGCGGCGCGGCGTTCGAGGTAGCGCGCCCAGTTCTTCTCGTAGTCGCGCCCGAGCTCGTACAGATAGCGCCACGAGTAGAGGCCCGTGTCGTGGCCGTCGTCGAACACGAGCCGCACGGCGTACTGTCCGATCGGCTCGATCCTGCGGATGCCGACGTTCTCCTTGCCGAGCACCAGCACCTCGTGACCCGGTCCGTGGCCTTTCACTTCCGCGGACGGCGAATAGACGCGCAGGTATTCGAACGGAAGCTCGAAACGGCTGCCGTCGTCGAAGGTCACCGCGAGCAGCCGCGAGCGGCTGCGCAGTCTGATCTCGGTCGGTATCGGGCTCTGTTCGGTAGTCATGGCGGACCGCGGAGTCTACAGCATCGGCCGCATCCATCTGCCGAGTTGAAGGCGACGTCTCTGCGGCGCACAAACCGCTGGTAACGCTCGCGTCGACGCTCAAAGTGACATTTCGCGGCGCACCCCTATACTGAGCATACCCATCCTTTGATGGCGGTGGCCGCGCTCAGCGAATGCAACCGACCGACACCTCCCATCCCGACTATTTCCACAGAGTCGTGGATTGCCAGTGGGCCTGCCCGGCCCACACCGATGTCCCTGAATACATTCGGCTGATCGCCCAGGGGCGCTTCACCGAGGCCTATATGGTGAACCGCCGCTCGAACGTGTTCCCCGGCATCCTGGGACGCGTGTGCGACAGACCGTGTGAGCCCGCGTGCCGGCGGGGGCGCGTGGAGCGCAAACCCGTGGCGATCTGCCGGCTCAAGCGCTACGCCGCCGATCATCGCGACGAGGTGCGGGCGCTGCTGCCGAAGGTGCCCAGGGTGAAGAACGGGCATCGCATCGCCTGTATCGGTGCAGGCTGCGCTTCGCTCACCCTCGCGAACGATCTGATGCCGCTCGGCTACGAGGTCACGATCTTCGAGCAGCACGGCGCGCCGGGCGGGCTCATGCGTACGAACATTCCCGCCTTCCGTCTGCCGCAGAGCGTGCTCGATGAAGAGATCGGAATGATCCTCGACATGGGCGTGGATCTGCGGCTCGACACGCCGATCCGCAGCCTCCGCGCGCTCCTCGAGGATGGCGGGTTCGACGCGATCTTCATCGGCTCCGGTGCGCCGAGAGGCAAGGATCTCCTTCTGCCGGGGCGCGAGGAAGCCGCCGCAAACGTGCACATCGGCATCACCTGGCTCGAGTCCGTGGCTTTCGGTCACGTCGACCGGATCGGCGAGCGCGTGCTCATCATCGGAGTCGGCAACACGGCGATGGACTGCTGTCGCACGTCGCTGCGTCTCGGCGCGCGCGACGTGAAGGTGATGGCGCGCAAGCCGCGGCAGTTCTTCAAGGCGTCCGAGTGGGAGCTCGAGGACGCCGAGGAGGAGCGCGTACAGATCGTCGTCAATCGCTCGCCGAAGGCCTTCGTCGTGCGCGACGGGCGCCTTGCGGGCATGACGTTCGACGTCATGGAGTACGACATCGACGCCTCGGGGCGTATCACGGGCGAGCGCGTGACGGGTGAAGAGTTCTTCCCGGCGGACGACGTGATTCTCGCGATCGGACAGGAGAACGCGTTCCCCTGGATCGAGCGCGACATCGGCATCGAGTTCGACGCGCGGGACGTGCCGAAGGTCGATCCGGTGACGTTCCAGTCCACGCGCGAAGGCGTGTTCTTCGGCGGCGACGCGGCATTCGGACCGAAGAACATCATCTGGGCGGTCGAGCACGGCCATCAGGCAGCGATCTCGATAGACCGGTACTGTCGCGGCGAGAGCCTCACCGACCGGCCGCGGCCGCGCGTCACGCTCCAGAGCCGCAAGATGGGCATCCACGAGTGGGCATACGCGAACGAATACAGCCCCGTCGAGCGGCGCCTCGTGCCGCACGTCTCGCTCAAGGAGCGCTTCAGGAAGATCGACATCGAGGTCGAGCTCGGCTTCACGGCGGAGCAGGCCGCCGAGGAGACGCAGCGCTGCCTCAACTGCGACGTGCAGACGGTTTTCGACGCGAAGCTCTGCATCGAATGCGACGCGTGCGTCGACATCTGCCCGGTGGACTGCCTCACCATCACCGAGAACGGTCCGGAAGACGAGCTCCGCATGCGCCTCAAGGCGCCGGCGCTCAACAGGTCGCAGCCGCTCTTCGTCTCCGCGCCGCTCAGGCAGACGGGTCGCGTGATGGTCAAGGACGAGAATCTCTGCGTGCACTGCGGCCTCTGCGCCGAGCGCTGCCCGACCGCCGCGTGGGACATGCAGAAATCGCACGTGCACTGGCCGCACGCGGGCGATGTGCCCGAGCCCGCGCCTCGCAGGGGAGAGCGGGTGAGCGAAGGACGGGTGAAGGGCGATGAGCGAACGGTAGAGGCTGGTGTATGAACGTGTCGCCGCCGGCCACGAGTCCGGGCATCAACGACTTCGTGATCAAGATCGCGACGGTCAACGGCACCGGCTCGGCGAGCGCGAACGCGCTCCTCATGAAGGCGATCTTCAGGAGCGGCGTTCCCGTGGTCGGCAAGAACTACTTCCCCTCGAACATCCAGGGCCTGCCGACCTGGTACGAGATCCGCGTCACGCGCGACGGCTACGCGGCGCGCTCGGGCACCGTGGACATAATGGTCGCGATGAACGTCGAGACGTACGCGCGGGACGTCGCGGAGGTCGCTCCGGGCGGCTATCTGATCTACGACTCGACGTGGCCGCGACCCGCGCTGCTCTCGCGCAACGACCTCACGGTGATCGGCGTGCCGCTCGCGCGCCTCGTCAACGAGAGCTTCGAAGGGGTGCGCACGCGCATCCTGATGAAGAACATCTGCTACGCCGGCGTGCTCGCCGCGCTCCTCGATCTCGACGTCGAGTGCGTGCGCCAGCTTCTCGCGGAGACTTACGGCAGGAGGCCGGCCCTCCTCGACAGCAACATGAAGGCCTTCGCGCTCGGCTACGACTACACGCGGCAGCACTTCTCCTGTCCGCTGCCGCTGCACGTGGAGAAGATGGATGCCACGCGCGGCCGCATCATGATCGATGGCAATACGGCGGCCGCGCTGGGCTGCCTCTATGCCGGCGCGACGGTGGCCGCGTGGTATCCCATCACGCCGTCCACTTCGCTCATGGATGCCTTCAAGTCGCTGTGCGATCGCACGCGCGTGGATCCGCAGACCGGCCGCAGGAACTTCGCGTTCATTCAGGCCGAGGACGAGCTGGCGGCGATCGGCATCGTGATCGGCGCGGCGTGGAACGGCGCGCGCGCGTTCACGGCGACATCCGGTCCCGGCGTCTCGCTCATGACGGAGTTCCTCGGTCTCGCGTACTACGCGGAAGTTCCGGCGGTGGTGTTCGACATCCAGCGTGTCGGGCCCTCGACCGGCATGCCGACGCGCACGCAGCAGGGTGACATCCTCGCCTGCGCCTATGCCTCGCACGGCGACACGCGGCACGTGTGCCTGTATCCCGCGAATCCCGAAGAGTGCTTCTACATGGCGGTGCAGGCGTTCGATCTCGCCGATCGGCTGCAGACGCCCGTGCTGGTGCTCTCCGATCTCGACATCGGCATGAACGACTGGATGTGCCGCGAGCTCGAGTGGGACGACTCGTACCGCCCCGATCGCGGCAAGATCCTGGGCCCCGAGGAGCTCGATCGCATCGAGAAGTTCTACCGCTACCTCGACGTGGACGGCGACGGCATCCCGTACCGCACGATTCCCGGGGTGCATCCGAAGGGAGCGTACTTCACCCGCGGCTCGGGTCACACGCAGTACGGCGCCTACACCGAGGATCCGGTCGAGTATCAGATCGTCGCAGACCGGCTGCTGAAGAAGTGGGACACCGCGAAGCGGCTCGTGCCGCGGGCGATCATCGACGCGACCGCGGACAGCGATATCGGCATCGTCACGATCGGGAGCGGTGACGGCGCGGTGCGCGAGGCGCTCGATGCGCTGCGCAGGCAGGGCGTGCGCCTCGACTACATGCGCGTGCGCGCATTTCCGTTCAGCGAGGACGTCGAGCGCTTCCTCGCCGCGCACCGGCTCGTGTTCGTCGTCGAGCAGAACCGCGACGCGCAGTTCCGCACGCTGCTGACGCTCGAGACTTCCGTCGAGAAGTCGAAGCTCCGTTCGATCCTGCACTACAACGGCCTGCCGATCTCCTCCGGCTTCATCGTCGAGAGTGTGCTCGCCGAGCTCGGCGCTCCGGCAGGCTCGCGTGCGGCCTCGCCTGCGCTGTCCGCGGTGCGCGGGGACAAGGTGCCGAAGGCGGGAGAGGGCTGAAGGCAGGAGTCGAGCATGACGTTCATCCCGAAGCCGAGGATCGACCACCCGAACCTGCCGCGCAATGCGCTCGGGCTCACGCGCCGCGACTACGAAGGCGCGCTGTCCACGCTGTGCGCCGGCTGCGGCCACGACTCGATCACCGCCGCGATCGTCGAGGCGTGCTGGGATCTCGCGCTGCGGCCCGAGACCGTGGTCAAGCTCTCGGGGATAGGCTGCTCGTCGAAGACCACGGCGTACTTCGTGAGCCGCGGGCACGGTTTCAACGCGGTCCATGGTCGCATGCCTTCCATCGCCACGGGTGCGAACGCCGCGAACCGCCACCTCCACTACATCGGTGTCTCGGGTGACGGCGACACGCTCTCGATAGGGCTCGGCCAGTTCTGTCATGCGATCCGCCGCAATCTCAACATGCTGTACATCATCGAGAACAACGGGGTGTACGGCCTCACCAAAGGCCAGTTCTCGGCTTCGGCGGACGTCGGGAGCAAGGCGAAGAAGGGAGAGACGAACCTCCAGCCGCCGATCGATCCGGTGCTGCTCGCGCTCACCCTCGGAGCCTCGTTCGTCGCGCGAAGCTTCTCGGGCGACAAGCGTCAGCTCGTGCCGCTCATCCAGGCAGGCCTCAGGCACAAGGGCTTCGCGCTCATCGACGTGCTCTCGCCGTGCGTGACGTTCAACGATCACGAGGGCTCGACGAAGAGCTACGCGTACACGCGCGAGCACTACGAGGTGGCGGTGCACGCCGACTTCATCCCTGCCGAGCGCGAGATCGCGGTGGAGTACTCCGCCGGCGAGGCGCTGCCGGTGACGATGCACGACGGCAGCCGCATCGTGCTGCGCAAGCTCGCGGAAGACTACGATCCGACGGACCGCATCGCCGCCATGGCGGCGATCCAGGAGCACATGCGCGCCGGTGAGTATCTGACCGGCCTGCTCTACTTCGAGCCGTCGAACCGGGAGTTCCACGACATCTGCGGAACCACGGACGTGCCGCTCAACAGTGTGCCATATGAGCAGCTTTCGCCCGGGAAGGCGGGTCTCGAGAAGCTGCTCGCGCGCTATCGCTGAGAATGCGGCGTGGACGACGAGGGCGACCGCAGGGAGCGCGGTCAGTGACCCGGCCGAGAATCGCACGCGAGTGGCTCTATCCCGAGTCAATCCCAGCGGCGAGCGAGACGCAGCGTCTCCTCGCGCAGCGCGTCGTGACCGAGGATGCATTCGATGAGGTGCGCACGGTGGCCGGCGCCGACATCAGCCACAACATCCGCGATCCGCAGGCGATGGTGTACGCGGCGATGGTGCTGCTCGAGTGGCCGGGCCTCGAAGTGCGCGAGCGCGTCGGGGTGCGCACGCGCGCAGATTTTCCCTACGTGCCGGGCTATCTGGGCTTTCGCGAGTGTCCGAGTCTCGTCGCGGCGTACGAGCGTCTGCCCGCGCTGCCCGACCTCATCCTCGTCGACGGTCACGGCATCAGTCATCCGCGGGGCTTCGGCATCGCGACGCATCTCGGCGTGCTGCTCGACCGGCCGACGATCGGAGTCGCGAAATCGATTCTGGTGGGGACTCCAGCCGGTGAGCCGGGTCCGGAACCGGGCGACCACGTGCCGCTCGTCTGGCGCGGCCGCACGATCGGAGCCGCGCTGCCCACGAAGCGGCGGGTGAGTCCGGTCTACGTGTCCATCGGGCACCGCATCTCACTGCCCACGGCCATCGAGTGGGTCATGCGTACGGTACGCGGTTATCGCCTGCCCGAGCCGACGCGCCAGGCGCATCTGGCAGCCAATCTCCTGAGGAGAGAGCAGACGGACGTGTTCCCCGCACCGGCGCCGCGATCCACGCACCCGCGGAGCAGGTAGAGCGGGACGTGCAACGGTGCGCTTTCGCGCGTGAACGTGCCCCGCGCGAAGGGAAAAAAGGCCGGACGCATTGCGCGTCCGGCCTCGTGTTTCAGGCTATGGCCTGCGCTGTTTACCAGCGCCTCGGGCCACGCTGTCCGCCGCCCGAGCGCTCCTGTGCCTCATTGACACGGAGAGGGCGTCCGCCCATGTCCTTGCCGTTGAGGTTCTGGATGGCGCGCGAGGCGTCCGCGCGGTTCATCTCGACGAACCCGAAGCCACGGGGACGGCCCGTTTCACGGTCCGTAATGAGGCTCACCGACTCGACGGTACCGTGCTGGGCGAACAGAGTGCGTACCTCGTCTTCGCTCGCCGAGAAAGGCAGGTTGCCGACATAGATCTTCGTCATGGTGCAATCAAACTCCGAAAGCGGGTCCCGGGCTGCGCGTTCTTCGTGGCGCGAGGGCGCGGGCCCCTGACTGACTTGGCAGGAGTGTCGCCGATGATCGGAGAGATCTGCGGCGGCACGCTTGCCACCTTGGATCGAGAACGATTCGGCTTTACGAGCTTCCGAGGCCGGCGCACTCACAATGCGCGGGCTGTTCGGTGAGGGAAAGGGAAAGGTCACGAACCGGGGTGCACATTAACCCAGGTCACGAAGAGAAACAACAGAAATCGCACTTGCCGTGACTGCGGTGATCGTCCGGTGTCGATGACCGTGTCACTTCCCGTTCCGTCACGAGCGGTCATGAGACGCACGTCTCAGAGCTGGAACGCCGTCTCGGCGTGAGTGCCCTTGCCGCGCGTCCCGCGGACGTTCGCGACGGCGGCGCGAGGATCGCAGCTCACGCACCAGCCTTTCGAGCCGCTGGAAATGCGTGCCGCGCCAGTAGACGTTCCCGCAGTCCGCACACTGCACGAAGCGGCGGGATCTCCGGTACACGTGCTCGGGAACGCGGCCCTTTGCGGCCGCGCGCGGGATCACGCGCAGCTCGCCGTTACAGCGCATGCAGCGAGTGAACGGCCGGATCTCGCGCCGCAGGGACAGTGCATCGATGACCTCGGCGAGCTGCCTGCGCGGCGCGGTCGACCGCAGCCAGTAGCCGTGCGTCAGTGCGCCGTGCTTCAGGAGCCCCACGTCCCGCGTGAGCAGGACGCGGCGCTCGTTCACCGAAATGCGCACCAGCTGCGGATCGTCGAGGTCGTTCCGGTAGACCGTGTCAAAGCCGAGCAGGCGCAGATAGCGCGCGAGCGTGCCGAGATGAACGTCCGCGACGAAGCGCGTGACTCTGAGCGGCCGCGGCCGAAGCCGCAGGAGCGGCCGGATATCGAGCCGTTCGAATACCGGGTACACCGCGACGCGCTCACCGCCCCGCAGGCGGTGCGCAAAGCCGACCGACCTGCCGTCCACGAGGATGAGATCGACCTCGGTATGGGGTACGCCGACCGCCTCGATCACATCCTTCACCGCCGGCGTTCCGTCGAATGCCCGCACGAAGCTTCGCTTGCGAAGCGCCGGCGGCAGGTAGTCGTTCAGCTCCTCATAGAATCGGAACTCGGCCTGCGGCATCGGTGACCATGGAATGTATGGCGCGACGCGAGATTCTCGCCTAGACTGCGGCTCCTGAATTCGAGAACAGCAATATCGGAGTCGAACGGCATGGGTAAGGGTGATCGCAGGACTCGGCGCGGCAAGATCTACCGAGGAACCTTCGGTAAGTCACGCCCGAAGTCTCCGGCGAAGAAGAAGAAAAAGGCTGCGACCACTGCGACGAAGAAGTAGCAACACCTTTACGGCACAGGTCTGCTCCGTGCGCCCGCAGCCCGAAAAGGCTGCGGGCGCTTTCGTTTCCGGGGCAGGCACCAGGCATCGCGTTCATGCGCATCGGCGAGCTGCCCGTCGCCTTGACGCTCGCCGATCGCGGGGAATATTTTCGTAGCCGTCTACGGAATCTCTTCAAGGACGGCGGCTCGTGGATTTCCTGCGGGAGCTCGGACCGCTCGCACTCGGGACGAGACTCAAACGCCTGAGCGATCGCGTGTACGAGCAGATCGTGCGCGCGGCGACGATTGCGGACGCGGAGTTTCCGCCGGGCTGTTTCCCGCTCTTCAAGCTGCTCGAGGCGTACGGACCCCTTTCCATCGGCGAATGCGCGCAGCGGCTCGGGCTCGCGCATCCGACCGTGCTCCGGGCCGCACGCATCCTGACCGCACGGGGCTGGGTGGAGCGATTCACCGACGGCGGCGATCGCCGCCGTTCTCTCCTGCGCCTCAGCGCCGCGGGACGCGCCGAAGCCGAGCGCACCGCGCCGCTCGTCGCGGACCTGAAGGAGATCGTGGAGCAGGAGCTGGCCGAGTCCGGCTGCGATCTGCTCGACGCCCTGCGCCGTGTCGAAGAGCAGCTCGAGCGTCACTCCCTGGAGCGACGCCTCATCCGCCGCGCGCTCGCGCGCGATCCGGGACTGCTGCGCATCGACGACTTCACGCCGGATGACGCGGGAGCGTTCCGCGAGCTGAACCTGCGATGGATCCGGAAGTTCTTCCGCGTGGAGCCGCCGGATCGCGAGGTGCTCGATGCGCCGCGCGAGCGGATCCTCGATGCGGGCGGTCACATCCTCATGGCCCGCATCGCCGGACAGACGGTCGGCACGTGCGCGCTCATCCATCACGGCGACTGCGAATACGAGCTCGCGAAGATGGGAGTCGACGAGCGCTGGCAGGGGCTCGGGATCGGCGAGGCGCTGCTGCGCGCGGCGATCAAGCGCTGCCGTTCCCTCGGTGCCCGGCGTCTGTTCCTCGAAACGAACAGCACGCTGCGGCCGGCCGTGACGCTCTATCGCAGGATGGGATTCGTGCCGCTCGGGTCGCCGCCGGACAGCAAGTACTCGCGCGCGGATCTCCTCATGGAGTATCGCGGGGAGCTCGCAGCTTCCGTCGCCGATGCGGCGGATGCGAGCGCATCGTCCACTGCAAGCTGAGGCCGACGAATGCGCACGTTACCCCTCTACGTAGTCGATGCCTTCACCGAGCGGCTGTTCGGAGGGAATCCGGCGGCGGTCTGTCCGCTGCGCGAATGGCTGCCCGCGGATCTGATGCAGGACATCGCGGCGGAGAACAATCTTTCCGAGACCGCGTTCTTCGTTCCGGCAGGCAGCGAATACGAGATGCGCTGGTTCACGCCGCGCAGGGAGATCTCGTTCTGCGGCCATGCGACGCTGGCCTCGGGCCACGTGCTCTTCAGGCACATCGACCCTTCGCTGACACGCGTTGCGTTCAGGACGCAGGTCGGCGTCCTCGTGGTCGAGCGGCGGGGAGACGGCATCGGACTGCGGGTGCCGGCGTTTCCTCCGCGCCCCTGCCGCGACGTCCCGCCCGTCGTCGCGGCTCACCTGCCGCCTTCCGGCGGCGAGGTGCTCGCTGCCCGCGAGAAGTATTTTCTCGTGCTCGGTTCGCAGCGCGACGTCGAGGCGTTCCGTCCCGATTTCGACGCGCTCGAGACGCTGCACCCCTATGGCCTGTGCATCACTGCGCCCGGTGACGACGTGGACTTCGTGTCGCGGTATTTCGTCCCGAGCTTCGGTGTGCCGGAGGATCCGGTCACGGGCTCCTCGCACGCGACGCTCGTGCCGTACTGGGCGAAGCGCCTCGGCCGCACGAGTCTCGAGGCGCGGCAGCTCTCGCGCCGCGGTGGGAGGCTGTCGTGCCGGCTGGAAGGTGAGACCGTGCGCCTCGCCGGGCGGGCAGTGACGTACCTCGAAGGAACGATCCGCCTGCCCGACTGAGCGGAGCGCTCAGCTCGCCGCGGCCGCCGCGCGGCCCTTCACTGCCATGACGTCCCGGACGATCTGCAGCGCGCTGCGATCCGACGGCGGCAGATCGGCCTTCGACTCGCCGAGCGGCGCGACGCGCTCGCCCCAGCGCACGACGTGCGCGCAGTAGCTCAGCCCGCCGCCGAAGCCCGGCATCAGCAGCAGCGAGCCTGGCCGTACCCGGCCTTCTTCGATCGCCTCGCACAGCGCGACGGGCACCGTCGCCGAGGACATGTTGCCGTAGCGGTGCACGTTGACGAACACGCGCTCCATCGGCACGCGCAGGTGCTTCGCGACCGACTCGATGATCCGCAGGTTCGCCTGGTGCGGAATCACCAGGTCGACCTGCTCGGACGTAAGGCCCAGCTTCTCGAGCGCGCACCGGCTGGCGTCGCTCATGCCGTGTACGGCGCGCTTGAAGATCTCCTGTCCCTCGAACTGCCAGCTCGTGTCGCCGTACACGCGGCCGCGGTTCGCGTACGCGCCGCCCATGCCATGTACGCGCAGGATCTCGCGCGCCTCACCGTAGCAGCCGAGCTTCTCCGCGAGCACTCCTTCCTCGCGCTCGGTCGCCTGCAGCACGACGGCTGCCGCGCCGTCGCCGAACAGAACGGCGACGTTGCGGTCGGTCCAGTCCATGAACGGCGAGATCAGCTCCGCGCCGATGACGAGCGCGCTGTTCACGGCGCCGGTGCGGATGAGCGCAGTGGCGGTGGAGAGGCCGTGCAGGAAGCTGGTGCAGGCGGTGTTCACGTCCATCGCGGCGGCCCGCTCGGCGCCGATGCGCGCCTGTACGCCGGAGGCCATGTTCGGGACCTGGTCATCGTGGCTGCACGTGCCGAACACGACGAGCTCGATCTGCGCCCCGGTGATCCCGGCTGCTGCGAGCGCGCGCTCGGCCGCCACCCAGGCCATGTCGCCGAGCGACACGTGCGAGATGCGCCGTTCGCGTATGCCGGTGCGGCTCACGATCCACTCGTCGCTCGTGTCGAGGAAGCTCGCCAGGTCGTGGTTGGTGAGTGCGGCCGGGGGCAGGCACTTGCCCCAGCCCGTGATCGCCGCGTAGCGCACGCGTGCCTCCGACTGCCTGAGGAGGCGCGTGAGCATATCAGAAGCGGCAGCCGGCCCGGTCGGCGGGCGTGAGCGTGTGCCTGGCAGACGGGAACGCTGCCTGCTGCACGGCTCCAGCCGGGTGACGCCGGACGGCGACTTGGAACGTCACGGTCTCCCGGTGCGTTTCCAACCCGAGCTCAGCGTCGGCTGCGTTGGGCATAGAGGTTTCGGTTGCAACCCAGAGAGGTGTTTCACATGAATCGCAGCTTGTTGTTGTTGTGCCTCGGCGCCTTCGCTCTCGCTTCCGCCTGCACTCAGCAGGAGTCCGGCAGCACGGGTGCCGCGGGCGACACGGCCGACCAGGGCACGATGCAGGACGATCAGACGGGTACGAGCGGCACGACCGGCACGACGGAGACGTGGGGTGAGCCCGGAACGACCCAGGAGCCGGGAACCATGACCGATCCCGGCGCGACCACCACCGAACCGGACACGGCGGCGCCTCCGGGCACGACCGGTGACACGTCCGGTACCACGAGCGGCACGGCAGAGGGCGACACGGGCACCGGCCGATAACCGCGTCAGGCGCGGTGCGGGCCCGCGCAGCTTTCGCGGGCTCCGACGCCTCATGAAGCGCGGCCACGGCAGTCGGAACCTCTCGAGGGATCCCGGCGCCGTGGTCGCGTGCCCGTCCGTGCCCGCTGGCCGGGCATCTGGCCAGCGAGGCGCTCGCAGCGATGGGCGGGAGGGTCAGAACCGGTAGCGTACGCCGATCCCTATGGCGTTCATGCCGCCGTCGTCGGCGAGCAGCCCGAAGCCGCCGGAGCGGTGATGAAGTCGCAGTGAGGCTGCCCAGCGACCACGCGGTGGGCCGGCCGTGAGCTCGAGCATCCAGTAGACGAGGAGCTGCCGGCTGTCGCCTTCGAGCTTCACCTCGAGCTCGGGGACTTCCGTGGACCACGACAGTCCGATCCCGAACGCGGCAGAGGTCGCGACGCGCTCGTTCCAGGGAAAACGCTGCCAGCGGGCGACGAGCGGTGCCGCGTTGAACTCCCAGTGATGCTGCTCGCCGAAGTTGTACGCCGCCTGCATCTCGGCCTCGAGGAGCAGCGCTCCCTCGCGCCGCTCCGCCCACACGCGCGAGAGTGCACCGACGAGCAGGAAAGCGTCGGCATAGTCCGCTCCGAAAGGGTTCCTGATGACGTGCTGCCAGGTCCGCTCGCTCGAGATCCGTGCGGCATAGATCGTGACGCCGTACCGCGGTTCGTGCCGGGGCGTCTCTCCCCGTGACGGCTCTGCAAGCACGAGCATCGCAGCGGCCGACAATGCGAGAATACGCGACTTTCGCTTCACGGAACCTACGACTCGACACATGACAGAGCAGGAACGCAGTCTATATTCCCGCTGGCGCCCCCATCCCTGGCACGGTCTCGCTGCAGGCGCGGATGCACCGCGCGTCGTCAACGCCTACATCGAGATGACGCCTTTCGACCTCATGAAGTACGAGGTCGACAAGATCACCGGCTATCTGCGGGTGGATCGTCCGCAGCGCACCTCGTCCCATCCGCCTGCGCTCTACGGATTCATTCCGCAGACCTACTGCGGAGAGCGGGTCGCGCGGCTCGCGCCGGGCAACGAAAAGGGCGACGGCGATCCGCTCGACATCTGTGTCATCAGCGAGCGGCCCATCACGCGTTCCGAAGTGCTGCTGCGCGCGCGCGTCGTCGGCGGACTCAAGCTCGTCGATCGCGGGGAGGCCGACGACAAGATCGTGGCGGTGCTCGAAGGCGACTACGTCTGGGGCAAGGCCAATGAGATCGACGAGCTGCCGCCGGCGCTCATCGAGCGCATCGAGCACTACTTCTCCACGTACAAGCTCGTTCCCGGCGAGCCTTCGAGCATCCAGATCGTCGGCAAGTACGGCTACGCCGCTGCCGCCGAGGTCATCGAGGCGGCGCTCGCCGACTACCGGGACACCTTCGGCACCGGTTGAGGCTCCGCTCCTGCTGCGCGGGCACGGAACGTGCCGGCTCGCTCGGCGACGGCGAGCGATCTCGTTCGCCGCGCCGGGCAGTCCGGCGACGCGAGCACGCGCAGGAGGAGTCGTTCATGAGAATGGAGCTGATGATCGCCGGCACGGTACTGAGTCTCGCAGCTGCCGCTGCCGAGCCACCGGCGGGCGATCGTGACGCCGTGGCGCACGCGACTTTCGTCGATGCGAAGGGCGAGCGCATCGGTACGGCAACCCTGAGCCAGGCGGCGAACGGAGTGCTCATCGCACTCGACGTGAAGGGGCTGCCGCCCGGCGAGCATGCCTTTCACGTGCACGGGACCGGACGCTGTGAGCCGAAAACCGGCTTCAAGTCCGCCGGTGACCACTACGCGCCGCGCGGCAGGCAGCACGGCTTTCACGCCGCTCGCGGTCCGCACGCCGGCGACATGCCCAACGTGTTCGTGCAGCAGGACGGTACGCTGCGCGCGCACGTGCTCAACACGGGCGTGACGCTCGACAGCGGAACGGGCTCACTGTTCGACAGTGACGGCTCGGCGCTCGTCATTCACGGCGGTGCCGACGACTACCGCAGTCAACCGTCCGGCAACGCGGGCGATCGCATCGCGTGCGCGGTGGTGGAGAAGCACGATCGTCTGCGCACGAGCGCGGCGGAGCCTTCCGCCTCGGGTTCGCCGCCGGAAAGCAGTGAGCCGGATGCGGCCGCACCGGCCGGGGATACGAGCCGCGACCGTGGCGAACGCACGCGCGAGGCCGTTGCACCCCGGTAAGGGCGCCTCCAGGGAACGCGAAAGGTTCACCGGTGTGCAGGGTTCACCCGTGTGCGGCGAGCGTGGTCGAACGGGCGCTCTAATGCTCCGCGTGCGCGGGGCTGGTGGTGCCAGCCGCAGGCCGCAGCACTGCGCGTCCGAAGATCAGCCCGCCCACGGCCGCCGCCGCCGAGCCCGTGAGTATTGCGAGCTTCGCGCTCTCGATGAGCGCCTGCTGCTCGAATGCCAGGTTGGTGATGAAGATCGACATCGTGAATCCGATGCCGCCGAGGCAGCCCATCACCATGATGGCGAGCCAGCCGACACCGGGAGGCAGCGACGAGAGGCCCGTGCGGACCGCGAGGTACGACGCGAGCGTGATGCCGATCGGCTTGCCGAGCAGGAGTCCGAAGAACACTCCCGACGCCACCGAAGCCAGCGCTTCCTCGTCGAGCGAAACCCCGCTCAGGTGAACACCGGCGTTCGCGAGAGCGAACAACGGCATGATGCCGTATGCCACCCAGGGATGCAGCGTCAGCTGTACACGCTCGACGGGCGTCAGCAGCTCGCGGTGCGCGACCTTCAGGCGGCGCAGCGAAGGTGCGAGCGCGTGCGCGTCGCCGGGGTTACGGTGCAGACGGTCGCGGATCTCCTCGAGGGCACGCGCGGCGGTGCCGAGAAGGCTCTCGCGACGGAAGGACTGCGACACCGGCGTGAGCAGACCGAGAACCACGCCCGCCAGCGTGGGATGCACACCCGCGCGCAGCAGTCCCAGCCACACGACGGCGCCCGGCGCGACGTACGGCATCGCCGACGCGACGCCGAGCTTCTGCAGCACTATCACGCCGACCACGCCGGCGAGCGCGAGCAGGAGGCCGGAGAGCTCGACTCCGCTCGAGTAGGCGAACGCGATCACGAGCACCGCGACGATGTCGTCGATGATGGCGAGCGCGAGCAGCATGATGCGCAGCGCCGGCGGAACGCGTTTGCCGAGCAGCGTGAGCACGCCGACCGCGAAGGCGATGTCCGTGGCGGTGGGAATCGCCCAGCCGGAGCGCAGCGCGGGATCGGGATTGATCGCGACGTAGATGATCGCCGGCGCGGCGACGCCGCCGAGCGCCGCGATCAGCGGCAGCATGGCGGCAGAGGGGCGGGAGAGCACGCCGTCGTGCATCTCGCGCCGGATCTCGAGCCCGACGACGAGGAAGAAGATCGTCATCAGGCCGTCGTTGATCCAGAAATGAAGCGATTGCGTGAAGACGAGCTCACCTACGCCCAGCGTGATCGGTGTGTGCCAGAAGGCATCGTAGGAGGCCGTCCAGGGCGAATTCGCCCAGAGGAGCGCCGCGGCTGCCGCGACGAACAGAACGATGCCGCTCGCCGCCTCGATCTGCAGGAACTGCTCGAGGGGCTTGAGGACGCGTCGCGCGACGCGCTGTCCGCGCGTCAGCTCATCATGCGAATCCGGTCGGGACATCACCGATTCCGATCACAGGCTGGCGGCCCGACCAGCACAGTAAGGCCTGTCGGCCGGTGCTGCCGACGGGGCGGTGATTCTATCGCAGGACGGAGCGGCGCGCGTGAAGCACACCGCATCGTCACCGGAGAAACGGACCATGAATCGAATACGTAGCGCCTGCGCGATTGCAGGTCTTCTGGCGCTGCAGGCGATGGCCGCCTGTGACGGCAAGCCCGATCCCAATCCACAGCCCGCTCCGGATCCCGGTTCGCCCGAGCCGACCGAACGGCCTGAGCCTCAGGCGCACAGCTCGCCGCCGCCGTACTACACCGTCTGATTCCGCCTGGAGCGCCGAATGCGGGCACGCCCGTTGCTGCCCGCCGCGAGCGTACTTCCCACCCGTCGAGGGCCGTGCTCTCCAGAGAGATACGTCGCCGGCTGGCGCTGATGGCCGCAGGTGCGGGGCTCCTCGTGCTCCTCGCCGGCGCCGCGGGACTGCTCGTGATGTACTCGGGCGTCTACGACATCAGCGCCATCGAACAGCACACCGCGCCCGTCTACCGGGCACTCGAGATCGGTATGCGCAATGCCGTGCGGCGTCGTGCAGCCGGCATCGAGACACCGCCGCTCGACGACGAGGCGCTCGTCCGAAGGGGATTGCGCTGCTTTCACGACAACTGCGTGCAGTGTCACGGGGGACCCGGCATCGCACCCGCGGACATCGCGAAGGGACTGCAGCCCGTGCCGAGCAGCCTCGCACAGACCGCGCGCGACTGGCGGCCCGCGGAGCTGTACTGGGTGACGAGGAACGGCATCAAGATGGCGGGCATGCCCGCCTGGGCGTACCGGATGAGCGAGCGCGATCTGTGGGCGACGGTCGCGTTCCTCGAGCGGCTGCCGCATCTCGGCGTACGCGAGTACCGCGAGCTCCTCGACACGGTTGCCGAAGAGGCGTGCATGCAGCCCGAAGGCGAGCACGAGGCCGACCCGCGGCGCGGGCTCGCGGCGCTCCGCCAGTACGCCTGTCACGGCTGTCACAGGATTCCGGGCATCCGGGGCCCGGACGTCTACGTCGGTCCGCCGCTCGAGCGCTTCGCGGAGCGCGCCTACATCGCCGGCGTGCTGCCGAACACCCGCGAGAATCTGGTGCGCTGGATCACGAAACCGCAGAGCGTGAGCCCGCTGACGCTGATGCCCGATCTCGGCGTGACGGAAGCGCACGCGCACGACATGGCCGCGTACCTGGAGAGTCTCCGATGAGACGGCGCGCACCCTGCATTCGCGCATCGCCTGCGGTCATTCTTGGTGCAACGTTGTATCTGATTGCGTGCAACGGCGAGCATGTGCCGCACGTCACCGTCGCAGGCGGGAATGCGGACCGGGGACGCCTCGCCGTCGAATCGTACGGCTGCGGCGCGTGCCACGTGATCCCCGGTGTGCCGGGCGCGCGCGGACTCACCGGTCCCCCGTTGAACTCGTTCGCGCGGCACGTGTACATTGCCGGCGAGCTTCCGAACGAGCCCGAGCTGCTCGTTCGCTGGATCCGGGATCCGCCGTCGCTTGCCCCGCAGACCGCGATGCCGAACCTCGGCGTCAGCGAAGCCACCGCACGCGACATCGCTGCGTATCTGTACGAGCTGCGCTAGAGCGTTGCGCACGAAACTTGCTGTGCTGCGCGCTGCCTGTCGTGCCGGCGAACGACGGTCGCCGATTCCCGGATACACATCATCGACGTGAACGAAGGAGCTAACGCAATGACTCGCTACGTGCTTCCGGATCTGCCCTACGACTACGGCGCGCTCGAGCCGCACATCTCTGGAAAGATTCTCGAGCTGCATCACGGCAAGCATCACCGCGCCTATGTCGACGGTGCGAACAAGGTTCTGGAACAGCTGCAGGAAGCCCGTCAGAAGGGAGACTTCACGCACATCGCGGCGCTCGAGCGTCAGCTCGCGTTCAACGTGTCCGGTCACGTGCTGCACAGCATCTTCTGGCAGAACATGAAGCCGAACGGCGGCGGGAAGCCGAAGGGCGAGCTCGCGGAGGCCATCGACCGCGACTTCGGCAGCTTCGATGCCTTCAAGCAGCAGCTCACCAAGGCCGCCGGAACGATCATGGGATCGGGCTGGGCCGCTCTGGTCTGGGATCCGCTCTCACAGAGCCTGACGACCGTGCAGATCCACGACCATCAGTCGCAGACCATCCAGGGCTCGGTCCCGCTGCTGGTGATCGATGCGTGGGAGCACGCGTACTACCTGCAGTACCACAACGAGAAGCTGAAGTTCTTCGATGCCGTGTGGAACGTCTGGAACTGGGACGACGTCGCGCAGCGCTACGCGCAGGCGCGCAAGGCCGGTCAGACGGCGGCGAAGTAAGCTCCGATGCTCCGCGGGACGGCGTGCCGCGTCCTCGGCGCGTGCACGCCGTCCGCTTCCCCTCTCATTCCCCGTTCTCCCCGTTGCGCCCGGGGATCACCCACAGATAGATCGTGCGCAGGCCCACGCGCCGCTTGCGCAGCGGCGGCCAGTCGTCGCCCATGTCGTACTGGTGCGAGACGATGCGCGCGCCCGGCGGCAGCTCGCGCAGCAGCTTGGGCCGCAGCCGCTGATTGAATTGCGGCACCAGGTAGAGCGTGACGACCGTCGCTTCCCGGAGATCCGCCTCGAACATGTCCTGCTGGATGAAGCGCACACGGTCCGCGACGCCGGCGGCGCGGGCGTTTTCGTTCGCCTCACGTATGCGCTCGGGATCGATGTCGATGCCCACGCCTCGGGCGCCGAAGCGTCGGGCCGCCTCGATGACGATGCGCCCGTCCCCGGAGCCGAGGTCGTAGACGACGTCGTTCTCGTCGACACCGGCGAGCCGCAGCATCGCGACGACCACCCGCTCGGGCGTGCGCACGTAGGGCACCTGAGCGACGGCGGTGACGACGGTCACGAGAGACGCGACGAGCGCGACGACGGCGATGAACCGGCGCATATCGTGATCCGAAGCATTGCACTGCCCGCGGCCGGGCAAGCACCATGCGGGAGCTTAAGGCATCCGCCTTGCGGAGTCCGCACGACATGTATCCGCCCATCAGCGACTACGCGCTCATCGGGGACTGCCACTCCGCGGCGCTGATCTCGCGCGCCGGTTCGATCGACTGGTGCTGTCTGCCGCGTTTCGACTCGGACAGCTGCTTCGGGCGGCTGCTCGACTGGAACCGGGGCGGTCACTTCACCATCGCACCGCACGGCAGTTTCGAGGTGGAGCGCGCGTACGTGCCGGACAGTCTCATCCTCGTGACGACGTACCGTACGAGAACGGGCATTGCGCGTGTGACGGAGTTCTTCGCGATGCGCCGGGGCGGCAGAGTGCATCCGCGGCGGGAGATCGTGCGGATCGTGCAAGGCGTGCAGGGACGGATGCGTTTCGACGTCGCCGTCTCGCCGCGTTTCGACTTCGGCGAAGTGAAGCCCTGGATCTACCCGCTCAACGGCACGGCGCACGCGGCCGTCGGCAGCAACACGGGCCTCGTGATCTTCGGTGACGTCCCGCTGCGTCTTCAGGGCAAGCACGATCTGTGCGGCAGCTTCGTGATCCGCGCAGGCGAGCGGCGGCATCTCGCCGTGCACTTCGCGCCGCCCGAGGAGCTTCCCGATACGTCCACGAAGGCGCACGACGCGCACACGCTCGAGTGGCACTACGACGAAACGCTGCGCTGGTGGCACGAGTGGACGCGTCGCACCGGTCACCGCGAGCCTCCCGCGGGCGGTGTCAACGTGATCCGCTCGGCGATCGTGCTCAAGGCGCTGACGTACGCGCCGACCGGCGCGATCATCGCCGCGCCGACCACCTCGCTCCCCGAGCACGTGGGCGGCGAGCGCAACTGGGACTATCGCTACAGCTGGATCCGCGACTCCGTGCTCACGGTCGATGCGCTGGCCGCGCTCGGCTGCGTGGCGGAAGCCGACGGTTTCCGCCGCTTCGTCCAGCGCAGCGCCGCGGGCAATGCGGACGAGCTGCAGGTGATGTACGCGGTGGACGGCAAGCGCCGCATACCGGAGATCGTGCTCGACAGGCTCGAAGGCTGGCGCGGCTCGCGCCCCGTGCGCATCGGCAACGCGGCTTCGCACCAGTTCCAGAGCGACATGTACGGGCTCATCCTCGAGCTCTCGTGGCGGTGGAGCGCGCTCGGCAACTCGCCGGGGCAGCACTACTGGAACTTCCTCGTGGAGCTCGTCGAGGCAG
Organism: Pseudomonadota bacterium; assembly: GCA_003242685.1. Lineage (GTDB taxonomy): Bacteria > Pseudomonadota > Gammaproteobacteria > Steroidobacterales > Steroidobacteraceae > ZC4RG24. The sequence goes on along the minus strand of QGVD01000005.1, from coordinate 52,800 downwards.
CGATCGCCAAGTGGCCGGAGCCCGATTACGGCATCTGGGAAGTGCGCTCCGAGCCGCGGCACTTCGTGCACTCCAAGGTCATGTGCTGGGCTGCGGTAGATCGCGGCATCGAGCTCGCGCGTGCGCACTCACTCAAGGCTCCGCTCGCACGCTGGCGGCGCGTGCGAGCGGAGATCCGCGCGGCGATCGAGGCTCACGGCATCGATCGGCAGAGAGGCATCTTCGTCGGCTACTTCGGCGGCAGCGAGGTGGACGCAGCGCTGCTCCTCCTGCCGGGAGTGCGGTTCGTCGCGCACCGCGATCCGATCATGATGCGCACGGCGGAGGCCATCCGGCGTGATCTGGATGCCGGAGGGCTGATCCTGCGCTACCGGACGGACGACGGGCTGCGCGGCCCCGAAGGCACGTTCGTCGCCTGCAGCTTCTGGCTCGCGGAGTGCCTCGCGCGGCAGGGAAGACTTGCAGAGGCGCGGGCCGTCTTCGACAGGGCCTGCGGCTGCGCGAACGATCTCGGTCTCTTCTCCGAAGAGTTCGACGTGTCGTCGGGGCAGATGCTCGGCAACTTCCCGCAGGGTCTCACGCATCTCGCGCACATCGCCGCGGCGCTCGCCCTCGAGGAGGCCGAAGGAACGCTCACCGGTCGCGCGGCTCCTGCGTCTTCCGTCGCACGTCCTTCGCGGCGCTCTCGAGCAGCTCGCGCACCTCGAAATCGGTCGTCTGTGAGAAGTCGTCGTACCACGCGCTCACGCCGAAGAATGCCGCGGGCGTGAGCAGGCAGACCATCTCGTCGACCTGCGCGGCGAGCTCGCGGCAGGTCTCGGGAGGTGCGACGGGAACCGCGACGACGATGCGGCGCGGCTGCTGCCTGCGCACGGCCTCGATGGCTGCCCGCATCGTCGCGCCCGTCGCCAGTCCGTCGTCGACGAGTATCACGGTGCGTCCCTGTATGTCCGGCCGCGGACGATCGCCCCGGTACTCGCGCTCGCGCCGCTCGAGTGTCTGCCGCTCCGCGCTGGTGACTGCTTCGATGGCCTCCGGCGTCACGCGCATCGTGCTCACGACGTCGTCGTTGAGCACGCGCACGCCGTCGGATGCGATCGCGCCGAATGCCAGCTCCGGGTAGCCCGGCACGCCGAGCTTGCGTACGAGAAAGACGTCGAGCTCCGCACCGAGCACGCGTGCGATTTCTGCCGCGACCGGTACGCCGCCGCGCGGCAGCGCGAGAACGAGCACGTCGGGCTCCGCGGCGTAGCCGGCGAGCCGCGTCGCGAGACGACGCCCTGCATCGCGCCTGTCCCTGAAAGTCAGCATCCTCGAGCCTCGAACGTCGGTCGACGGGAACGCGGAGTCAGACGACTGCGAGCATACGCGAACGCGTACCGCGACTGCGCATCGACCGAAGCAACGGCCATTCCCATTGCGTCAGTGCATGCCCGGCCCGAAAGCTGCTGAGGCGATGTGGGAGGATCTCCAATGTCCGAGTTGCAGCGCATCGAGTTCCTGATCCAACGCGACGGCGAGGCGGCGGCCCGAGCCTGGGTGGAGCGCACGCTGCAGATCTACCGCGACGCGGTAGCGCTCGGAGGCCATGCATCGGTTCCACCTTACCGGCCGCTGTTCGACGAGGCGATCCGGGAATTCGAAAGCTGGCTCGCAGAGCACCCCGCGTTGTCGTCCGACGCCTGACCGGGGCGAGCGAAGCGGCGCGGCCGCACGGCACCGCTCGCAGGGTAAGCCTTACAGCCCGGCGAATACTTCCTACGCACCTGCCGCGGCCGGCGGAGGAGATCTCCGCCACAGACGCGTGAAGCTCAGGGCCAAGCCGCCCATGCCCGCGAGCAGGAGCAGGAAGCCGATGAGCGGTCCGATGAAGGGAATCTGGATCACCAGATAGGCGACGATCAGGGCGAGCACGAAGGCGCCGATGCGCAGACCGGTCGAAAGCGCGGGCCCTCGCACGCGTGTCAGCACCGAGTCGCTGATCGCCGCGAGCGCCGTCAGATAACCGAGCGGCAGCAGCACGAGATACAGGCACACGATGAGCAGCGCGAGCGGAATCCCGACGACGGTGATTCCGAGAACGAATGCGGCTGCGGGCAGAGACACGAGCAGCGCGAAGCCGATGAGCAGCGCGAGCCATGGTCTCTCGCGCGCGGCATTCGTCAGAGTCCGAGTGGCGCCAGGCAGCAGCGCCAGGAGCAGGGCGCCGACGATCGCCCAGCCGAGGAGCCAGACGATCGCGAAGAAGCCGAAGAGCCGTCCCGGGCCGTGCTCTCCACTGCGTCGCTCAGCCGGCACATTGCGCACGCCGCCCGCGATCTGCGCGCCTTCGGCGACCTCCGCATCCCGCGGTCCGCGAAACGTCACGCTGCCCCGCACGACCGCTTCGGGGCCGATGCGCAGCCGATTGCCGGATACCTCCACGTCGCCGTCGACTCTTCCGTTGAGACGGATGTCGTTGCCGGCGATCTGCAGATAACGCCCCGAGTGCCCATCGAACTCGATCTCGCCGCCCGCAAGCGATGCGCCGTCGGCGATCGACGCTTCCGAGGTGATCTCGATGGTGCCTGCCGCGATTCGGGCACTTCCGCTCACCTGCGATGAGAGCGTGACCGTCTCGCCGGCTGCGTACACGTCTTCACCGACTGGCGCGCGCAGGCTCACGGTGCGCCCGGCTGCAGCGAGGTCGCCGCCGACGCCGGCTCTCACCGAAACGCGATTGCCGGCGAGCAGCGCATCGCCCGGTACGTCGTTCGAGACATCGACGGTGCGCCCTGCGTGGAACAGATCGTTTCCGATGCGCCGGGAGGCTTCCTCGTCCGCCCAGGCGGGCGCCGCGAACGACATGACCACGAGCACGGTGAGCAGGATCCGCATGATGAGCCTCCCTGGAGCCCGGCCGGTGTAATGTCATTCTACGCCCGGGGGCGCTCCGCTCGCGCGGGCGCGGGCGCGGGGCATGAAACTTGCGCTGCGCTGCACATGCAATCGGCGCTCTCGCCGGGCGGACCCGAAGCCGCGCTTCTCGGGCAGCTCGCCTGGGTGCTCTTCATCGGTGCGGCACTGATCTTCGTGTTCGTGATGGCGCTCGCCGCGGTCGCCGTCTTCTCGCGCCCGCGCGCGATCGATGGAGAGCGGTGGATCGTCGGCGGCGGGCTCGTGTTTCCCGTGACGGTGCTGTCGGTGCTGCTCGTCTACGCATATCGCACCGGCGCGTCGATCGCTGACGTGGGCGTGCCGGGCGCACTGCAGATCGAGGTGATCGGCAGGCTCTGGTGGTGGGAGGTGCGCTATCGCAATCCCGACGGGAGCCAGACCGTGCTCGCAAACGAGCTGCGCGTGCCCGTCGGCCGTCCCGTCGAGCTCTTTCTCACCTCGGACGACGTGATTCACAGCTTCTGGCTGCCCGCGCTCGCGGGAAAGCTCGACATGATTCCCGGACACGTCAATCGCCTCGTGTTCTCCGCGGATCGCCCCGGGATCCATCGCGGGCAGTGCGCGGAGTACTGCGGCAGGCAGCACGCGTTCATGGCGTTCTACGTGATCGCGGAGGACCCGGCGGACTTCGAGCGCTGGCTCGCGCGCGAGTCGCGGCCCGCCGTTCCGCCTTCCGATCCGTTCCTGCGCGAAGGTCTCGAAGCCTTCATGCGCGGCGGCTGCGGCACATGCCACACGATCCGCGGCACACAGGCCGATGGCCGCCTCGGGCCCGATCTCACGCACATCGGCAGCCGCCGTTCGCTCGGTGCCGGTGTGCTCGACAATCACGTCGGAACGATCGCCGGCTGGATCGCGGACACGCAGACCATCAAGCCCGGCAGCCTCATGCCGGAGACGAGAGTCTTCTCCGGTCGCGAGCTGCGAGCGGTCGCCGCATACCTGGACAGTCTCGAATGACGCGGCCGGTCGAAGACGTCGAGCAGACAGCCGGGTCGGAGCGGGCGTGGTGCGACCCGGACGCGCCGCTTCCCAATCCTCTGCCGCGTCCTCCCGGAGAGCTCGAGCGTCTCGAGAAGGTGTGGGAAGTGCCGAAGGGCTGGCGCTTCTTCACGCGCGTCAACAACACCTACATCGGGATGTACTACACCGCGACGGCGCTGCTCTTTCTCGTGCTCGCGGGAATCCTCGCGCTCCTCATGCGCGCGCAGCTCGCCGTGCCCGAGAACGATCTCCTCGATCACGACACGTACAACCAGATCTTCACGATGCACGGCACCGTGATGATGTTCCTGTTCGCCATTCCCGTGGTCGAGGCGATCGCGGTGTATCTGCTCCCCGCGATGCTCGCCGCGCGCGATCTGCCGTTTCCGCGGCTGTCGGCCTACGCGTTCTGGGCGTACGCCGTCGGCGGGCTCGCGTTCTTCTGCACGCTCTTCTTCGGTCTCGCGCCGGATGCGGGCTGGTTCATCTATCCGCCGCTCTCGAGCTACGAGCACTCACCGGGGCTCAACATCGACTTCTGGCTGCTCGGCATCGGATTCATCGAGATCTCCGCGATCGCGGGCGCCATCGAGATCGTGGTCGGCGTGCTCCGTACGCGTCCGCCGGGGATGTCCCTCGACCGTATGCCCGTGTATGCATGGGCCATGCTGATCGTGGGCGGCATGATCGTGTTCGGTTTTCCGCCGGTGATCGCGGGCACCATGCTCCTCGAGCTCGAGCGCGCGTTCCACTGGCCGTTCTTCGTCGCCGAGAAGGGCGGCGATCCGATCCTCTGGCAGCACCTCTTCTGGCTGTTCGGCCATCCCGAGGTGTACGTCATCTTCCTTCCGGCGGCAGGGATCGTCTCGATGATCGTGCCGACGATGGCACGCACGCCGCTCGTGGGCTACCGCTGGGTGGTGCTCGCGATGCTCGCCACGGCGTTCCTCTCGTTCGGACTGTGGGTGCACCACATGTTCACCACGGGGCTGCCGCACGTGTCGAAGAGCTTCTTCTCGGCAGCCAGCATGGCGGTATCGGTGCCGAGTGGCATCCAGGTGTTCGCGTGGATCGCGACGTTCTGGCGCGGCAAGGCGCGCCTCACGGTGCCGACGCTGTTCGTGCTCGGCTTCCTCTTCATCTTCGTGCTCGGCGGCCTCACCGGCGTGATGGTCGCCGTCGTGCCGTTCGACTTCCAGGTGCACGACACGTACTTCGTCGTGGCGCATTTCCACTACGTGCTGATCGGCGGAATGGTCTTTCCGCTGTGCGCGGCCATCTACTACTGGGCACCGACCGTGAGCGGCCGGCTCCTGTCGAACCGCCTGGGCTACTCAGCGTTCGCGCTGCTCTTCGCCGGATTCAATCTCACGTTCTTCCCGATGCACATCTCGGGCCTGCTCGGCATGCCGCGCAGGGTCTACACGTATCCGGCCGGTCTCGGCTGGGAGCCGTGGAACATGCTCTCGTCGGTCGGCGCGTACGTGCTCGCCGCCGGATTCCTGCTGATCGCGATCGATCTCATCCTGCACCTGCGGTTCACGGGCAAGGTGAACACCGATCCCTGGAAGGCCGGCACGCTCGAGTGGCTGCCGCTCGAAAACTACGCCACGCGCAGCATTCCACGGATCACGAGCCGCGATCCGCTGTGGGACCGTCCGCAGCTGCGGGAGGAGGTCGATCAGGGCGCGCACTTCCTGCCCGGAACGGCAACCGGTCGCCGAGAGACGATCGTCACCAGCCCCATCGAGGCGCGTCCTCAGTATCTGCTCGTCATGCCGGGACCGAGCGCTCATCCGGCGCTCGCCGGCGCCGGCACGGCGGCGCTCTTCTTCCTGCTGACGGTGAAGCAGGCAGTTGCCGCGATCATTGCCGCCGCCTTCACGCTCGTGATGATCTTCCGCTGGGTGTGGGAGACGGATCGCTCCGGCCGGCATCCGCCCGTCGACATCGGCGGCGGAATCCGTCTTCCGGTGTCCATGACGGGACCGGCCTCGCACGGCTGGTGGGCGACGGTGGTGCTGCTGCTCGTCGACGGCACGATCTACGCCTGCCTGCTCTTCACGTACTTCTTCATCTGGACGGTCAATCCGGCGTCGCCGTGGCCGCCGTCAGGCGCCGGACTTCCGCAACCACTCTCGGGCTTGCTCGAGACTGCAGCCTGGATCGGCAGCGGGGCGCTGCTGATGCTGGCGAATCGTTTCGTCGCCGCGCTGCCTGCGAAGCGTGGCGCGCTCACGGCGAGTCTCGTCGGGGCGGCAGTGCTGGCGCTCGGCGCGTTCGGCCTCGGTCTCTTCGCGCAGCTCGAAACGGGTACGCGGCCGGGGGATTCCGCATACGGTGCTGCCGTCTACACGCTCGTCGCGTGGCAGGGATTCCACTCCGTCGTGCTCACGATCCTTGCGGGCTACTGTGTGGCTCGCATCCATGCGCGGCTGCTCGATCCGGTGCACCGTGCGACCTTCGACAGCACGCGTCTGCTCTGGCTGTACGCCGCGGTGCAGGGCATCGCCTCGCTGCTCGTGATTCATCTCTTCCCGCGGCTCGTCGGGTGAACGATGACACGTCCCTTCACGCGCACGACGATCTTCATGCTGGCGGGCCTCCTGATCTGGGCTGCCAACCTCGTCTTCACCTATGTGTTCGCCGCGCTCGCCTGTGCGCGCGGCTTCGCCGGCATGCGGGTGCTCGGCGCGGGCATCGTCCCGTTTGCGATCCTCGCAGCGACGCTCGTCTCGATGGTGGCGGTTGGCGTGGTGCTGTGGGCAGGCTGGCGCGGCTACGGCTCGGCACGGCGCCATCGTGGCGACGAAACCGATCGCTTCATCCATTACGTGGCTGTCGCTGCCGCCGCGTTCTCGCTCGTCGCGATCGTCTGGAACGGTCTCGCCGTGGCTGCCGTTCCCACACCGTCGTGCGCACCCTGAAGTCGTGATGCACATCGCCTCGTACAACGTGCACCGCTGCATCGGCCGCGACGGGCGGTGCGATCCCGCGCGCGTCGCGCGGGTGATCGAAGAGCTCGAGTGCGACACGGTGGGCCTGCAGGAGGTCGACAATCGCGCAGGTCCGGGGCACGACTCGATGCAGCTCGATTTCCTCGCCCATGTTACGGGCATGCGAGGCGTAGCGGGGATGACGATCATCCGTCATGACGGCCACTACGGTAATGCGCTGCTGACGCGCCGTCCGGTGCTCGACATCCGCCGGCACGATCTGAGCTACGGTCGCGGCCGCGAGCCGCGCGGCGCTCTCGACGTCGACCTCGACGTGGACGGAACCGTCGTGCGCGTCGTCGTCACGCATTTCGGGCTCACCACTCGCGAACGCAGGTTCCAGGTGGAACGGCTCCTGCGAGTGCTCGACGACGGACCTCGGGGTGTTCCGCTCGTGCTGCTCGGCGACATCAACGAGTGGCGGACCGGTGGTGAGAATCTGCGCCGCCTGCAGGCCGCGCTCGGTCGCTCACCGGCGTGCGGCACCTTTCCGGTATGGCTGCCGTGGCTGGCTCTGGATCGGATCTGGGTACGGCCCGGCAGTGCGCTGCGCGCACTCGACGTGCATCGCTCCCCGACTGCGCGCGTGGCATCCGATCACTATCCCATCCGGGCGCTCGTGAGCGTCACGGAAGACGGAGCACTCGCCGCCGAAGCGCGGCAGGTTGATTGAGGAGAAGACCGTGCAAGTCCAGGCCACGACGCTGCTGTCCGAGAGCTGGACACTGATCCGCCAGTCGGTCAACGGTTGGATCGCCGATCGCGCTCCACGCAAGGGCGCCGCGCTCGCGTTCTACACGGTGTTCTCGCTCGCCCCGATCCTCGTGATCGCAATCGCCGTCGCCGGCTTCTTCTTCGGCGAGGAGGCTGCCCGGGGCGAGATCGTCGATCAGTCACGCGGGCTCATCGGCGCAGAAGGCGCGCACGCGGTCGAGCAGCTGATCCAGAACGCCGCGCGGCCGAGAGCCGGCCTCGTCTCTACGCTCCTCGGCATCGGCACACTGCTCGTCGGTGCGACGACCGCGCTCGCCGAGCTCAAGGACGGGCTCGATCAGATCTGGCGCGCACCGCCGGAGCGCACGCAGGGCTGGTCGTACATGGTGCGTACCCGCCTGCTTGCGCTCGGTCTCGTGCTCAGTTTCGGTTTCCTCCTTCTGGTGTCGCTCATCGTGAACGCAGGGCTGACCGCGCTCACCCGTTACTGGGGCGGCGAGCTGCTCGGCATCAAGGTGCTGTACGCGGTGAACTTCATCGTATCGTTCCTCTTCACCACGGTGATCTTCGCGGCGATCTACAAAATGCTGCCGGCAATGCGCATCGCCTGGCAGGACGTCTGGATCGGTGCCGCGGTCACCGCGCTCCTTTTCAACGTCGGCAAGGCGCTGATCGGCATCTATCTGGGAAACAGCGCGATCACCTCGGCGTACGGTGCCGCGGGTTCCGTGGTGCTGATCCTGATCTGGGTTTACTACTCGGCGCAGATCTTTCTGCTGGGCGCGGAGTTCACCCGCTTCTACACGTACCGATACGGTTCGCACCGCAGGGACCCGGAAGCGGCGGCCGTCCTCGCAGGTTCCCGGTGAGGCATGCAACTTGCGGCAGCCGATCGGGATACGGATCGAGGAGGCAGGGATGGCCAAGGCAAAGAAGAAGCGGACGCGGCCTGCGCAGAAGCAGCGCCGGCAACCGGGGCGTGAACATCAGATGAGACCGCGGCCGCAGTCGCAGATGCGTGAGTATCGGGGAGCAGGGAGGCTGACCGACCAGGTCGCCCTCATCACGGGAGGCGACAGCGGTATCGGCCGCGCGGTGGCGATTGCCTACGCGAAGGAGGGTGCCGACGTCGCGATCGTCTATCTCGACGAGACGCGCGACGCGAAGGAAACCTGCCGCGAGATCGAGCGCCTCGGGCGCCGGTGCATCGGAATCCGGGCGGACATCTCGAACGAGCGCGCGTGCCGCAGCGTGATCCGGCGCGTGATGCGGGAGTTCGGCAGGCTCGACATCCTGGTCAACAACGCGGCCGAGCAGCATCCCCGGGAGTCCATCGAGGACATCTCCGCCGAGCAGCTCGAGCGCACGTTCAGGACGAACATCTTCTCGATGTTCTATCTCGTGAAGGCCGCGAAACCCTACCTGAAGAAGGGCGCGCGCATCATCAACACGACGTCGGTCACCGCGTATCGCGGCAATCCCACGCTGCTCGACTACTCGTCGACGAAGGGTGCGATCGTCGCGTTCACGCGCTCACTCGCGCTGAACCTCGCCGACAGCGGCATCCGCGTGAACGCCGTGGCACCGGGGCCGATCTGGACGCCGCTCATACCTGCCACGTTCGACGAGAAGAAGGTCGAGAGCTTCGGGTCGAACGTTCCGCTCGGCAGACCCGGAGAGCCGGACGAGGTGGCGCCGGCCTACGTGTTCCTCGCGAGCGAAGGCGCCTCGTACATGAGCGGCCAGGTGCTGCACCCGAACGGCGGAGAGATCATCAACGGCTGATCCGCCGTCACAGGATGTAGCGGCTCAGGTCCTCGTCCTTCACGAGCGAGCCGAGCTGTTTCTCGACGAACTCGGCGTCGACCACGATCGTCTCCCCCTTGCGCTCCGACGCGTCGAAGGAGACGTTCTCGAGGAGCCGCTCCATGACGGTGTGGAGCCGCCGCGCGCCGATGTTCTCGGTGCGCTCGTTGATGTGGTGCGCGATCTCGGCGATGCGGCGCACGCCGCTCTCCGTGAACTCGACCTTGACGCCCTCGGTTTCGAGGAGTGCGCGGTATTGCGCCGTGAGAGAGGCGTCGGGCTCGGTGAGGATGCGCACGAAGTCCTCCACGCGGAGCGGCTGCAGCTCGACGCGGATCGGCAGACGGCCCTGCAGCTCCGGGATCAGATCCGAGGGCTTGGAGAGATGGAACGCGCCTGAGGCGATGAAGAGAATGTGATCGGTCTTGATCGGTCCGTACTTCGTCGTGACCGTCGAGCCTTCCACGAGCGGCAGCAGATCGCGCTGCACGCCCTCGCGCGAGACGTCCGCGCCGATCGTCTCCTGGCGCCGCGTGACCTTGTCGATCTCGTCGATGAACACGATGCCGTTCTGCTCGGCATTGCTGAGCGCCTTGGCCTTCAGCTCATCCTCGTTGATGAGCTTCGACGCTTCCTCCTCGACGAGGAGCTTCATGGCCTCCTTCACCTTGAGCTTCCGCGTGCGCGTGCGGTTGCCGGTGAGGTTCTGGAACATGGCCTGGAGCTGCTGCTGCATCTCCTCCATGCCCGGAGGCGCCATGATCTCGATGCCCATGGGCAGCATGCGCAGCTCGATCTCGATCTCGCGATCGTCGAGCTCGCCCTCGCGCAGCATCTTCCGGAACTTCTGCCGCGTTTCCGCATCGCGCGGCTGCGCGGGCTCGTCCGTGGAGAAGCCCAGCATGCGCGGCCGGGGCAGCAGCGCATCGAGCACGCGCTCCTCCGCGGCTTCCTTCGCGCGCTCGCGCACCTTCTGCATTTCCTGCTCGCGCGTCATCTTGACGGCGACGTCCGCGAGCTCCTTCACGATGGACTCGACGTCACGACCGACGTAGCCGACCTCCGTGAACTTCGTCGCCTCGACCTTCACGAACGGCGCGTTGGCGAGCTTGGCCAGACGCCGCGCGATCTCGGTCTTGCCCACACCGGTCGGTCCGATCATCAGGATGTTCTTGGGCGTGATCTCCTGCCGCAGCTTCTCGTCGACCTGCATGCGGCGCCAGCGGTTGCGCAGGGCGATCGCGACCGCGCGCTTGGCGGCTTCCTGCCCGATGATGTGCTTGTCGAGCTCCTGGACGATCTGTTTCGGTGTGAGTTCGGCGGTCATTGGCGAGTCGGAATTCTGAGGCTCTTTCATCTCTTCCTCCGCGCACGGATGCGCACGGGAAGCAACCGGCGGGCCGGCGAGGGCTACCTGAGCTCGTCGATCACCAGATTGCGGTTCGTATAGATGCAGATGTCCGCGGCGATGTTGAGCGAGCGCTCGACGATGCTGCGGGCGTCGAGATCGGTGTTCTCGAGCAGCGCACGCGCCGCTGCCTGAGCGAACGCGCCGCCCGAGCCGATGGCCGCCACTTCGTACTCCGGCTCGATGACGTCGCCGTTGCCGGAGATCACGAAGAGCTTGCCCGGATCGCCCACGAGCAGCAGCGCCTCGAGCCGCCGCAGATAGCGGTCGGACCGCCAGTCCTTCGCGAGCTCGATGGCGGCCCGGGTGAGGTTCCCGAACTTCTCGAGCTTGCCCTCGAAGCGCTCGAAGAGCGTGAACGCGTCGGCCGTACCCCCGGCGAAGCCGGCGAGCACCTTGTCGTTGTACAGGCGGCGCACCTTGCGCGCGTTGGCCTTCATGACGGTGCTGCCGAGCGTGACCTGGCCGTCACCGCCCATCGCCACCACGCCGTTGCGGCGCACGGCGACGATCGTAGTGCCATGTGGATTGAATCTTTCGGTCATGCGCGAGTCCCGGAAATCGAGTCCAGACAGCAAGTTACGTGCACAGCAAGTCACGCGCCCGCGCCGCAGCTCCGGCTCGCGCCGGCGGCTTCTGGTGCGGGCCGCTCCTTGAAGGGCGGCCCGCCGGGCGAGATCGAGTCAGGATTTCTTCCGCGCCCGGGGGTGGGTCGCATCGTAGATGCGGGCCAGGTGCTGGAAATCAAGATGAGTATAGATCTGGGTGGTCGAGATGTCGGCGTGCCCGAGCAGCTCCTGCACCCCGCGCAGCTCGCCGCTCGATTCCAGCAGGTGCGAGGCGAAGGAATGCCGGAACAGGTGCGGATGCACGTGAACCCCGATCCCCTGGCGCCGTGCCCAGTACGCCACTCTGCTCTGTATGGCACGCGCGCCGAGGCGTCTGCCGTTCCGTCCCACGAACATGGCGCGCTCGTCGGAGCGCGCGAGCCCCGGCCGCTCCGCGAGCCACTTCTCGATCGCCTGCGCCGCCATGCGGCCGACGGGAACGATGCGCGTCTTGCGTCCCTTGCCGAGCACGCGCACCGTGCGGTCGGCGAGATCGACGTCGGTCACGTCGAGCGCGACGAGCTCGGAGAGACGCAACCCCGAGGAGTAGAACAGCTCCATGAGCGCCCGATCGCGAACGGCGAGGGGATCGTCCGTGGGTATCTCGAGCAGGCGCGCCATCTGATCCGCATCGAGCGTGCGCGGCAGACGCTTCGCGCTCTTGGGCGCGCGTACCTCGTGCGCCGGGTTCTTCTTCAGCACGCCCTCGCGCATGAGGAATCCGAAGAAGCTGCGCACGGCGGAGAGGCGGCGCTGGATGCTGCGCGGATCGAGCCCGGCAGCATGCGAGCGCGCGGCGAACACGCGCACGTACTGGCTGTCCACCTTGCTCCAGTCGGCAATCCCCTGCGCGTCGCAGAACTCGACGAGCGCGGCGAGATCGCGCGCATACGCTGCATCCGTGTGCGGCGACAGCCGGCGCTCGGTGGACAGGTGCCGCCGGAAGCGCGCGACCCAGTCGAGCGCCTCGGGTGTCACCGTGAGCGGGTCCGGATCAGGCGACCCGCTCGCCGCTGTGCGGCGAGAGCGTCGGCTCGGGGAAGCGCAGCAGCGCGTCGGCGATGAGGTCCGCGATGCGCGCGAGGAACTCCGTGCTCATGCCCGGATGGAAGCGGTCGCGATCGGTGCTGCCGAGCGCGAGCAGGCCGAGCGAACCGTGATCGCCGAGCGGCGCCAGCGCCACGGAGCCGATGTCGTTGGCTTCGGTGCCGAACAGGAACTCGCGCTGCGAGTCGCGGATCTGGCCGCAGCGGGGCTTGCCGCTCGCGAACAGCGACTCGAAGGACTTGAGCGCCGGATTGTCCGGCGCGACGAGGCGCAGAAAGCGCTGCTCGGTGTCCCGGGCGTGCGGGGTGATGAGGACCAGCACGGAGTGGAACGCATCGAAGTCCTCGCGGAGGCTCGCCTCGATCTGCTCGATCGTCGCCTCGCGCGTGACGGTGCGCATGAGGCGGCGCGTGAAGCGATGCACCTTCTCGGCGATCGCGTCGTTCGCGCGCGCGACGCTCACGAAATCGGAGAGCTTGCGCTCGATCGCGGCGTGCCGTTCCCGCAGCACTTCCACCTGCCGCTCGATGAGAGAGACGGTGGCGCCGCCTCGCGCGTGCGGCAGACGCAGCCGCGCGAGCAGCGACAGGTGCCGCTCGAAGAAGTCGGGGTGCTGCTGCAGATAGCGGGCGACGGACTCTTCCTCGGCTTCCGCCGGGTTCAGGCCGCGAGCCTCTCGGGTGGTCATCTCTTGGGGACTCCGGAAACTGTGATTCGGAATTTCAGATGTTCACGTGGCCTTCGAAGGACACTTCTGCCGGACCTGTGAGCCAGATGTGCTCGCCGGGGCCGGGCCAGTCGACGCGCAGCTCGCCTCCCGGAAGGTGCACGTGCACCTCGGAATCGAGCCGGCCGTGCCGGCGGCCGACGGCGACCGCTGCGCACGCACCCGTACCGCAGGCGAGAGTCTCGCCGGTGCCGCGCTCGTAGACGCGCAGACGGATGCGGTTGCGGTCCACGATCTCCATGAACCCGACATTGACACGCTTCGGGAAGCGCGGATGGCGCTCGATTGCGGGTCCCAGGCGATCGACCGGTGCCGCGGAGACCGAAGGCACCGTGAGCACCGCGTGCGGATTGCCGAGTGACACCGCGCCGATCTCCACCTCGGAGCCCCCGACGTCGAGCACGTAGACGTGGGCTTCGCTCGAAGCTTCGAACGGCAGAGAACGCGGGTCGAAGTTGGGCACGCCCATGTCGATGGACACGAGATCGCGATCGAGCACCCGTGCGCGCACGAGCCCTCCGGGGCTGTCCATCGTGAACTCACCCGCCGGGACGGCGCCACGCCGGTAGAGGAGGGCGGCGATGCAGCGCGCGCCGTTGCCGCATTGCTCGACCTCGGCACCGTCGGCATTGAAGATGCGGTAGAAGACGCACGTGTCCGCACGGCGCGGCTTCTCGAGCACGAGGGCCTGGTCGAATCCTATGCCGGTGTGGCGCTCGGCGAGGCGCCGGAACTGCTCCGGGGTCGGCAGATTTCCATCGCTCGGCGCATCGAACACGATGAAATCGTTGCCAAGGCCGTGCATCTTCGTGAAGTCGATGCGCATGGAAGCGAGAATAGCACGATGGGCGTCCGCCAAGACCCACCCGGAGTCGCATCCGAGGCACAGGTCCGCATCGTGCCCCACGGCCGGCAGTTCACCTGCGGCCGGGAGCGCGACGTCCTGGCCGCTGCGCTCGCTGCGGGCCTCAACCTCCCGCACAGTTGCAAGGCCGGACACTGCGGCTCGTGCCGCGCCCGCCTGCTCTCGGGACGGATCCGTTACCCCGACGGGCGTCGCCCGCTCGGGCTCGCCGAATCGGAAGAGCGCGAGGGCTGGGTGCTGCTGTGCCAGGCGCGCCCGCTCGACGATCTGGTGGTCGAAGCCCGGCCGATCTCGAGCGTGGCCGATGTCGAGATCAAGTCTCTTCCCTGCCGCATCGCGGCTCTCGAGCGTCTCTCGCCGGACGTGGTGCGGGTGATGCTGCGGCTGCCCGCCGTCGAGCCGCTCGAGTTCCATGCTGGGCAGTACCTCGACGTGCTCCTCGAGGACGGCCGGCGCCGCAGCTTCTCCATCGCGAGCCCCCCGCACGAGCCGTCGCTCATCGAGCTGCACGTGCGGCAGGTGCCGGGCGGCGGGTTCACCTCACGGCTGTTCCGGGATCTTCAGGTCGGCTCGCTGCTGCGCATCGAGGGACCGCTCGGACAGTTCGTCTATCGCGAGGGCGCAGGTCCCGTGCTGCTCGTCGCCGGCGGCACGGGATTCGCACCGATGAAGTCGATCCTGCGCCACGTGCTCGAAAAGGGCATCGAGCGCGAGATCCACCTGTACTGGGGCGCACGCACTGCCGACGATCTCTACGAGGAAGCGCTCGTCCTCGAGTGGGCGCGGCGCCATCCGTTCCTGCGCTTCCGGGCGGTGCTGTCGCATGCGGCCGGTGCGGAGGCTCCCCATCGCAGTCTCGGCTGGGTGCACGAGACGGCGCTCGCCGAGCATCCCGATCTCGGCCGCTTCGAGGTCTATGCGGCAGGTCCGCCGGAGATGATCGAGGCGATCCGGGCATCGTTTCCGGCGCAGGGCCTGCCCGCGGACCGGCTGTACTTCGACTCCTTCGACTTCGCGCCCGACGCGCTCAGCGGAACCACGGGCGGCTGAGGTGGCTTCCGGCGGACGGCCGTCACGGCGCGATACGCCGGCGGTCGTGGTGCGGCTTCAGAGCCTGAAGCGCTCGCGCAGCTCGGAGGCCATGCGGCGGCTCACCTGCAGAGGGTCCGCACAGCCGCGGATGCGGACGAAGTACTGGCCGTCGGCGTTGCGTTCGATCGACTGCAGGTGACGTACGCTCACGAGCGCGCTGCGGTGAATGCGCACGAACGCGGGACCGAACTCTTCCTCCAGCGAGCGCAAAGAGTCCTCGATGAGGTGCTCGCCTTCGGTGTGCCGCACGGTCGTGTACTTCTGATCCGCGAAGAAGTAGAGCACGTTCTCGATCGGGATCAGGCGCACGCCCTCGCGCTGCCGTGCGGCGATGTGCGTGCGCCGCTCACGGTTGCCGGCGGAGGCGATGCGCTGCAGCTGCGGCCGCGTGAGACGCCCCGCCTGCGCGAGCGCCGCTTCGAGCCGCTCCTTGCGGATGGGCTTCAGCAGGTAGCCGACGGCCTGGGCGTCGAAGGCGTTGATAGCGTATTCGTCATACGCGGTAGTGAAGATCACGGCCGGCGGCTCGGTGAGCGAGCCGAGCTGGCGCGCGGTTTGGATGCCGTCGATGCCGGGCATGCGCACGTCGAGCAGCACGACGTCCGGAGACAGATCGACCGCCATGCGCAGTGCCTCCTCGCCGTTCGACGCTTCGCCGGCGAGCTCGACGTTCTCGATCTCGGCGAGCAGGCTCCGGAGGCGTTCGCGCGCGGGTGGCTCGTCGTCGACGATCAGCACTCGCAGCTTCATGCCGTGAGTTTGGCGCGACTCTCCACGTACGGGAAGCGCAGCGTGACGATGTACTCGGAGTCGAAGCGGCCCGCTTTCACGAGGGCACGTTCCCCGTAGAGCAGCGCGAGTCGTTCCCGGATGTTCGCGAGCGCGAGCCGGTTTCCCTCGCGCTCGCTCTGACCGCCCGCGACCGGGTTGCGTACGACGATGGTGATGAGGCCTCCGGAGAGCTCGCCGGTCACCGTCACGGTGCCGCCCTGCGGCAGCGGCTCGATGCCGTGATAGATGGCGTTCTCGAGCAGCGGCTGCAGCAGCAGTCCCGGAACCGTCGCCCGCATCGGCAGCGATCCGATGTCCCACACGACCTTGAGCCGGTCGCCGAGGCGCAGCTGCTCGATGCGCTGGTAGATGCGCGCGACTTCGAGTTCCTCCTCGAGCGTGATCGTGTTGCGCTTCTCGCTGAGATTCGCGCGGAAGAGGTCGGCGAGATCCTGCACGGCCTGCTCGGCGAGGGAAGGATCCGAGCGGGTGAGCGCGGCGATCGTGTTCATGCTGTTGAAGAGAAAGTGCGGGCGGATACGCGCCTGGAGCGCGTGCACGCGGGCGCGGGCCTGCATCTCGACGTTACGGCGCCACTGGTGCGTGACGTAGAAGTAGCGCAGCGCGAGCGCGCTCACCACGAAGCCGATTCCAACGTTGCGTGCGAGAAAGGGCCAGCGCTGCTGCGGAAACAGACCGGCGGTTCCCGTCGCTTCGGCGATCTCGCTGCGACCGAACAGGAACGCCGCTTCGGAGATCGCCGCGATGAGCAGCGTGATCGTCGCGAGAACGGCAGCCGAGCCCTGCGCGACGGTCAGGCGCTCGAACCGCGGCCGCAGCCAGCAGAGGAGCGCGGCGCCGGCGAGCCCGATCCACAGCAGGAAGGCGGAGGTGCGCGCGAGATCCGTCCAGAATCCGATGGACGAGCTCGCACGCGCGAGCGTGAGCACCACGGCGGTGAGCTCGACGATCAGAACGAGGACGAGCACCGCGCGCGAGGCGCAGAAATCCGGCAGGAAGAAACGCTCGGGTTCGGTGCGCGGCCGGCGTTTCATTTGCCGCGCGCGGGCGCGGCTTCGTCCCTGCCCGCGGCCCGCTCGAACAGCTCGGCCTTGAGCCGGAAGGTGGCCGAGATGTCCTCGTCACCGTATCCCTGGTCGATGAGCTTCGCGTACTCGTCGAGCATGCGCTCCACGACGGGCAGGCTCACGCCGAAGCGCGCCGCCATGTCGCGGCAGATGCCGAGATCCTTCGCGTGCAGGCGAACACGGAAGCCCGCGGGGTAACTGCCGCGGATCATGTAGGGCGCGCGGTGCACGAAGTACCAGCTCGAACCCGCACCCTTGCCCAGGGTGTCGACGAGCTTGTCGAGCGGCAGCCCCTGTGCGCGCGCGAAAGCCATCGCCTCGGCGACGGTCTCGATGATTCCGGCGCACATGATCTGATTGGTCGCCTTGGCCGCCTGCCCGCTGCCGCTCGGACCGAAGTGCGTGATCGTTCGCCCGAGCGCCTTCAGGATCGGCTGCGCACGCTCGAACGCTTCCTCCTCTCCGCCGACCATGATCGCGAGCGTGCCGTCACGGGCGCCCTCGACGCCGCCGCTCACCGGACTGTCGAGGAACTGCACGCCGCGCGGCGCGAGCATCTGTGCCGCCCGCCGTGCGGTCTCGGCGCTCACCGTCGAGCAGTCGATGACGAGCGCACCGTTCTTCAGCGCGGGGGCGATTTTCTCCACGACCTCGAGCACGTCGCCGTCCGCCGAAACGCACATCACCACCGCGTCGACCTCGCGCGCGAGGTCGGCCGGCGAGTCCGGAGCACGACAGCCGAGCTCCCGGGCGAGCGCCTTCGCTTTCGCCGCCGTCCGGTTCCAGACGGCCGCGAGCAGCCCGGCCTTGTGGAGATTGCGTGCCATGTGGGCGCCCATGGCGCCGAGTCCGATGAAGCCTGTACGCATGGAGGAGAAAACCGGCGAATACGGAACGACGGCGGCCCGCCGCCGCCCGGCGCCACTTTAGCGCGCGTGCAGGACGAGAAGAAGCCAGCGGGCGGGAATCAGTTCGCCGAGCCGCAGGCCGCCAGCATCTCGTTGCGTGCCTGCATGCGGTACTCGTCGGCTTCCGCTTCGGAGAGGTATTCGCGCTCGCCGTCCTTGCCGGTACGGAAGATGCGGCGGGCGCGGATCGCCTTCTGATACTGCTCCCGCGCTTCCCTGCACTGCTCTTCGCGCACCTTGGCCACGTCCTCGCGGACGGCCTGAGCGGTGCGTGCGTCTTCCTGCTGCGCGGCGATCCGATCGCTGGTCACGGCGAGGCGGTTCTGCTCTGCCGCCGCACGTGCGGCAGCGGCTTCGGGGCTCTGCCGGCTGCGATTGACCTTGACCAGCTCGGATCCGGGGACCCATCGGTCGCTGTAGTGGACGCGTCCCTCGCTGTCCACCCACCGATAGACGTCGGCGTGGGCACCGACGCTGGCGGCCAGGCCCAGAATGGCGGCGGCTGCAATTGCGTATCGCATCAGGCTTACCCCCGGTGAGGCGCAGTATGGGTGGTCCGGGTGGGCCGGTCCTTTGAACTCCGTCACAGTCGGAGCCAAAACGACGGAGGCCGCGGAAGAACCCGCGGCCTCCGTCTCGCTCTTGCCCCGAACCGGGGCCGTTCGCCGCAGTGCACGCGGCGAACGGTGCGCCTTCCTCAGTCGTTGTACGCGCGCTCGCCGTGCAGCACGGTGTCGAGACCTTCGCGCTCCTGCTCTTCCGTGACGCGCAGGCCCACGGTGAGGTCGGCGATCTTGTAGGCCACGAAGGCCACGATTGCCGTCCACACGATCGTGATCACCACGCCGAGCGTCTGCGTCAGGACCTGACCGCCCATGCTGTAGTCGTCCACTCCGACACCGCCCAGCGCCGGGGAGACGAACACGCCCGTGAGGATGGCGCCCACGATGCCGCCCACGGCGTGCACTCCGAAGACGTCGAGCGAGTCATCGTAGCCCAGCATCTTCTTGAGGCTGGCGACCGCCCAGAGGCAGACCAGACCGGCGATGAGACCCAGGACGATCGCGCCCATCGGGCCGACGAAACCGCAGGCCGGAGTGATCGCGACCAGGCCAGCGATGGCGCCGGATGCGGCACCCAGCATCGTCGGCGTGCCGCGCGTCACCCACTCACCGACGGTCCAGGAGACGACCGCCGCGCCCGTGGCGATCAGCGTGTTCAGGAAGACCAGACCGGCGAACGCGTTGGCTTCCAGGTTCGAGCCGACGTTGAAGCCGAACCAGCCCACCCACAGGAGCGAGGCGCCGATCATCACCATCGGCAGGTTGTGCGGCGGCATCGGCGTCGTGCCGTAGCCCAGACGCTTGCCGACCACCAGCGAGCCGACGAGACCCGCGATGCCCGCGTTGATGTGCACCACGGTGCCGCCCGCGAAGTCGAGCGCGCCCTGGTTGAACAGGAAGCCCTCGCCGTACCACACCATGCGCGCGATGGGCAGGTACGCGAAGGTGAACCAGATCACCGAAAAGACCAGCACCGCGGAGAACTTCATGCGTTCGGCGAACGAGCCGACGATGAGGCAGGTCGTGATCGCGGCGAACGTGCTCTGGAACGCGACGAACACGAACTCGGGAATCACGACGCCGTCGGTGAAGGTCGCCGCCGTGGATTCAGGAGTGATGCCCGAGAGGAACAGCCGCTCGAAGCTTCCGAACCACGTGGCGCTTCCCGTGAACGCCAGGCTGTAGCCGTAGATGGCCCACAGCACGACGAGCAGCGAGAACACCACGAAGACCTGCATCAGCACGGAGAGCATGTTCTTGGACCGGACCATGCCTCCGTAGAACAGCGCCAGACCCGGCACCGCCATCATGATGACCAGGAAGGCGGAGGTCATCATCCAGGCGACGTCGCCCTTGTCCATGGTCTCTACGGGCGCATCCTGCGCGAGGGCTAAGGCAGGCGCGAGCAGAGCGAACGCTGCGCTCGCAAGTCGTCGGTATGGTGGTGTTGTCGTCTTCACAACGGTGCGCATGATGGCTCCCCAGCTTCGGCCTCGAGTTAACGATTCGTGCGTATCGGGCGCTTCGCGCCCGTAACGCCGGCAGACGCACGCGCGCGCAATGCGTATGCTTGTGCACGTGCGCTAGCCGGGTGCAGCTTCCGTGCCATGCGAGTTTTCGCTGGAATTTCCGGGACTTACGTGCTCGGGGGCGGCGGAGTTGCACCGAGTTGGGGCTTCGCACAGCGCCTGTGCGTCAATTGAGGGCAGCCGGCCCGAAAGAGTGAACCGCCAATGAGTCCGTTTCGAATCGACGATCTCGCGCGGCGCCTGTTCGAGAGCGTCCCGCCGGCGCTGCGCAGCGTGCAGCACGATCTCGAGAGCAATTTCCGCGCTGTGCTGCGCGCGAATCTCGGCCGCCTGGATCTCGTCACGCGCGACGAGTTCGACGCGCAGACCAAGGTGCTCGAGCGCACGCGTGCGCGGCTCGAGGCGCTCGAGGCACGGCTGCGCGCGCTCGAGGAGCGTGAGGGCCTGAACACGGAGTCATCGCCGCCTCCGGAGTCCGGCGACTCACCAGGCAATTGATCGAGTGACGACCAGGGACGGTCATGGCCGTTGCGCGCATCGCGAGCCGCGCACAGATCGGCCTGCACGCTCCGCTCGTGCACGTGGAGGTGCACCTCGGCAGCGGGCTGCCTACGTTCAACATCGTCGGTCTGCCCGCGACGGCGGTGAAGGAAAGCAAGGAGCGCGTGCGCGCGGCGCTCGCCAATTCCAACTTCGAGTTTCCCGCCGGCCGCATCACCGTGAATCTCGCGCCTGCGGATCTTCCGAAGGAAGGCGGCCGCTTCGATCTGCCGATCGCGCTCGGAATCCTGCTCGCATCGGAGCAGCTCCGGCCGGCTTCGGGTGCGGACGCGCTCGCGCGCCGCGAGTTCTACGGTGAGCTCGCGCTCACGGGCGAGCTCAAGCCGGTTCGAGGGCTGCTGCTCGCCGCCGCTCACGCGGCGCAGGCCGGCAACGAGATCGTCGTCCCGCGCGCGAATGCGGAAGAGGCACTGATGGTGATGCGCAGCGACGTCTGCGGCGCCGCGCATCTCACCGAAGTCTGCGAGTACGTTGCGGGAAGGCGGCCGGCGTGTGAAACGCGCAGTGCAGCCGTCGCAGTGACTGAGCCGCCACGGCGGATCAACGTTCCGGACCTGCGCGACGTGCGCGGACAGGCGCACGCGAAGCGTGCGCTCATGATCGCAGCCGCCGGTGGACACAGCCTCCTGATGATCGGACCGCCAGGTGCGGGCAAGAGCATGCTGGCGCAGCGTCTGCCGGGACTGCTGCCGCCGCTCACCCGCGCCGAAGCACTCGAAGTCGCGACGATCGCGTCGGTGAGCGCTTCGGGGTTCGACATGCGCAGCTTCGGCGTGCGCCCATTCAGGGCGCCGCATCACACTGCTTCTGCACACTCCATCGTCGGCGGCGGGCCTCACGCGCGGCCCGGTGAGGTGAGCCTCGCGCACC
The DNA here is from genome assembly GCA_003242685.1 of Pseudomonadota bacterium. Taxonomy (GTDB): domain Bacteria; phylum Pseudomonadota; class Gammaproteobacteria; order Steroidobacterales; family Steroidobacteraceae; genus ZC4RG24. The sequence continues at coordinate 31,326 of QGVD01000005.1, read as the reverse complement.
GCGGCGTGCTGTTTCTCGACGAGCTGCCCGAGTTCGATCGGCGCGTGCTCGAGGCACTGCGCGAGCCTCTCGAAACCGGCACCGTCGCCGTGTCGCGCACGGCGCTGCAGGCCGAATATCCCGCTGAGTTTCAGCTCGTCGCCGCGATGAATCCCTGTCCCTGCGGCTACTTCGGCGACCCTTCCGGCCGCTGCAGCTGCTCACCGGCGAGGCTCGCGCAGTACCGCGCACGGATCTCCGGTCCGCTGCTCGATCGCATCGACCTGCGCATCGAGGTGCCGGCGGTCACGGCGGCGGAGCTCGCGGGAGGCGCGGACACGGGAGAGGACAGCGCCACCGTTGCGCGGCGCGTCCAGGCGGCGCGCGAGCGCCAGCTCGCGCGTGCCGGGAAGCTCAACGCCCGGCTCACCATTCACGAGCTGGAGCGGTTCTGCAGACCGGACGAGGAGGGCGAACGCGTCCTCGAGAAGACCCGCGCCCGCTTCGGCTTCTCGGCGCGCAGCTACCACCGCACGCTGCGCGTCGCGCGGACCATCGCCGATCTCGAGGGAAGCGACGTGCTGCGCCCGGCGCACATCGCCGAGGCGCTGCTGCTCAAGCGGGCGCTCGACGAGCCCGGAGGCTGATCACTGGCTCTTCTGCACCATCAGGTCGACCGCGGCGCGGACGAGGTCGTCGGGGATGTCCGCACGGCCGCCCTTGGCCGGCATCAGGCCAGCCTCGCCCTGGAAGCCCTGAATCGCGTGCATGTAGAGCACGTCCTTGCCCTTGGCGATGCGCTGCCGCCAGGCAGCCGCGTCGCCCACGCGCGGGGCACCGGCGATGCCCTGACCGTGGCAGGCGTTGCAGGCCACGTTGAGGACGTCCTCGGCCGTGGTCGGCGCTGAAGCGGCCCCGCCGGCCCCTCCCGCGGGCGTCTCTTCCACGATTGCGAGGGCGCTGTTGTCCTGACCGGCGATGGCCACGCGGGCGAAAGGCGCAATGCGCGACTCGACGCTCGCGACGTACTCGGGGTCGACGATGACCTGCTGCCCCTGCGTGCGGCCGGCCACGATGCGTGAGAGCGCGAACAGCAGGATGGCGACGGCGACCAGGAGGCCGATGACCAGACTGAAGACGTTGAAGAAGTGCGTATCCTGCTTGCTCACGATTCTCTTTCCGCGGAGGGCCAGAAAAATCAGCGGCGCAGTATAGCGGCTGAAATCCCCGGCCGAAATAGACTGGGATGCGTATTTCCGCGTATCATCGCGGGCCCCGCCGTGCACTTTCCGCCGGGGCGGTCCTCCACGCACACGCGCCCGTAGCTCAGTTGGATAGAGTGGCAGCCTCCGAAGCTGCAGGTCGCTGGTTCGAATCCAGTCGGGCGCGCCATTCGCGATTCCGGCACCGCCGCTCGAGCCCGAGCGGCGGCATGCCTTGCCGCAGGCGCCGGACGGCCTAGAGCCACCGGCGGCGCTTGAAGATCAGGTACGGCACGAACGAAGACGCGATCATCGCAGCGAGCGCGGCCCATGGACCCCAGGGCTCGCGCAGCCAGGGCAGGTGCTGGAAGTTCATGCCGTAGAACGCGGCGATCACCGAAGGCGGCAGCAGGAAGACCGTCACGAACGAGAAGATCTTCAGGATGTCGTTCTGATCGATGTTGATCATCCCGAGGGTCGCCTCGAGCAGGAACGTCACCTTGTTGCCGAGGAACGTCGAGTGGTCGGAAAGCGCCGCGATGTCGCGCGTGACCGTCCGCAGCCTCGAGCGCACCTCCTGCGTGAGGTGATGGTTGGGCGACTGCTGAACGAACGCGAGCAGCCGCCCGAGGCTCACGAGGCACTCATGAATCTTCGAGATCAGCTCGCCGCTCTGGCCCACGCGCTCGAGTACGCGGCGGAAATCGCGCTCCGCGCGTCTCCTGCGGGCGAAGACGTCCTGGGAAATTCCGTCGAGATCGTACGCCGCGCGCTCGATCACGTCGGCGATGCGGTTGATGATCGACTCGAGGAGCCCGGCGAACAGTAACGCGCCTGAGCTGCACACGGCAGGGTGACGCTCTGCATACGCGATGAAACGCCGGAACGGCAGCGGGTCGACGTAGCGGTTCGTCACGAGACGGGAGCCGGTGAGGACGAACGTCACCTGCGCGCTCTCCGGGAGATCGGTGTCGAGCTTCGTGACGATCGTGGCCGTCATGTAGAGCGCGCCGCCCTCCTCGTAGAAGCGGTTCGACGCCTCGATCTCGCGCATCTCCTCGCGCGTGGGCAGCTCGATGCCCAGACGTTCCTCGACGAGGCGCGTTTCCGCTTCGGTGGGCTCCAGAAGATCGAACCAGACGACGTCCTGGGACGCGGCGCCGTTGTCGCCTTCGAGGCGAGCGAGTCCTTGCGGTCCCGGGACGTACGCAGTCAGCACGGGCTGCGCCCGGCAGCGGCCCGGCGGGGATACGGGGCCGCGTGGCACCGACGGCTCACGGCCGGCCCGCCTCGCGAATCAGCGGCGCTGTTCGGCGGCCGCCAGATCGTTCACCAGCTCGAGCAGGTTGCTCTGGCCGCCGGCCATTCCGACGTCCGTGGAGTACTTGCCGTTCACGACGATGAACGGAACGCCTTCGACGCGGTAGCGCTTCGTGAGCTGCTCGGCGCGCTGCAGGTTCGAGTTCACGCTGAAGGACTGGTAGGCCTTGCGGAACTCCTCGGGTTCGATGCCGTTGTTCTTCGCGAATTCGAGCTGCAGCTGCAGCGTGCGCTCCTCGTCGTTCGCGACGAGCATGTTGCGGCGCTGGTGGATCGTCTCGAAGACCTTCGGATGCAGGTCGCTCCGGCCGAGCGCCTCGAGCGTATAGAAGAGGCGCGCGTGCGCACGGTGCACCGGGCCCCACATGACCGGAACGCGCACGAACTCGATGTACTCCGGCTTGTTCTTCTGCCAGCTCGCGATGTAGGGCTCGAGCGCGTAGCAGTGGCTGCAGGCGTACCAGAAGACCTCGGTCACCTCGACCTTGCCGGGCGCCACGTTCGTGGGCTGTGCCGGAACGATCGGCTCGTAGTGCACGCCGGCCTTCCAGCGACCCGACGGGAGCTGCTGCGCGGCAGGCAGAGCGGCAAGCCGCTCGAGCGAAGCGCTGCTGCCCGCCTGACCGATGGGCTCGCCGGTATCGGTCGTCTCTTCGCCGGCGCTTTCCTGTGACTGCGTCGCGGCGTCGGACTCGTCCTGCGGCGCCGCCGGTGCGGTGTCGGTGACCGCCTCCCGCTGCGATTCGGTCGTCTCTGCGGACGGCTGCGACACCGTCTCGGCGCCGGGCTGAGTCGGCGTTTCGGAACGCTCGCAGGCGGCGAGACCCAGTACGGCGAGAGCGGCGAAGAACAGCGTTCGGTTCATCGGGAACCTCTCGAATGTCTGATCGGTGCGTCCGTGCGGTGGTTCTACCCGCCGGTGCGAATCCGCGGGCACACGCTTCAGCGCATGCCCTGCAGGTACGAGGCCACGTTGCGGATGTCCTCCGGCGTCAGACGCTGGGCGATCGTGACCATCATCGCGCCGTTGCGGCTCGTGATCGGCGAATCAGCTTTTTCCTCATAGCGCGTTCCGTTCGCGTAGGCGTTGAGCTGCTTCACCGTATAGACGGAATGCTGTGCGCGCAGCGCCGGGTAGCCCGCAGCCGGGTTGCCACGGCCGACGGGTCCGTGGCAGGCGATGCAGGCCGGGATGCCGCGCGCCGCATCGCCGGAGCGGTACAGCGCTGCGCCCGCCTCCCAGTACGAGGGGTCTGCCTCGAGACCGGACGGCGTCTGCGCCGCGAAATACACAGCGAGGTCGGCGATGTCGTCGTCCGACAGACCCACCGCGAGCGGCTGCATCACCGGGTCGGTCCGTACGCCCGCGCGGAAGAGCTTGAGCTGCTCGGCGATGTAGACCGCGCTCTGCCCGGCGAGGTTGGGCCACTCCGGGTTCACGCTGTTGCCGTTCATGCCGTGACAGGCGACGCAGGTGGCCGCCTTGGAGGCGCCTTCTTCGACAGACCCGTCGACATAGGGCAGGTTGCTGCTCGTCGGGGTGGCACTCGCGGTCTCCTGAGCGTTCGCACCGGCCATCGCGGCTGCGAGCACGATGAGCCCGACCCACCCGATCTGCGTCGTCTTCGACATTCGTCCGTTGCTCCGGAAGGTGCTGAGAGGGCGGCGAATTGTACACTAGAGCCTCACGGCTTCCTCCCTCGTACCTTTACCGACGTGAGCCGCTTCCCCGAAGCAAGCTTCCTGCTGAGCGTGGGCGACCCGCGGCAATTCCCGCCGGACGTGGGGATCGAGGTCGCGTTCGCGGGCCGCTCCAACGCCGGCAAGTCGAGCGCCATCAATGCGATCACCCAGCGCCGGTCCCTGGCGCGCACGAGCCGCACCCCCGGCCGCACCCGCCTCCTCAATTACTTCGCGCTCGGGCCGAACCAGCGTCTCGTGGACCTGCCGGGGTACGGTTACGCGAGCGTTCCGGAAGAGGAGCGGCGCAAGTGGGTCCCGCTCCTCGAGGCGTTGCGCCGGCGCACCTCGCTTCGCGGACTCTTCCTCATCGTCGACGCGCGTCGCGGAATCTCGCCGATGGACGAGGAGCTCATCGCCTGGGCGGATCCCGCGGAACGCAAGGTGCACGTGCTGCTGTCCAAGTCGGACAAGCTGTCCCGAAGCGAGGGTGCACGCGTCCTGCGGGCCGCGAAGGAGGCGCTGGAGGGGCGTGCGTCGGTGCAGCTCTTCTCGTCCCTCGACAAGACGGGAGTGGACGAGGCGCAGCGGGTGCTCCGGAGCTGGCTCACTGCATGAGCCGCCTCCGCCGCTCGCGGCGGTGAACGTGCAAAAAAAGACCCCGGCGATCTCTGGCGAGGTCGCCGGGGCAGACTAACCCGGCACAGGTCTCATGAACCGGGTTGACCCGCTCAGGGAGGGAAGCGGGGAGTGCTGGAGGCACTCACGGCATTAGACGGATGAGGTCCCCCGAAGTTCCGAAGAATGCTCCAGAAAAAATTCCTGGAAAATCAGGGATCTGGAAGTCCGCCTGTGTCGTTGCCGCTACAGGAAGGTCCAGGTGACGCCCAGCGTGAGCAGCTCGAGCCCGTCGGTGTTGTCGATATCGAACTTCTCGTACTCGAGCCGGGCTGCAAGGCTCCCGAAACGGAGCTGAGCACCGAAACCGTACGCGAACTCGGTGCCATCGTCGTCGAAATTCAGCGAAAGAGGTCCGCTGAACGACCCTTCCGTCTCCCAGTAGGCGAGTCCCGCCTTCGCGTAGACGTCGAGGAGCGGCAGCGGTAGCGGCAGGAACCCGACGACGTAGCCTGCAAGCGCCTTGGCTTCGACGTCGACGTTCCCTGCGGCACTCAGAGCGGCGCGCTCGCTGCCCAGGTCCATGTAGTTGACCTCGACCGCGATGAAGTCGAGCGGACGGATGCCGGCGATGAGCTTCCACGCCGTGTCGTCCAGCTCGAAGTCATTGAGATCGTCGACCCCAAAATCCTCTCCGACGCCGTCGATCTTGGCCTGGCTCACGCCAGCGCCGAGGTAGATGCCGTTGTCCGCTGCGTGGGCGGCGCCGCCCAGAAGGGCGAGTGCCGTCACGAGTGCCAGTCTTTGCATGCGTTGGTCTCCATTGTCTGATTGCCGGCGCGGGCTGGGGCGGCGCGCAACCGCCGGCGCCCGGCACCGGCCGTGACCCTAGCCAGCACCGTGCCCGATGGCGAACTGTTGCGGAAAAGCGACGGTCAGTGCGCCTCGTCCCAGTTGGCGCCTGTTCCGATGTCGACCTTGAGGGGGATCTTGAGCTCGGCTGCGTTGACCATGCACTCGCGGACCGCTGCGGTCACTTTCTCGACGGCGTCCTTCCGGACCTCGAGCACGAGCTCGTCGTGTACCTGCATGATGAGCCGCGCAGGCGCGGACTCTCGCTCGCACCATGCGTCGACCGCGATCATCGCCCGCTTGATGATGTCGGCCGCAGTGCCCTGCATCGGTGCGTTGATCGCGCTGCGCTCGGCTGCCTGCTGTTGCTGCTTGTTGCGGGAACGGATCTCCGGCAGGTAGAGCCGCCGTCCGTAGACCGTCTCCACGTAGCCCAGCTCGCGCGCGCGGGCGCGCGTCTCGTCCATGTACCGGCGCACGCCGGGGTAGCGCGCGAAGTAGCGGTCGACGTACTGCTGCGCGGCGCCGCGATCGATTCCGAGCTGGCGTGCGAGCCCGAACGGTGACATGCCGTAGATCAGGCCGAAGTTGATGGTCTTCGCGAGCCTGCGCTGATCGGGCGTGACGGCCTCGAGAGGAACGCCGAAGACTTCGGCTGCCGTTGCCTGATGCACGTCGCGGTCGTGCGCGAAGGCATCGAGGAGACCCTCGTCACCGGACAGGTGCGCCATGATGCGCAGCTCGATCTGCGAGTAGTCGGCCGCCATCAGCACGTAGCCTTCGGGCGCGATGAACGCCTGACGGATGCGGCGCCCCTCCGGCCGGCGGATGGGAATGTTCTGCAGGTTCGGATCCGACGAGGACAGCCGCCCGGTCTGCGCCACCGCCTGGTGATACGAGGTGTGGATGCGCCCCGTGCGCGGGTTCACGAGCTCGGGCAGCTTGTCGGTGTACGTCGACTTGAGCTTCGCCAGCGCGCGGTACTCGAGAATGATCCGCGGCAGAGGGAACGACGCTGCGAGCTCTTCGAGGACGTCTTCCGCAGTCGACGGCTGACCTGTCGGCGTCTTGCGCAGGACCGGGAGCCCCAGCTTGTCGAAGAGGATGTGCTGGAGCTGCTTGGGCGAGTCGATGTTGAACTCGTACCCGGCTTCCCTGCGCGCCTGAACGAGCAGCTCCTGAAGCTGCGCGTTGAGCTCGCGGCTCTGTGCCCGCAGCAGCTCCCGGTCGATGAGCACTCCCCGGCGCTCCATGCGTTCGAGCACCGGCACCAGCGGCTGCTCGAGCTCCTCGTACAGGCGCTTGAGCGCGGGCACGGCCTCGAGCTGCGGCCACAGCACGTGATGCAGACGCAGCGTGACGTCCGCGTCCTCGGCGGCGTACTCCGAAGCGCGATCGACCGGCACCTGATTGAACGTGAGCTGCTTCGCGCCCCGGCCGGCGACGTCCTCGAACTTGATCGTGCTGATCCCGAGGTAACGCGCCGCCGTCGAGTCCATGTCGTGGCGCGTAGCGACGCTGTTCAGCACGTACGACTCGAGCATCGTGTCGTAGCGCACTCCGGCGAGCCGGATGCCGTGGTTCGCGAGCACGTGCGCGTCGTACTTGCTGTGGTGCCCGACCTTTGGCCGCTCGGGATCCTCGAGGATCGGCTTGAGCGCGTTCAGCACCTTCTCGCGGTCGAGCTGCTCGGGTGCGCCGGCGTAGTCGTGCCGCAGCGGCACGTAGGCCGCGACGCCGGGCTCGACACAGAACGAGACGCCGACGATCTCGGCCGCCATGTAGTCGAGGCTGGTGGTCTCCGTATCGAAAGCGAACAGCTCGACACTGCGCAGACGCTCGAGCCAGCGCTCGAGCTCTGACCACTCGGTGATCGTCTCGTACCGCCTTTCAGCGCGCGCGACTTCGGGCAGCGGTGGTGCGGAGCTCAGTCCGAGCGCGGCATCGACGTCGAAATCGGGGGCCGCGACCGGACGTGATCGGGTGGCCGAAGGCTCCTCCCCGTCGAGCTGCCGCAGAAGCGTGCGCAGCTCGTAGCGCGTGTAGAGCCTGCGCAGCGTGTCGACGTCCGGCGGCGAGGGGACGAGCTGATCGATCGAGAGCGGCAGATCGAGGTCCGTGTGGATCGTCGCGAGCTTGCGCGACAGCTCGAGCGTCGCGAGATTGCCGCGCAGGTTCTCGCCGACCTTGCCTTCGATCTCGCTCGCGCGCGCGACGAGCGCATCCAGCGTGCCGTACTTGTTGAGCCACTTCGCGGCCGTCTTCGGTCCGACCTTCTCGATGCCCGGGATGTTGTCCGAGCTGTCGCCGACGAGCGCGAGGTAGTCGACGATCTGCTCGGGATACACGTCGAACTTCGCCTTGACTCCCGCGCGGTCGAGCGAAGTGTTCGTCATCGTGTTGATGAGCGTGATCGAGTCGTTGACGAGCTGCGCCATGTCCTTGTCGCTCGTCGAGATGAGCACGCGCAGCCCCGCGCGTGCCGCCTGGCAGGCGAGCGTGCCGATGACGTCGTCCGCCTCGACGCCCTCGATCCGCAGCACCGGCAACCCCTGTGCGCGCAGGATCGCGAGCAGCGGCTCGATCTGCGCGCGCAGATCGTCCGGCATCGGCGGGCGATGTGCCTTGTAGGCGGCGAAGAGCTCGTCGCGAAAGGTCTTGCCCGCGGCGTCGAAGACGACGGCGATGCGCTGCGGCCGGTAGTCCTTCATGAAGCGCAGCAGCATGTTGAGCACGCCGAACATGGCTCCCGTCGGCTCCCCGCGGGAGTTGCTGAGCGGCGGCAGCGCGTGGAAGGCGCGATACAGGTAGGACGAGCCGTCCACGAGGACGAGATCGGGCGAGGCGCTCACGCCAACCGCAGGCTGAGCGGGCACCGGCTCGGTGCCCCGAGAGTGAGAGACAGACACGCGATGAGCGTCCGGCCGAAAGGGAATGAGCCGGAATTATAGCGGAAGGGGGCTGCCGACCCGGCGTTGCGAGGCTGCGGGCGAATCGTCAGCGTCCGTCGCCGTCCGCGTCGTTCTCGTCGTCCTCGCGGCGCTGCTCCTGCGGCGCAGGAGCGGTCGGCGTCGCACGGCCCCCGGGGCGCGTGATCACCGTGCCACCTTCGTCCGGGATGTACAGCGGGCCTTTCTGGCCGCAGGCAGTGAGGCCGGGCAGCACCGCGCCCAGCACCACCAGCACCGTGCTCCTCGCGCGTGGGCTCGTGTCTCTCATGTGTACATGGGCCGGCCGTCGCGCAGCGCGATCCAGCCGCGTGCGATTCTGTAGATCACCCAGATGGTCACTGCGGCAATGCCGATGAACCAGGTTGCGAAGCCGATGAGGATGAAGATCAGCACGAACGAGATCGCCCCGATGACGAGCAGCCACAGTGCGGCGTACCAGAACGTGCGGATCTGCCAGCGGAAGTGCGACTCGAGGTACGTGCCGCGCACGGCCGACTGGCGCGCGTAGTTCATGATGACGGCGATGATCGACGGAATCCCGAATATGAAGGCGCCGACCACCGTCGCTGCGCTCGTGAGGCCGATGAGGATCGACAGCGTGTGCAGGGCGTAGATCACGTGCGTGTAGGTCACGAGCGAGGGATCCACCGTCGGCGCACTGCCGGACTGCGCGGTCGGAATGTGGTCTGCCATCGTGCTCGCCCTCCTTCGTGTGAAGCTGAAACGGCGCCTCTTCACCCTGCCGCGGCCTGCGCCTTGCGCTCGAGCACGACCATCGTCAGGCGCGAGATGCAGACGAGGCGCTCCCGCTCGTCGTGAATCTCGATGTGCCACACGTGGCTGCGCGAGCCGAGGTGAATGGGACGCGCGGTGGCCGTCACCCGTCCGCTGCGCACCGGACGCAGGTGATTGGCATTGATCTCCTGTCCGAGGCACATGTAGTACTCGCCGTCGACGCACATGTTCGCGGCGATGCTGCCCACCGTCTCGGCGAGCGCGACGGAGGCGCCGCCATGGAGCAGGCCCATGGTCTGGTGCGTCCGGTGGTCGACCGGCATGGACGCGCGCAGATAGTCCGGGCCGATCTCGGTGAAGCGGATGTCCAGGTGCTCGACCAGCGTCCCTTTGCGCAGGGACTGCAGCTCTTCGAGCGTGGCGGGAGTCTTCCAGATGCTCACGGAACCGGAGTCTACCCGAAGCGGCCGCCCGGACGCGGTCCGGACGAAACGCCACCGCTTCAGCGCAGGCAGTCCGAGATCGCCGAGCGGCGCTTGATCGTCTTGAGACAGACCGTCGTCACGCTGCGCTGGACGCCCGGCATGCGCGCGATGCCTTCCCGGAGCAGCGTGTCGAGCGCGGAGATGTCCGGGACGAGGACGTGCAGCAGGTAGTCCGCCTCGCCTGCGGTCGTGAAGCACTGCAGGATCGACGGGTGACGCATCACGGCGGCCTCGAACTCGTCGTGCTTCGTCGCGTCGATCGTGGCGTGAACGAAGGCATGCACCTGGAGCCCCAGTTTCTGCGGGTCGAGCTCCGCGTGATAGCCGCGGATCACGCCGGCGCGTTCGAGCGCCTGTACCCGCTGCCAGCAGGGAGTCTTGGAGAGCCCCACCTGACGCCCGAGCTCGGCGAACGACTGCCTGCCGTCCTGCTCGAGGCTCCGCAGCAGCGCGGTATCAACCCTGTCGAACATTGTTCTTCAAGAGGCCCGGTCTTGATGCTTGTCGTTCTACACCGGCCGGGAATAGAAGTCCACTTTACGGACAATGTTCGCGCGCTTCCCTCGTAAGCTCGAAGGCCGGATCGCGCATCGAGCAACGGACGTCCATGGACCGCCTCCACTTCTATACGGAGCTCGGCACCTTCAGGGGCCACGACTACGAGGTGTACCTCGACACGGCGAAGCTCCTGTCGTGCCAGAAACCCTTCGAGGCCCTCTGCAACGGCGACGAGCTGCAGTTCCAGATCGTCCACCAGGTCGAGGAGCTGTGGATGAAGCTCCTCGCGTACACGCTGCTCGACGTCGACGAATGTCTCGAGAAGGCGGAGAGCTTCCGTGCGATCACGCTGTTCCGCCGCTGCCACCTGCTCCTGAAACTCATGACCGAGCAGCTCGCGCTCCTCGAGACGATGTCACCGAAGGAGTACCAGCAGATCCGGCTGCAGCTCGGCAACGGCAGCGGGCAGGAGTCGCCCGGCTTTCGCGTGCTGATGCAGATGCCGCCGCACCTGTGGCGCACCTACGAGGCGGTGTACCTGAAGGGGCGCGGCCGCACGATCGAGCAGGTGTACGACTCGCAGTACACGCACGACGACGCTTACGCGATCGCCGAATGCCTCGCGGAGCTCGACGAGCTGTTCCAGAAGTTCCGCTGGCACCACATCCTGCTCATCCATCGGTCCATCGGACCCGATGCGGCGTCCCTCAAGGGGCGCCCGGTGGAGCTGCTCGAGCGCGGCGCCCGTCACCGCTTCTTCCCGCAGCTCTGGGAAGTGCGCTCGAAGATGACGGACGCGTGGGGCAGCACCTACGGCCGGGTGCGCGAGCGGCTCACGGAAGAGGCGCACGCGTAGGTCGCGTCTGAACGTGGCGCGGATGTGCCGGGCCGCGATGCCGGTCGCATCGCGAAAAGGAGGCGCGCGTGCCCGATCAGCTCTTCCGGTTCAGCTGCTCGGCGATGCGCCGGTAGGCTTCCCGGAACGGAATTCCCTCGGAGACGACGAGCGCGTTCGCGGCTTCCGCCGCGTGAATGGCCGGATCGAGGCGGATGCGCTCGGGACGGAAGCGCATCGCGTCGATCGCGTGAGGCAGGAGGTCGAGCGTCTGCCGGGCGATGTCGATCGCCCTGAAGAGCGGCACCTTGAGGAGCTGCAGGTCGCGCTGATAGCCGGAAGGAAGCTTCGCGTAGATCGCGAGCGCCTCCACGAGACACGCCTGCGCAGTGGCCGAGCGGCCGCGGATCAGCTCGAACACGTCCGGGTTGCGCTTCTGCGGCATGATCGACGAGCCGGTCGTGAACGCGTCGGGCAGCTCGAGGAAGGCGAATTCCTGCGTGTAGAACAGCAGCACGTCGGCTGCCAGACGGCCGAGATCCTGCATCAGCAGCGAGATCTCGAAGAGGAGCTGCGCTTCGGCCTTGCCGCGCGAGAGCTGCACGGCAGTGACGGGTTCGTGCACGACGTCGAAGCCGAGCGCCGCGCGAGTCGCCTCGCGGTCGATCGGCAGGCCCGGCGTGCCATAGCCTGCGGCGGAACCCAGCGGGCACTTCGAGATGCGCCGGCGCACGAGGCGCAGACCTTCGGCGTCGTCGCGAATTTCGCTCGCGAACCCGCCCGCCCACAGCGGTACCGAGCTCGGCATGGCCTGCTGCATGTGGGTATAGCCGGGCAGCACCGTATTCGCCTCGCGCGCCGCGAGCCGGCCGAGCGCTTCGGCGACTGCCGCCGCGCCCGCGGCGAGCTCCTCGACGACATCGAGCAGATAGAGGCGCAGAGCGGTGAGCACCTGATCGTTGCGCGAGCGGCCGAGATGCACGCGCCCGCCGGCGGGCCCGATGCGCGCGGTCAGCCGCTTCTCGAGCGCCGTCTGACCGTCCTCGTCACTGAGCTCGATGTGCCATTCGCCGCGCGCGTGTTCCTCGCCGAGCGCCGTGAGCCCCGAGCGGATGGCGTCGAGGTCCTCGCGCGAGAGGAGCCCCTGCGCATGCAGCATCTCGGCATGCGCGATGGAGGCCCGCACGTCGTAGGCCACCAGGCGCTCGTCGAGCGCGTAGTCCTCGCCCGCGGTGTAGCGCAGGACGCGCTCGTCCAGCGGCTTGCCCTTGTCCCAGAGGAAGCTCACGGCTCGCGAACCGCCTTTCAGGACGCTGTCAGCTCGGCCGGCGTCAGCGCATTGATGTCCGCGACGACCAGCGTGCCGGTGCCTTCGTTGGTGAAGACCTCGGCGAGGATGCCTTCCGGCGCCTTGTACGAGACGACGTGCACGCGGCGCACGCCGCCGCGGATGGCTTCCTCGATCGCCTTGGCCTTGGGCAGCATGCCGTCCTTGATCGAGCCGTTCTCCTTCAGACGCTGCAGGCCCTTGAGATCCGTGTAGGAGATCAGCGAGCCCGGATCGTCGACGCGTTCGAGAATTCCGGGCGCTCCCGTGCAGAGGATCAGCTTCTCCGCGTTGAGCGCGGCGCCGAGCGCCGCGGCGACCGTGTCGGCGTTGATGTTGAGCAGCACGCCGTTCTCGTCCGCCGACAGCGGGCTCACCACCGGCATCAGGCCGTTGTCGAGGAGCTTGCGGACAACGGTCGTATCGATGCCGTCGATGTCGCCGACGAAGCCGAAGTCCACGGTCTCGCCGTTCTCCTCGAGCTTCACCGGCGGCCGGCGGTGCGCGCGCACGAGCCCGGCGTCCACGCCGCTGATGCCCACGGCGTCGATGTTGAGGTCGCGGCAGATGGCGAGGATGCGGGTGTTGATGAGTCCGTTGAGCACCATCGAGGTCACGTCGATGGTCTTCGCGTCCGTGACGCGCCGGCCCTGCACCATGCGCGTCGAGACGCCGAGGGCGTCGGACAGCTCCGTGAGCTGCGGGCCGCCGCCGTGCACCAGCACGACACGCACGCCGAAGTAGTGCAGGATGCCGATCTGCTCGATCAGCACGCGCGTGGAGGCGATATCGCCGAACACGCCGCCGCCCGCCTTCACGACGAAGATCTTGCCCTTGTACATGCGGATGTACGGCGCGGCGTTCTTCAGTGCGCGAATGGCGAGCGCCTGATCCGCTCGATGCATGATCACTTCACTGGACTCCTCTGAGCATTCGATAGAGCACCGCCATCTGCACGATCAGGCGGTTGTGAGCCTCGCGCAGCACCACGCTGCGCGGTCCGTCGAGCACTTCGTCCGCCACCGCGGTGTTGCGGCGAACGGGCAGGCAATGCATGAGTCTGCAGTCGGCCGCGGTGCGCGTGAACCAGTCGTTGCGCACGCACCAGTGCGTGAGACCTCGGCGCAGCTCCGCGTCGGCTTCGGCGTCGCCGTAGCACACGGTGGCACCCCATTCCTTGGCGTATACGATGTGCGCGCCCTCGAGCGCCTCGTCGCGGTCCGACGTCTCGTGCACGGTGCCTCCGGCGAGCGCGGCGGCGCGGCGGGCCTTCTCCATCACCTGCGGCGGCAGCTCGAAGCCTTCGGGCCGCAGCACGGTGACCTGCATGCCGCGCATTGCCGCCATGTGCACCGTGGCGGCTGGGACTGCGAGCGGCAGCGCGCGCGGATGGTACACCCATGAGAGCACGAACTTCCCGTGCCGCGGCACGCCGAGATCGTCCATCGTCTTCCAGTCCGCGAGCGCCTGGCACGGATGGTTCATCGCGGACTCCAGGTTGATGAGCGGCTTGTCCACGAGCTCCGCCATCGCGTTGAAGTTCGTCTCCGCGAGGTCGGCCTGCAGATCCCTGCCGTCGGCGAAGGCGCGGATGCCGAGAGCGTCGCAGTACGAGGCGAGCACCGGGATGCCCTCGCGCACGTGCTCCGCGGCCGCTCCATCCATTTTCACGCCGAGCCGGGTCTCGAGCTGCCACGTGCCCTGACCGGGCGTGATCACGAACGAGGTGCCGCCGAGGCGCGCCATGCCGGCCTGGAACGAGGCCAGCGTGCGCAGCGAGGGGTTGAAGAACACGAGTCCGAGGATCTTGCCGGTGAGCGCATGCGGCTCGGGGTGATTCTCGAGACGCCGCGCGAGCTCGAGCAGCGAGAGCACCTCGTCGCGCTCGAAGTGGGCCAGGTCCAGGAAGCGTTTCATGGGAATGCCTTCTTGAGATCTCACCGCACCGGCTCAGGCCTTCAGGTCCGCGAGCGCATCGCGCAGCAGATCCACGTGCTGCTCTTCGAGCACGAAGGGCGGCAGGAGGCGCAGGACGTGCGGATCGCTGCTGGTTCCGGTGAGGATGTTGCGCTCGAGGAGCGCGGCCTGGATCTCCTTCGCCGGCCGGCTCGTGCGCAGACCCGTGAGGAATCCCGCGCCCTGGTGGCCGGTGACGGGGCCCACCACGCAGGTCTCACGGATGTAGGCGCCCACGCGACGCACGCGGGCGAGCAGATCTTCGGATTCGATGGCGTCGATGACCGCTTCCATCACGGCGCAGGCCATCGGTCCGCCGCCGAACGTCGTGCCGAGGGAGTCGAGCGTGACGGCGGCTGCGACCTTCGGCGACATCATGAGCGCCGCGCACGGGAAGCCGTTTCCGAGCGCCTTCGCCGTCGTGATCATGTCGGGCACGACGCCGTACATGTTCGCCGCGAACGGGTAGCCGACGCGCCCGAGGCCGCACTGCACTTCGTCGAAGATCAGAACCGTACCGGTCTCGTCGCAGCGGCGGCGCAGTGCCTGGAGGAACTCGGCGCCGAGGTCGAACGCACCGGCGAGACCCTGGACGGGCTCGACGATCACAGCGGCGGTCTTCTCGGTGACGTGCTGCGCGATGGCCGAAACGTCGCGCCGCGGAATGAAGCTCACGTCGAAGGGTGCACGCGGAAAGCCGTACCACTTCTCGCGCGCACCCCAGGTAACCGCGCCGGCGGCCGCGGTGCGGCCGTGGAACGAGCCTTCGACGGCAGCGACGTGCGGCCGTCCGGTCAGGCGGAAGGCCATCTTGAGCGCGTTCTCGTTGGCCTCGGCGCCGCTGTTGACGAAGAAGACCGTGTCGAGCCCGAGGCCCCCGAAGCGCGCGAGACGTGCGGCCGCGCGGTGCCGGACTTCCATCGAGACGGCGTTGCTCTGGAAGTTGCAGGCTTCGGCCTGCCGCGTGAGCGCACGCGTCCAGCCCGGGTGACCATAGCCGAGCGCGGCGACGGCATGACCTCCGTAGAGATCGAGGATGCGCCGCCCGTCGCGCGTACGCAGCCACACGCCTTCCCCGTCGAGGACTTCGATCGGGTACTCCGCGAACACGCGCGCGAGGTGTCCGCGCGGCGCGCGCGCCGAGCCGTCCGCGGCAGTGGAGGGCGAAGTGGTGCCTGTGCGGCGCGTGTCGAGCTCGGCGTTCATCGTCGTTCCTTCTGGCGAGGTGTTCTCGGTTCTCCGGAGGGCTTTCAGGTCCAGCCCGGTGCCGGTGCGGTCAGGCCTTCGGTCTCGGGCAGACCGAACATGCGGTTCATCCACTGCACGGCGCCGCCGGCCGCACCCTTGTTGAGGTTGTCGATCGCGCACATGACGGCGACCGTGCGGCCGTTCGAGGCGGCCGAGATCTGCGCATAGTTGGTCGTCGCGACGTCCTTCACGCGCGGCGCGCCGTCCGTCACGCGCACGAAGGGCGCGCGCGCGTAGTACTCGCGCAGCGCACCGATCACGGATGCGGTGTCGCGCGATGCCTTCAGCGGCGCCTGAACGGTCACGTGGATGCCGCGCGCGAACGGACCGGAGTGCGGCACGAAGGAGAAGTCCGCCTCGACGCCGCTCGCGGCACGGGCGCATGCCGCGATCTCGGGCACATGGCGATGCGTGAGCGCATTGTAGGAGTAGAGATCGCTGTGCCGTACGGGATGGTGCGTGCCATCGACGGGCTTGCGGCCCGATCCGGTGCTGCCCGTGACGCCGGAGACGAACAGTGTCGGCGCCGTGAGACCGAGCGCGAGCAGCGGCACGCTCGCAAGGAGCGTCGCGGTCGCGAAGCAGCCGGGATGCGCGACGTGCGGCGTCGTGAGCGTCTGCAGATGCTCGGGAACGGCGCAGCTGAACTCGCGCAGGCGCTCCGGCGCGCCGTGATCGTGCTTGTAGACGGCCTTGTAGGCCTCCGCCGAGGAGTAGCGGAAGTCTGCTGAAATATCCACGACGCGCGGCTTCGTGCCGGCCCGCTCGGCGCACCTGAGGAGCCCGTCGATCAGCGCAGCGGAGACGCCGTGCGGCGCTGCCGAGAAGACGGCGCACTGCGGCAGCTCGGTGATGAGCTTCTCGATGTCCGCCTGCGAGCTGAACACGGTGTCGGGATACGCGCTGACGAGGTGCGGAAAGGCGCGCGCGACGGGCTCGCCGGGCTTGCTGTCGGACAGGATCCCTGCGAGCTCGAAACGGGGATGGCCCGCGATGAGCCGCAGCAGCTCGCCGGCCACGTAGCCCGTGCCGCCGAGAACGATCGTCGGAATCTTCGCTGTCATGGCGCGCTCGCTTTTCCGCTGAGGCCGATGGCCTCGATCACCCGGTCGCCGAGCGCAGCACCGTCGCTGATGGCGTTGAACGCCGGCACGCCGAGCTGCTGCTGGATGATCTCGACGCCCACCTGATTGTCGGTGGCCGGTCCGGTCACGACGCACGGCTCGATGCCGAAACGTTCGCGCAGGAGCTTCACACCGCCCCAGGCGGCAACGGGATCGTTGGCGGACAGCACGACACCGGTGAGCGCGGCGCGGATGTCCGGGCAGTCGAGGATCGCGTCGACGCCGTAGGTGCCGAGGATTCCGTCGCCGAGCTCGAAGACGATGACGTCGGGCCGGTCCGCGGCGAGCTCGGTGAGCATCGTGCGCGTGAGCGCCGGGCCGTTGTCGCGCGTCGTGGTGACGACGCCGAGATCGGTGAAGATCATCGTGTTGCGTGCGCCCGCGTCTTCCATCGCCAGGATGTCGCGGCGGAGCGAGACACCCGTGGCCTTGAACGCATTGATCGTGAGGCCCCGGTGCCGCATGCGGCTCACGATGGCGCAGGCGGCCGCCGTCTTGCCCGCTTCCATGCACGTGCCTGCGAGCGCGACGACGGGCACGCCGCGCGTGTCGAGCTTCGCGTTCGGATCGAGCTTGCGATAGCCCACGCGTGCGGGCACGCCGATGCGCTCGCCGAGGTACGGGAAGTGCAGCACGACGCCGAGCACGCGGCAGTCGAACGGCCGTCCCTTCTCGGGATTGACCGAGTCGCACACGCCGAGCACGCCGCCGATGTTGAGCATCTGGATCACGTCGCCGGCCTTGAGCGACTTCGGCACGTGACCGGAATAGCCGAACAGCGCCTTACGATGGCCGAGCGCGCCCACGACGATGTCGCCCTTGCCGACCTTGGCCATGCGGCCGCTCGTGAGCTCGAGCGTGTTGTAGGTCGACTTGTTCGTGAGCACCTCGACGACGACCACCACGCCTTCCTCGGCGGGAATGTCGGTCGAGATGCGCACCTCGTGCGACAGACCGCACGCCTGGGTGACGGAGGCGATCTTGTCGACCACGATGCTTCGCATGCCGTTGACCATCGTCCGCTTCTCCTTCGCGTGCGCGACGGTGCCGTTCACCGGCCGGCCTTGCTCTGCGACGCGCGTTCGCCCGCGCGCCGGTGGAAGACGCCCGTGAGCGAGACGATCTTCGAGAAGCCGAGCGCATCGGCGGCGGTCCACTCGCCGGCCGCCTCGCCATAGACGCCCTTCGAGGCCGCCATGAGCGAGTAGGGCGACTCGACGCCCTCGACGAAGAGGTTTCCGGGGCGCATGAGCACGTGCACGTCGCCGGTCACGCGCTCCTGCGAGGACAGCAGCAGCGCCTCGATGTCGCGGCACACCGGATCGAGGAGCTGACCCTCGTGCACGAGATCGCCGTAGGGCTGCGCCACCATTTCCTTGATGCGCTGCTGGCGGGCCGTGAGCACGAGCTTCTCGAGCTCGCGGTGCGCGGTGAGGAGTGTCTCGGCCGCGGGCGCCTCGAAGGCGACCCGGCCCTTGGTGCCGATGATGGTGTCGCCGAGATGGATGCCGCGGCCGATGCCGAACGGCGCGGCGATGCTCTCGAGCGTCTCGATCAGCTCGACCGGCGACATCCGGCGGCCGTCGATCGCGACGGGGCGGCCCTTCTCGAACGAGATGACGTGCCGCTCGGGCGGACGCGGATTCGTGAAGGCGCCTCGGCTCAGCACCCACGCCTCTTCAGGAATGCTGCCGTTCGAGGTCAGCGTTTCCTTGCCGCCGATCGTGACGCCCCAGAGACCGCGATTGATCGAGTACGCGGCGCCGAACGGCGGCACGGGAAGATTCCGCTTCTCGAGGAACTCGAGCTCCTCCTGGCGCTTGAAGGCCTGATCGCGCACGGGCGCGAGCACCTCGAGGTCCGGCGCGAGCGTGCGCAGCGCCACCTCGAAGCGTACCTGGTCGTTGCCGGCTGCCGTGCAGCCGTGCGCGATCGTGCTGGTGCCGAGCTTGCGCGCCATGTGCGCGATGGTCTGCGCCTGCATCACGCGCTCGGCGCCGACGCACAGGGGATAGAGATTCCCGCGCCGCACGTTGCCCATGATGAGGAAGCGCAGCACCTGCTCGAAGTAGTCGGCGCGCGCATCGACCAGGTGATGCTCGACGGCGCCGAGGGCGAGCGCACGCTCGCGGAGCGTGCGCGCCGCCGCTTCGTCGACCCCGCCGGTGTCGACCGTGACCGTGACGACGGGGCGGCCGTACTTCTCCGCCAGCCAGGGAACGAGAAAGGACGTGTCGAGGCCGCCGGAATAGGCGAGCACGATGGGCTTGGCGCCCGCGGATGTGGTGTTGGACATGTTTCTCAGACTCTGAAGATCGTGCGCAGGCGCTCGACGAGCTTCGCCTGTGCGCGGGCGTCTTCGGTGGCGATGAAGATGGTGTCGTCGCCGGAGAGGGTTCCCACCACTTCCGGCCACTCCGCCTTGTCGATCGCGACGGCGACGCTCTGGGCGGCGCCGATCGTGGTCTTGACTACCGTGATGCAGGGACCGGCGGCGCGGATCTCGCGCACGAACTGCGTGAGCGCGTCGAAATCGCCGTTCGCGCGCGTGATCTCATCCGGCGGAAGCACGTAGCGGCCGCTCGCCTTGAGCACACCGAGATCCCTGAGATCCCGGCTGACCGACGATTGCGTCACTTCGTGCCCTTCCTTCCTGAGGAGCCGCACCAGATCTTCCTGCCGGCGGACGATGCCGTTGCGCAGGATGCGCACGATGGCATTGCGCCGCACGAGCTGCTGATGATCGGTGAGTGTTCGACCCGTATGCCTCTGCATAAATTTGCACGTATTGTGCATATTCATGCATAGACGTCAAGCCGTCGCCGATCCGGCCCGCGCCGGACGGGGACGGAGTGCGGACTACTTCTCGATTGTGTAGACGAGGTCGGCGCTGCGCTCCTCGCCGACCTCGGTGCGGATCGTCCAGCGGTCGCCGAGGCTGTAGCGGAGCTTCAGCGTGTTGAGCGACTCCGTGAGACTGATGCCGTAGCTCACGTAGAAGCGCGGCGACAGGTACTTGCCGAGCACGAGCGAGGTCTCGTTGTCCGGGTTGGACTCGATGCTGACGTCCTCGAGGCCGATGCGCTCGCCGATCTGCTGCGCGAGGATCGCACCGCCCTGGGCGAGCAGCTCGTTGCGTGCCGCATCAGGATTGCTGCTGCCGTTGCGGCCGTTGCCGTCCTGCAGCGAAGCGAGGGAACCACCGGCGAGGATCATGGAGACGATCTCGGACTGCGAGCGGGAAGGCTCCGAGAACAGCGTCATGCGCGGCTGCAGCAGCGTGCCGCGCACGTTCACGCCTGCCACGATGTCGGGGAAGCGCTTCACCGCGCGGATGTCGACGCCCGGGTTGTTGATGGGGCCGCCGGTGAAGATGAGTCTGCCGCGCTCGATCTCGAGGCGCCGCCCGTACGCCGTGTACCGGCCTTCGACCACGTCGAGCTCGCCGGCGCCCCGGGTCACCTCGTCGTAGCCGCTGCGCACGACGAGATCGCCGGTGAGGCGGCCGGTGAGGCCGTAGGTGTCGATGCTCACCTTCTCGCCGAGCGAGAGCGTGATGTTGGTCTCCACCTTGAAGCGCTGCGCGGGATCCTCGGTCTCTTCGCCCTCGACGATCTCGTCCGCCGAGGTACGGACGGCACCCGTGAGCTCCACCGGCGCGATGCGCGCGTAAGGCACTCGCACCCGACCCGTGACCTCTATGCGGCGGCCATTGATGACGAAGTCGAGATCGGGAGAGGCGTCTATCTCTGCTTCCGGCAGATTCACGACGCGCAGGCTCTGGCCTTCGATGTTCAGACGGCCGTACGGGAGGCCGTCGCGCCAGGTAATGAGCCCGCCCGCGCTCACGGTGCCCTCGCCGATGCGTGCCGATCCGATGAAGTCGAGGCCGTTGTCGAGCAGACGTGCCTCGAGCCCGACACCCCGCATCACGAGATTGACCTGATAGAAGTCGAGCTCGGCATTCGAGAGCCTGATGATGCCGTTGACGAGCGGCCGGCCGAGCATTCCCGACACGACGAGATCGGCGGTCAGATGGCCCGCGGTGCGGTCGACCTGCGGCACGTAGAGCGACACGAGGCCGAGCTCACCCGTCTCGACGCGCAGGTCACCGCGCAGCGGGAAAGTCCTCCAGTCGGAAGAGCTCCTCTCGGCGGTGAGCCTGCCCTTGATGGTGCCGACGGTCTGCGCATCGAGACTGACGTCCGCCGTGACGGTCGAGGCGTCCGCCTGCGCCGTCACCTGGCCCGAGCCGAGGCGGATCAACTGAATGCGGCCGTTCGGACGACGGTGCGCCAGCTCGGCATCCGTGAGCTGCGCGCGCAGACTCCCCTGCAGCGGTGAGCTGCCATCGCCGAAGGCGTTCGCGGTGACGTCGACGACACCGCGGTACTCGACATCGCGCGTCATACCCGCGGTCAGTGTGCCGAGCGGCAGGTCGGTCGCGTTCAGTCGTGCGGACCAGGTCTGCGGATTCCAGCTGCCGTCTGCGCACAGACGTCCGGGTTTGCCCTGCAGACAGAAGGGATCGACCCTGGCCTCCGTGCGCGAGGCGAGGAGCGCCACGGGCTCCTCGAGCCTCAAGGCGAGTGTCTCGCTCCCGTTCACGTCGAGCGAGAGGAGCCGGCCCTGCCACGTGCCCGCGGAGAACGCGCCGTTCGCCTGTGAGCGCACGGAAAGTCCTTCCGCGTCGAGGTCGACTTTGAGGACGTGATCGGCTGCCGCACCGTCGAGATCGACCTTGAGCCGATCGATGGTGCGGTCGAGGAAGGTGACTCTGCGCGCGCGAATGTCGATTCGCGAAGGACGCTGCACCCGCGCGTCGAAGTCGATGGCGGCGTCGAAGTTTCCAACCCCGAGCCCTGCGTGACGGATCGCGCTGCCGCTCGCCTCGGCCTCGATCACCGGCTCGTGCAGATTCCCGCGAATGCGGCCGCGTGCGCGCAGGCGGCCGCTGCTGTCGGCATCGAGCAGGCTGAGATCGTCGGCCCGAACGGCGAAGCGCAGATCGGCATCGCCGTCGAGCTTCCCGTCGAGCGACAGATCGGCGCCGCCGAGATTGAGGCGCACGTCGTCGAACTGCCAGACACCGCCCGTGCGAGCGAGCGCTCCGCCACCGCGTGCGGCGACGCCGCGCAGTTTGCCGCTGAGATCGCGGATCTTCATTGCGAAGTCCGCATCGGCGCCGAGCTCGCTGCCCTGCGCCTCGAACGCGAACGTGAGATTGCCCGGCAGGTCGGGTCGGAATCGCGCGGGGTCGATACCCGTCGCTCGACCCTGCAGCGCCCAGCGGTCCGGCGTTCCGCCCCAGACGAGCTCGCCGCTGATCTGCACGCTGCCGCCGAGCGGGCCGATCGTGCCGCGGGAGATGCTCAGCCGGTCGCGGTTCAGCGCGCCTTCGATCTCGACGGGAAAGGGCTCGAGCCGAGGCACGGCGAGCTCACCGCTCGCCTGGAGAGCGAACGGCCACGTGCCGCGCAGGACATACCTCCCGTTCGCGCTGCGCACGGCCGCCTCGTCGCCGACCAGCGGCCAGCGGAATTTCCGCCAGTCGCCCTCGAGCGCAAGGCGCGGTCCGCCCTGGACGATGCCGATCTCGCCTTCGCCGCTCGCCCACGCGCCCGACGCCTGGTGCACGAGCTCGATGCGCCGCGCGGTGAGCGTCCGCGCGGCATACGCTCCCTCGAACGTGAGATCGAACTCGCCGGCGCGCAACCCTTCAGGCACCACCGGACCGCGCGCCCTGAAGCCGCTCGCATCACCCTCGAGTGCGAGCTGTCCCGAAATCCTTCCGAGCAGGTCGCCTGCGCCCCAGGCGCGCAGGTCGAGATCGTGGATCCGCGCGTTGCCGTCCCAGTGCCACCCGCGGGCGAGGTCCGCGGCGCGGCCCTCGAAATCGGCGCGGAACGGCGACGTGAGCCGCGCGCTGAGCGCGAGCTCGTCGAGATCGCCCTGCACCGAGCCCGAAATCGTCCACGCCGGCTGATCGCGCGGCTCCCACGCCATGCGGATGTTGAGGTCGAGCTGCATCGGATCGGCGGCGCGCAGCGTTCCGTCGCCTTCGACCGCGAGCAGATCGAGCAGGAACGACGCATCGTGCAGCCGGATCAGCTTGTGGGCTGCAGTCCCCGAGGCCGTGAGCTCGGTCGCTTCGAAGCGCTGCCCGTTGGGCACGACGAGCGTGCCGGCCGCGATGCGCACCCGGTCGACGCGGATGTGCAATCCGCGCGGCAGAAAACGCGGCTCGTACGTCGCCGGCGGCTGCTGCCGCCGGCGAACCTCGACGAACGCGCGGCCGACAGCGAGCTCCGGCGCGCGAACGGTGCGCAGGAAAAGGGGTGCGAGCGAGATGCGCCCCGAGATGTCTTCGAAGATGAGGTGTACCCGCTCGTGCTCGACTTCGAAGCGCTCGAGCCTGAGGCCGCCCGTGAGCGTGCCGCTCACGCCGCCGAAACTGAGCTGCGCGCGGCCGATGCGCTCGGGCACCTGCCGGACGATGAACTGCAGGCCGGTCGCCGTGTACGCGAGGAAGTACACCGCCGCGGCGAATGCGATCACCGCAAGCAGCTCGAGGAGCCCGACGCTGAGCAGTATCCGGCGCAGCATCAGAGCTTCGGAGAGAAGTTGATGTGCAGCCGCGGGCCTGCGCCCGGCTCGGACAGCGGCTGAGCGACGTCGATGCCGACGGTCACGACCGGGAGGCGCCAGCGCACGCCGACACCGGCCGAGTACTCGAGGAAGTCCGGATCACGGGGATCGGGCGCTTCACCGAAGCGATCGAAAGCGTTGCCGAAGTCGAAGAACACCGCCGCGCCCATGTTGCGCGGCAGATCGCGGATCAGCTCGAAGCTTCCCGTCAGCAGATGCTTTCCACCGATCCTGCTCGCCGTTTCGACCGGTTGTCCGTTCTCGTCGAGGATCGGTTGCCCGTCTTCGTCGAGCGCCGGCTCGTAGCGCACCGGCGACAGCTCCTCGTAGCCGAAGCCGCGCACGCTGCGGTCACCGCCCGCGAAGTAGCGCATGGAGAGAGGCAGCTCGCTGAACTGCGACACGAGGCTCGCTCCGACCTCGCCCCGCACCACGATGTGCCAGCGTGAGCCGAGATCGAAAGCCCTCTCGGCCTGCACGCGCAGCTGCACGAAGTCGGAGTCGGAGCCGAAGGCTCCATGGGAGCCGCGCAGCTCGGCGAAGAAGCCGCGCTGGAAGAGCGTCTCGCCGAGATACCCGTGCGGCACGGACGCGATGCTTATCCCGGGGACGAGCAGCGTCTGCACGTTCCTCCCGCCGCCGGGCATCTCGTCCGACGAATGCGTGGCACTGATGAACCACACGCGCTGCCAGCGACCGCGGACCTGGGTGATGCTCGGACCGAAGGTGAACTCCTGTGAGTCGAGATCGCCGGGCTCCCGTTCCTCGTACGTGAGCTCGAAGGAGAGCTTCTCGAGCGCCGGGTCGCCGATCGGCACGATGTAGCGCGCTTCGAGGCTCTGATCTTCGGCCGCCGCCTTGATGAGCGTGTTGAAGCGGTGGCCGCGCCGGTTCACGCGCCGGTTCTCCCACGTGGCCGTGCCTCGCACGCCGGTGTCCGTACCGTAGCCCGCACCGAAGGAGTAGCGGTCCCGGCGATTCGGCACCGCGCGGATGCTCACCGGAACCACGTGTTCCTCGCGGTCCGGCTCGCCCGGCAGCACTTCCACGGTGCCGAAATACTGGCTGTCGTCGAGCGCGAACTGCGTGCGCAGCAGCTCCGTGACGTCGAAGGGCTCGTCCTGACGGTAGCGCATGAAGCGCCGGACCAGCTCGTCGTCGATGACGTCCTGCTCGATGCGTGTCGTGCCGAAGCGATAGCGATGACCCGTTTCGAGCACCAGATACGCGCTCGCGACGCGCCGCTGGGGATCGACGCGCAGCTCGTTGCGGGTGAGGCGCGCGTCGAGAAAACCGTAAGTGGCGGCCGTGCGCTGCAGATCGTCCTTGATGCGGTCGTAGGCTCCGTGATTGAGCCGGTCGCCGGCCTTGAGCGGCAGATCGTTGAGGATGCGCTGGAAGAGCGGATTTTCCGCCCCGGGGCCGAGCACCTGCACGTCGACGTTCTCCATGCGGATCGGCTCCCCGGGCGTGATGCGTATGGTGACGCGCCAGTCGTTCTGTCCCGCGCGGTCGACACGGGACTCGATCTTCGGCTCGTAGTACCCGAAGGGACGCAGCGCCGCCGAGGCCTCGCGCTCGATGCGATCCTGGAGCCGTTCGACCTGGTCTTCGGGCAGATCGTGCTTCGCGTAGCGCGCGAGGCTCAGATAGGCGAGCACGTTCTTGCGCAGCTCGTCGTCGACACCCTGGATGTTGATGTCGATGTCCGCCGTCGCCTGCGAGCAGGCGAAGATCCAGCCGACGGCGAGCGCGGCGACGGTCCGCCGGCGCGCTGGGCGGGAAGAAAGGCGGTGGTGCGACATGCGCAAGTGCGATCCAAAACCGGGATTCTAATCAGAGTAGTCCTGCCCGGCTCGGGTTCCAGGCACGGTTTCGCACTCACGCGCCGTTCAGCCTGAATTCAGTTTCGCCCGTCGCGTGGCCCTCTGGAGCGAAGCGCCGCTCCACGACGACCGCGTCGCCGGAGGTTTCGAAGAGCATCACGGTCGAGCAGCGTGTGCCGAACACCGGGTGCACGACGAAGGGCGCCGCGAGTGCGCGCTCGAGCTGTGGATCGAGTCGCGCGCCCGGTGTCTGGACGGTCTGGTCGGTCTCGTGCTCGCCCGCCGGCTCGCGATCGGCAAGCATCTCGAGGAGCTCTTCGGGCCGTGCGACGTCCGTGCGCCTCAACCATTCGGTGAACCGCCGCCGCACGCGCTCGAGCTTCGGCCACGGTGTGTCGAGGAACTGATTGCTGAGGCCATAGATGCCCGGCGGCAGCTTCCTGGCCAAGCGGTCGGCGCGGTTCGATGCGTACCAGAGCTCCGTGCCGTCGCCGATGAGCAGGTTGAACCCGGAGTAGCCCGGCGCGTCCACCTCGAGCGCGGAGAGGAATTCGCCGGGAGGAGCGTCCTGCGCGAGGAAGGCCGGCACGAGCCCTCCGCGCGAGGGTGCGCTGCGGCGCGGCCGCTGCACCTCGCGGAAGTTCGTCACGATGCCGAAGCGCTGGCGGCGATCGACGCCGAGCCAGGTGCCGCCCGCACGCAGATCGCGGCCTGCGATGATGCGAGGCGGCTCGGGCCACTCGGCGAGTGGTGCCGCGGGACGTTCGTGATACTCGTCACGGTTCGCGGCGACGATCAACCGGTAGCGCGGGTGGACACGCCATGCGAGCACCAGCAGGCACATCGCTCAGCCGCCCTCCCGATTCCCGCCGCCCGCCGGAGGCAGCGCACGCGAGGCGTTTCCGCGCAGCAGACGGCGCGCGAAACGCACCACGATCCACACGAATACGACCACGAGCACGAGCGCGATGAGCGGAGCGGCGAGCGCGAGGAGCGAGACGATCAGCGAACCGCCCAGCTCTCCGGTTGCCAGGACCGGGTTCGCGAATCCACCCGTCGTCGCCGTCGATTTCACGCGCAGCAGCGCCGTGACGCTCTGCGTGAGCCCCGCCGCGCCGCCACCTGCGATGACGGCCGTGGTCCACTTCACGAGCGGCGGGAGGTCGGCCATGACGGCTGCCGCGACGATGGTGCCCGCGACGAGCGCCGCGGGCGTTGCCAGCGTGTCGAGAAGATTGTCGATGCCGGGCACGTAGTACCCGAGCACCTCGAGGGTCGCGGCGACGCCGAGCATCACCACTGCCGGAAGCGTCGCGAGCCACGCGAAGTCGCTGCCCAGCTCGAGATATCCGGCGTAGCCGGCAATGCTTACGACCAGCAGTGGCAGAAAGACGCGCAATCCCACGGCCGACGCCAGCCCGACGCCGAGCGCGATGGACACCAGCACCTCGAGCTCGGACATCGTGCCACTCATTTCTCTTCTCCGTGCATCCGCAGCGGAGGATGCGCTCCTTCCATCCACGTGCGGATGAGCCGGTAGGAAATCGATTGCGGCGGCGGCAGCAGCACCGCGCCTGCTTCGAGCTCATCGCGCGTGAACCAGCGCGCATCCTCGAGCTCCCAGCCGACCGTGATCGGCGCCGCCGGCTGCGCAGCCGCGTAGAAGCCCAGCATCAGAGATGCCGGAAAGGGCCAGGGCTGCGAGGAGTCGTACACGATGTCGTGGATGCGGACGCCGGTTTCCTCGTCGACTTCGCGGATGACGGCATCCTCGAGACTCTCTCCGGGCTCCACGAATCCCGCGATGGTCGAGTATCGCCCCGGTGGCCAGCTCGCCTGGCGGCCGAGCAGCGCGCGCTCGCCGTCTGTCACCAGCACGATGATCGCGGGGTCGATGCGCGGGAAGAATTCCTGTCCGCAGCTCTCATTGGTGCACCGTATGAGGTGTCCCGCCCGTTCCGGACGCGTGGCGGCGCCACAGACGCCGCAGAAGCGCTGGCGGGCGCGCCAGATGGTGAGTGCACGCGCGTAGGCGAGCAGGCCGGCTTCCTCGGCAGGCAGACGCGTCGACAGTGGACGCAGCTCCTCGAAGCTCTGACCCGCCGTGAGCTCCTGCCACGAGCCGGCATCGAGCTCCACCAGCATGCAGCGCGTTCCGCGGAACCAGCCGAGAAGCACGAGCTGCTCCGGCCGTGCGGCGCGGACCGCGGGATGGTCTCCCGTGAGAAAGGCGATCCGCGGCTCGGGCTCGAGGTGGATGAGCTGCGTCGTTCCGTGCGCGGCGACATAGAGCGTGCTCGCATCCCGCCGCGCTTCTTCGATCCAGTCGGCGCGCTCGCGCAGCTCGGCGCGGCGGTCGAGATAGGGTCCTGCGAAGAAGTTGGGTCGGTTGCGCTCTCGGCTCATGGAACTGGTGACGGGAGGGCAGAGGGGATTCTAACAGCGCCCGCGTGGTCCACTGCCGGAGGCTTCCGGGCCGGGACCGCGACTTGCTCCCGAACCGCACTTTCGGAGACCTCGATCGGGACGATGGCAATTCACGCGAGTCTGGCGGCTCCTTCCGGCCCGGCGCTGGAAGTCGACGCTGCGCCCTGTTACCGCATCGCCGGCAGGCGGCTCGAGCGTGGTCCCGGGCACGATCTGCTCACCGAGGATCTGCACGCGGGATGGTCCTTCCATGGTGAGCGCCGGCCCTTCTGCCTGGCGTGCCATGCCATCACGGTGCGCTTTCAGAGCGAGGCGGGCGATATGAGCGCACCGCTCGGTCCCTACGACCTGCTCTTCGTGGCGACGCACTACGCCTACGGGGACGATCAGCTCGTCGCGTGCTTCTGCCCGCACACCAACACGTGGCTCGCCGAGCGCGACGGCGCGCACTGGCCGATCATGATTCTCGAAGAAGTGCGCGTCTGCTGAAGGCAAGCAGCAGACAGGCGAGCGAGAGCAGAAGGACCAACGCCGCGCCGAACACGCCGCCTCCCTTGCGACTTTCGACGATCACTCCGCTTCCCGGCTGCGCGGCGACGGGCGGTGCGCCGGATTCCGACGCGCTCGGTGGTGGAGGGGCTGCAGGTGCATCGGGACGAGTGACCTTGAGCGGTGGCGTGGCGGCCGGTGGTGTGCTTCCGCCAGGTGCCGGCTGAGGTTTCTGTAACGTCATGTCGTGCAGGCCTTCCAGCGTGCACTGGCTGATCCGTCCGACCAGCACCGAGCGGAACTCGTCCGGATCGATCCGCTGCACTTCGACAAGCGCGTGGCCCGCTGCGAGCTCGGTGATCAACGCGCGCCTCACGCGGTCATAAACGAAGAGCGCCTCGCCGGATGCGGCAATGCAGCTCGCATTGCATCCGGCACCCGCCGCCGATTCACACACGAGAACCCGCTCCGCGCGTCCGGCGATGCGCGGATCTTCCCTGCCTTCATCCTGCGCGAGGGCTGGAGGAGCAGCGCTGAGCAACGCAGCAACGGCGCATGCACGCGCCGCAGTGAGACCGTGCATCGGCATCTCCGTCCACGTGCACGAAGCACACGTCAGCAAGGTTCGCGCCCAAGCCATGAACAGCGTGGGCACGGACCTTGCTTTGCACCCGCAACAGCGAAGGGAGGTCGCGATGCGCAGCTACGTCTGGCTTGCAGTGGGTGCCGCAGCGACGCTGACGGCCGTTCCACCGTCTTCCACCACGGCACAGGATCTGGGCGATGTGCTGAAGAGAGGCCATCCCGAGCGCGTGCTCACGTGCAGCGACACGCGGCCCGAGGGCTGCGACGTCAGTTGTGTCACGACGTCGGCCACGGTGCTCTTCGTCCATGGCGGTGTGCGCAACGCGTTCATCACCGAGTTCGCGGGCAGCCACACGCTGCTCGAGCTGCAGAAGACCACCGACGAGATCGTCTCCGTGCTCGTCGGCGACATCAGTCACTGCACGTTCAACGGAATGCGCGATCCCACGCTCGCGAGCCGCGGCCCCGGCCCCGGGAAGTGAGAGCAATTCATCAGACGGGAAAACCTGCGCTTCACTCCGCTTCGCAAGTGGTGCGCGGTTGATGCGCTGCGCAAGCGCATGAGGCCGGCACGGTGCACCAACCGGTGGGTGCACCTGTTCAGATCGTCACGCAACTCTGCGGTTCGGATTCGCAGGCTCACGGCGCGCGCTGGCTGCGCTGCAGGGAACGCAGCGGCTGTCGCGCAGTGAGAGCCGATCGACGACCACCACACTGTCGCAGTCGACGCAGTTTCCGAGGCGCAGCTCGTCGCCCTGACACAGTGCGCGCACGAGAAAGACCGCGTGCTCGAAGCTGATCTGGGCGCACCGTACGACAGATCGATACATCTCGTACGCCTCACACAATGCCTGTCCCCTCGCGATGCTCGCGACGCTGCGGAATCCCTCGCGCGCACCGTGCGGCGGAACGACGTTGAGCATGGAAAGATAACTGGCGAGTGTTCCCGTCTCGAGCTGCAGTCTCGGAGTGCGGCTGAAGTACGCAGCCTGCTGAGGGGACTTGCCGCGATGCCGCGGCACCGCAGCGGCGCCCGCTTCACTCACATACGTCCGATAGAGCTTGCGGATACGGTCGTCCGTGAGACCCGTCCAGGCGCGGATCGTCTGTGTGCGTGCCTCGTGGTGGATGAAGCGCATGGCGAGATTGAGGCGCTGCAGGTCGCGGCTGTAGCGGTCGTCCGAAACGCGCATCGTGTCCCCCGTGAGCGGTTTGTCTCAAGGCTGGCGAAGCCGGGGCTGAATCGGCAGAATCGTCGTCCCTGAAAATTGGTAAAAAAATCCCAAATCCGCGGATGCATTGCAAGCGCTCCCGAACAGAATAAGACACACGAAGGGAGAGGAATGCCATGCCCACGAGGCGTCAGCCGGCCAGGGAACACAACGGTGCGCGATCACGTGTGGTGCATTCGTGGTTGCGTCCGGAAACGCTCGAGTCGCTCGCGGAGCTCAACGAGCAATGTCTCGAGCTGTTGTGCGATCAGGCACGCGCGGAACACGCGCCGGCTGCGCAGCCTCTGCTCACCGAGCTTTCCGACTTATGGAAAACGTTCGATGCTGCGGCACGGCGTCGCGCGGCGACGTGCCCGTATCTGATCGTCGACGCCGGTTTCGCTGACGCACGGCGCTGGTCCTGGGCACGCGGGCAGGAGGTTCACGATGGTCCAGGTGCACTCGCGCCCGCCTTCTTCACCGTCCCGCGCGCTCCTCATGTCACGCGCCTGGTGTTCACGTACGCATGGCATCTCGCGCGCAGCCCGGGGCCGGCGGCACGGCTTCTGCTCGGCATGTCGGCACGCTGCGCTGAGCTGATCGCGGGCTGTTCGCTCCGACACATCGCGGAGCTCGCCGAGAGATACCCCGAGTGGCTGCAACCACGCTGGCCTTCGCGCGTGATGGTGTGGCGCGAGCTGCTCATCGCTTCCATCGCCGAGGACGAAGAGGCGCTCGAGCGTGCGCGTCTGCGGGGAGTCCAGCTCCTCGCCGCGGAGCTTCGGGTGCGTCAGTCGGGTTGACGTTTCGTCTGTCTGCGTATCTCAGCGCAGTGCTGAGCGTCAGACACTGCCGCCTTCTGCCACGCCTTCTTCTCGCGCCCCCGGCAACCTCACCACGAACTCGCTTCCTCGCCCCGGCCCGTCGCTGTGCGCCTCGATGCGCCCGCCGTGGAGCTCGACGAGCCCGCGCGTGATCGCGAGTCCTACGCCCAGCCCGCCCTCGGAGCGTCCGGCGGAGCCGGGTCCCTGAGTGAACATCTCGAAGATGCGCGCGAGCATCTCGCGCGTGATGCCGACGCCGTTGTCCTGTACGCGGATGACGGCCTCGCCGTTCTCGACGGACACGGCGATGCGCAGCCGGCCGCCGGCATCGGTGTACTTGGCCGCGTTGTTGAGGAGGTTCGCCACGATCTGCACCAGCCGGTCGGGGTCGGCTTCCACCATCAGCGGCCGCGGGGGCAGGTCGAGCTCGATGGTGTGCTGCCTGGCATCGTCCAAGGGGCGGCCCGTCCCGACGGCCGCTCAGATTCCCGGGTGACCGCCCACCA
>QGVD01000056.1 GCA_003242685.1 Pseudomonadota bacterium | reverse complement strand
CTCGTTCTCGTGCCGCGCCACGAGCCCCCCGTCACGCGTCATCACGAGGTCGGGCTCGATGAAGTCGGCGCCCTGCTCGATGGCGAGCCGGTAGGCTTCGGGCGTGTGCTCGGGCGCATAGCCGCTCGCGCCCCGGTGCGCGACGAGAATCGGCCCCGGCCCCGCCGGTGTGCTGCGTGCAGATTCCACGATCATGGCGGCTCCAGCTTCGCATTTCGCCCGGCCGCTGTCATGCCGGCGGCGCCTTCGGTACAGTGAACGTGCCCGAGGTGAAGGTGGAACAAGCCCGCCCCCTGCCGCGTTGAACGGCAGCGATCGCGGGCGGACCGACGGGCGTCCGGCCCGTTCTCTCTGTCCGTGAACATCGAATGACGCTGCTCACCGATCACGACATCTACCTGTTCCGCGAGGGCACGCTCTTCCGCGCGTACGAGAAGCTCGGCGCGCACTACCTGCCTGCGGAAGGCGGCACGCACTTCGGCGTCTGGGCGCCGAACGCACAGTCGGTTTCCGTGATCGGCGACTTCAACGGCTGGCGGCCCGACGCGCACCGCCTCGATCTGCGCCCCGACGGATCGGGGATCTGGGAAGCGTTCGTGCCCGGTGTCCGGCCGGGCGCGCTCTACAAGTTCCACATCGTCTCGCGGCACGGAGGTTACACCGTCGACAAGAGCGATCCCTTCGCCTTCTTCTGCGAAGTTCCGCCGAAGACGGCATCCATCGTGTGGGATCTCTCCTACGAGTGGGGCGACGACGAGTGGATGCAGCGCAGGCGTCGCGCCAACGCGCTCGATGCGCCGATGTCGATCTACGAGGTCCACATCGGCTCGTGGCGGCGCGTCGCGGAGGAAGGCGGCCGCTCGCTGAGTTACCGGGAGCTCGCGCACGCGCTCGGCGACTACGTCGAGCAGATGGGTTTCACGCACGTCGAGCTCCTGCCGGTGATGGAGCACCCGTTCTTCGGTTCCTGGGGCTATCAGATCACCGGCTATTTCGCACCGTCATCCCGCTACGGCACGCCCCAGGACTTCATGTACCTCGTCGACCACCTGCATCGCCGCGGCATCGGCGTGATCCTCGACTGGGTACCGTCGCACTTTCCTACGGACGAGCACGGCCTCGCGTACTTCGACGGTACGTACCTCTACGAGCACGCCGACCCGCGTCAGGGCTTCCACCCGGAGTGGAACAGCTCGATCTTCAACTACGGTCGCTCGGAAGTGCGCGAGTTCCTCGCGAGCAGCGGGCTGTTCTGGCTCGACGTGTACCACGTCGATGCGCTGCGCGTGGACGCGGTCGCCTCGATGCTCTATCTCGATTACGGCCGCCGCGAGGGCGAGTGGATCCCGAACCGCTTCGGCGGACGCGAGAACCTCGACGCCGTGCGCTTTCTCAAGGAATTCAACGAGGCCGTCTACCGCGATCACCCGGACACGCAGACGATCGCGGAGGAGTCGACGGCCTGGCCCATGGTCTCGCGCCCGACGTATCTCGGCGGACTCGGCTTCGGCATGAAGTGGAACATGGGCTGGATGCACGACACGCTGAAGTACTTCCAGACCGATCCGCTCTTCCGCAGGTACGAGCACCACAAGCTCACGTTCTCCATCTGGTACGCGTTCACCGAGAACTTCGTGCTGCCGCTCTCGCACGACGAGGTCGTGCACGGCAAGGGCTCGCTCATCGGCAGGATGCACGGCGACGAGTGGCAGCAGTTCGCGAACCTGCGTCTGCTCTACGGCTACATGTGGGGCCATCCGGGCAAGAAGCTGCTCTTCATGGGCGGCGAGTTCGGCCAGAAGCGCGAGTGGCAGCACGACGAGGAGCTCGAGTGGTGGGTGACGCAGTACCCCCTGCACGCCGGCGTGCAGCGCTGGGTGCGCGACCTCAACGCCTTCTACCGTGCGACGCCGTCGCTCCACGAGATCGACTTCGCGCCCGAGGGCTTCGAGTGGATCGACGCGAACGACGCCGAGAACAGCGTGCTCACCTTCCTGCGCAAGGGACGCGACGGCGATCTCACGCTCGTGGTCTGCAATTTCACGCCGGTCGTGCGTGAGAACTACCGCGTCGGCGTGCCGCGCGGCGGTTTCTGGCGCGAATGTCTGAACAGCGACGCGCGGGAGTACGGCGGCAGCGGACAGGGCAACCTCGGCGGCGTAGAGGCCTCGCCCCTGCCCTTTCACGGACGCTTCCACTCGCTGAGCCTGCGGCTCCCGCCGCTCGGTGTGCTGTTCCTCAAACCTCAGTGATCCGGCAGGAGATCGCGCATGCCTGCCCGCCCGACCGCCGTCGCTCGTGAGATGCCCGTCGCAGGGAAGGTCCGCGTGGTGATCGAGAACGTCACGCCGTGCGTCGACGGCGGACGCTTTCCGGTCAAGCGCGTGATCGGCGAGAGCGTGAACGTGGAAGCGGACGTGTTCACCGACGGACACGATGCCGTGTGCTGCAGACTGCTCTACCGCGCGGAGCGCTCGCCCGACTGGCACCAGGTGCCGATGGCGCCGCTCGGCAACGACCGCTGGCAGGCACGGTTCACCGTGCAGGAGCTCGGCCGCTACGTCTTCACGGTGATCGCCTGGGTCGATCACGTCGGAACCTGGCAGCGCGACCTCGCGAAGAAGCACGCCGCGCGACAGGACCTCACCGTGGACCTTCAGCGCGGCGCGATGCTCGCGCGCGAGATCGCCTCACGCGCCGCCGAGATCGATGCCCGCCGGCTCACCGAATGGGCCAACGCGATCGTCGACCCGGCGCGGGACATCGAGGAACGGGTGCTGCTCGCGTGCAGCGAGGAGCTCACGGAGCTCGCGCATCGTTATCCCGATCCGACGCTGGTCCTGCGTCACGAGCCGCCGCTTCCCGTCGAGGTGGACCGCGAGAAGGCGCGTTTCTCGACGTGGTACGAGCTGTTCCCGCGCTCGACCTCGCCGCAGCCCGGCAGGCACGGCACCTTCGCGGACACGGAGGCGCGCCTGCCGTACATCGCCGCGATGGGATTCGACGTGCTCTATCTGCCGCCGATCCATCCGATCGGCGTCACGGCACGCAAGGGCCGCAACAACGCGACGACGGCAGGACCGGACGATCCCGGCAGCCCCTGGGCCATCGGCTCTGCCGAAGGCGGGCACAAGGAGGTCCATCCGCAGCTCGGCACACTCGAGGACTTCCGCCGGCTCGTCGCCCGCGCCGGCGAGCTCGGCATCGAGATCGCGCTCGACATCGCGTTCCAGTGCAGCCCGGATCATCCTTACGTGCGCGAGCATCCGGAGTGGTTCCTGAAGCGCCCCGACGGCTCGATCCAGTACGCCGAGAATCCGCCGAAGAAGTACCAGGACATCTTCCCGTTCCATTTCGAATGCGACGCGTGGCAGGAGCTGTGGACGGAGCTCAAGAGCGTCGTCGAGTTCTGGATCGCACAGGGCGTGCGGATCTTCCGCGTCGACAATCCGCACACCAAGCCGTTTGCGTTCTGGGAGTGGCTGATCGCCGAGATCAAGCGCACGCGGCCGGACGTCATCTTCCTCTCCGAGGCGTTCACCCGGCCCAAGGTGATGTATCGCCTCGCGAAGCTCGGCTTCACGCAGTCGTACACGTACTTCGCCTGGCGCAACAACAAGCACGAGCTGACGCAGTACTTCCGCGAGCTCACCTCTGCGCCCGTATGCGACTTCTTCCGGCCCAATCTCTGGCCGAACACGCCCGACATCCTCACCGAGTACCTGCAGTACGGCGGGCGGCCCGCGTTCGCGATCCGGCTGGTCCTGGCCGCGACGCTCGGGGCGAGCTACGGGGTGTACGGCCCGGCGTTCGAGCTGATCGAGCACCGGGCACGCGAGCCCGGCAGCGAGGAGTATCTGGATTCCGAGAAGTACCAGATCCGCCACTGGGACCTCGACCGGCCGGACAGCCTGCGCGATCTGATCGCGCGCGTGAACCGCATCCGCCGCGAGAACGTGGCGCTGCAGAGTGACCGAGGTCTCGTCTTCCACCGCGTGGACGCGGAGGCGATCATCGCGTACAGCAAGACGCCGCCTTCAGGCGGGGACAGCGTGCTCACGGTCGTCAATCTCGATCCTCACCACGCTCACGCGGGCTGGCTCGAGCTCGACCTGCGAGCGCTCGGGCTCGAGGCGGATCAGCGTTTTCAGGTACACGACTTGCTTACCGGTTCCAGATTCCTCTGGAATGGCGCACGCAACTACGTCGCGCTGGACCCGCAGCACACTCCGGCTCACATCTTCCGGATCCGCAGCCGGGTCCGCACGGAGCAGGATTTCGATTACTTCATGTAGATTCGATCGAAGGGAGCGGCAGGCTCGATGAGCGCGCAGATTGCACGGGGGGAAGCGCGCAGGGCCACGCGGCCCGCCGGTGCCACGGATCCACTGTGGTACAAGGACGCCATCATCTACGAGGTACACGTCCGCGCCTTCTTCGACAGCAACGACGACGGCATCGGAGACTTTCCGGGGCTGACGCGCAAGCTCGACTACATCCAGGATCTCGGCGTCAACACGATCTGGCTGCTGCCGTTCTACCCCTCGCCGGGCAAGGACGACGGCTACGACATCGCCGACTACCGCAACGTCCACCCGCAGTACGGCACCCGCGCCGACTTCCGCCAGTTCGTGCGCGAGGCGCACCGGCGCGGCATTCGCGTGATCACGGAGCTCGTGATCAACCACACCTCGGACCAGCATCCGTGGTTTCAGGCGGCGCGGCGTGCGCCACCCGGCTCGCCGAAGCGCAACTACTACGTCTGGAGCGACGATCCGAACCGCTACTCCGGCGCGCGGATCATCTTCACCGACACGGAAGTCTCCAACTGGGCCTGGGATCCGATCGCGAAGGCCTACTACTGGCACCGCTTCTTCAGTCACCAGCCGGATCTCAACTTCGACAATCCGGCGGTGATCCGCGCCGTCATCCGCATCATGCAGTTCTGGCTCGACCAGGGCGTCGACGGGCTGCGGCTCGACGCCATTCCGTATCTCGTCGAGCGCGAAGGCACGAGCTGCGAGAACCTGCGCGAGACGCACGAGGTGATCCGGGAGATCCGCCGGGTGATCGACGAGCACTACGCGGACCGCATGCTGCTCGCGGAAGCCAACCAGTGGCCCGAGGACGTCCGCGACTACTTCGGCGAGGGCGACGAGTGCCACATGGCCTATCACTTCCCGCTGATGCCGCGCATGTACATGGCCATCGCGCAGGAGGACCGCCACCCCATCGTCGAGATACTGCAGCAGACGCCCGACATTCCCGACAACTGTCAGTGGGCGATCTTCCTGCGCAACCACGACGAGCTGACGCTCGAGATGGTGACGAGCCGCGAGCGCGACTACATGTACCAGATGTACGCCGCGGACCCGCGCGCGCGGCTCAATCTCGGCATCCGGCGCCGCCTCGCGCCGCTCATGGAGAACGACATCGACCGCATCAAGCTGATGAACAGCCTGCTGCTGTCGATGCCGGGCTCGCCGATCATCTACTACGGCGACGAGATCGGCATGGGCGACAACATCTATCTGGGCGACCGCAACGGCGTGCGCACGCCGATGCAGTGGAGCCCGGACCGCAACGCCGGCTTCTCGCGCGCCGATCCGCAGCAGCTCTACCTGCCGCCGATCATGGATCCGATCTACGGCTTCCAGGCGGTGAACGTCGAGGCGCAGACGCGCGACCGCTCGTCGCTCCTCAACTGGATGAAGCGCATGCTGCAGGTGAGGAAGAGCACTCAGGCCTTCGGCCGCGGGACGCTGCGCCTCATCCGTCCGGGCAACCGCAAGGTGCTCGCCTACGTCCGCGAGTACGGCGACGACCGGATCCTCTGCGTCGTGAACCTGGCGCGCACGGCCCAGCCGGTCGAGCTCGATCTGTCGGAGTTCAAGGGTAGCGTGCCGATCGAGATGCTGGGACGCACGACGTTTCCACCGATCGGCGAGCTGCCGTATCTCCTCACGCTCTCGGGCTACGGCTTCTACTGGTTCCGCCTGAGCCGCGAGGCGCCGGCGCCCGCCTGGCACGAGGAGCGCCTGCCGCGCGAGGACCTGCCGGTGCTCGTGCTCATCGACGGCTTCCGCAGCTTCTTCGCCGAGCGCGTGGCGCCGTGGCGCGCCAACGCGGCGGCAAGGCTCCGCGCGCAGCTCGAGGAACACGTGGTGCCCGAGTTCATCGCGGCCCAGCGCTGGTTCGCGTGCAAGGGAGCCCCCATCACGCGCGCGCGCCTCGCCGAGAGCGTGGAGTGGGAGACGGGGCGCGGCCGCTGGCTGCCGGCGCTCTTCGACGTCGAGACCAGCGCCGGCACGGAACGCTACTTCCTGCCGCTCGCGATCGTGTTCGAGGATGCCGAGGAGAGCCGCTGGACCAAGCTCCAGCCGGCGACCATCGCGCGCGTACGCCAGCAGGCCACGGTGGGCGTGCTCGCCGATGCCTCGGCGGACGAGAATTTCTGCCTCTCCATCGTCGATGCCATCGGCAGCGGACGTGAGTACGTCCTGGACCGCGGCACGGTGCGCTTCATCGCCACCCGGGCCTACACCGAGCTGCGCGGCGCACCGGACGAGGAGCTCGCGATCACGCCGCTGCACGTCCAGGGCAGCAACACGGCCATCCGCGTCGGCGAGCGGATGCTGCTCAAGCTCTATCGCCGGGTGCAGCCCGGCGTGAGCCCCGAGTTCGAGATCGGCCGCTTCCTGACCGACGTCGCGCACTTTCCGCACACCGTGCCCGTCGCCGGTGCGATCGAGTACCGGACCAACGACGGCACGCGCTACACGCTCGCGCTGCTCCAGGCCTTCGTCGCGAACCAGGGCGACGGCTGGGAGTACACGGTGAACTACCTCGTGCGCTTCCTCGAGGACCGGCGCACGGGCGGCCCGATGCCCGAGGACGCGCACGCGGTATACCTCGCGCTCGTGCGCACGCTCGCGCGGCGCACCGCCGAGCTGCACGCCGCGCTCGCCATACCGACCGACGACCCGGCGTTCACTCCGGAGCCGATCGGGAGCGACGACCTCGCGGCGTGGCAGGCGCGTGTGAGGAACGAAGCCGTCGCGACGTTCGAGCTCATCTCCAACCCGAGCGTCCTTCCGGAAGCGGCGCGCCCCGCGGCTGCCGAGCTCCTCTCGAGACGGGAAGCGCTCCTCGAGCGCATCGATGCCTGCACCGCGGGCACGGTGCACGGACTGAAGATCCGTCACCACGGCGACTACCACCTCGGGCAGGTCCTTCTGCAGAGGAACGACTTCATCATCGTGGACTTCGAGGGCGAGCCCGCACGGACGCTCGCCGAGCGGCGGGAAAAGCTCCCGCCGCTGCGTGACGTCGCCGGCATGCTGCGTTCCTTCGCGTACGCGCGGCACGCCGCGGAGCAGCGCTGCAGTCTCGAGTCGAGCGACGACTGCGCGAGATACGACCCGCTGCTTCGCGAGTGGGAGCAGGACGTGCGCGCGACCTTCCTCGCCGTCTACGACGACGTCGCGCGCGGCGCCGGGCTCTACGAATCCTTCGACGAGGTGCGCCCGCTGCTCGAGCTGTTCGAGATCGAGAAGGTCCTCTACGAGCTGCGCTACGAGATCAACAACCGCCCGGACTGGGTGGACATCCCGCTCGGCGCTCTGCTGGCGATCACCAGCTGAGCACACCGGCAAAGGAGAGATTCGTCATGGATCGACCCGTAACCACCCCGCGCTCCTCCACCTCGGGGCACCGGCCCGTCGCGAGCGATCGCCCCATCACGGCCGTGTGGCCCGGGCAGCCGTATCCGCGCGGCGCCACTTTCGACGGAGAGGGCGTCAACTTCGCGCTCTTCTCCGCGAACGCCACGAAGGTGGAGCTGTGCATCTTCGACCCGTCCGGCCGGCGCGAGCTGCAGCGCATCACCCTGCCCGAGCGCACCGACGAGATCTGGCACGGCTATCTGCCGGAGGCGCGGCCCGGACTGCTCTACGGTTACCGCGTGCACGGCCCCTACGATCCGGCGCGCGGCCATCGCTTCAATCCGAACAAGCTGCTCCTCGAGCCGTATGCCAGGCACATCGAGGGCACGCTGCGCTGGAGCGACGCGCACTTCGGTTACCGCATCGGGCATTCGAAGGAGGACCTGTCCTTCGACAAGCGTGACAACGCCGCCGGCATGCCGAAATGCCGCGTCGTCGATCCGGCCTTCACCTGGGGTGACGACCGCCCGCCGCGCATTCCCTGGCACGACACCGTGATCTACGAAGTGCACGTGCGCGGCTTCACGATGCGCCATCCCGACGTGCCGCCGCGGCTGCGCGGCACTTACGCGGGACTGGCGACTGCGCCCGTGATCGAGCACCTGCAGCGTCTCGGCGTGACCGCCGTCGAGCTGATGCCGGTGCACACGTTCATCGACGACCGGTATCTGCTCGACAGAGGGTTGCGCAACTACTGGGGCTACAACTCCATCGGCTTCTTCGCTCCCGATTCACGCTACAGCGCCACGGGGCGGATCAGCGAGTTCAAGACGATGGTGAAGACGCTGCACTCGGCCGGCATCGAGGTGATCCTCGACGTGGTGTACAACCACACGGCCGAAGGCAATCACCTCGGCCCCACGCTCTGCTTCCGCGGCGTGGACAACGCGTCGTACTACCGGCTCTCGCCCGAGGATCCGCGCTACTACATGGATTTCACGGGCTGCGGCAACACCCTCAACATGCAGCACCCGCGCGTGCTGCAGCTCCTCATGGACTCGCTGCGCTACTGGGTGCTGGAGATGCACGTCGACGGCTTCCGCTTCGACCTCGCCTCCGCGCTCGCGCGCGAGCTGTTCGAGGTGGACCGCCTCGGCTCCTTCTTCGACACCATCGGCCAGGATCCGGTCCTCTCGCAGGTGAAGCTCATCGCCGAGCCCTGGGACGTCGGCACGGGCGGCTATCAGGTCGGCAACTTCCCGCCGGGATGGAACGAGTGGAACGACAAGTACCGCGACAGCATGCGCGCGTACTGGAAGGGCGACGGCGGACTCATCGGCGAGTTCGCGCGCCGCTTCTCGGGCTCGGCGGATCTCTACGAGGCGAGCGGCCGCCGCCCTCACGCCAGCATCAACTTCATCACGGCGCACGACGGTTTCACGCTGCAGGATCTCGTGAGCTACAACGAGAAGCACAACGAGGCGAACGGCGAGGACAACCGCGACGGCCACAACGAGAACCGTTCGTGGAACTGCGGCGTGGAAGGTCCGACGGACGATCCCGCGATCCGTGCGCTGCGCGAGCGTCAGAAGCGCAATCTCGTCGCGACGCTCCTCCTCTCCCAGGGCGTGCCGATGCTGCTCGCCGGCGACGAGCTGAGCCACACGCAGCACGGCAACAACAACGCCTACTGTCAGGACAACGAGATCTCCTGGCTCGACTGGGAGCTCACCGACGAGCAGCACGACTTCCTGGAGTTCGTGCAGCGGCTGGTCGCGCTGCGCAAGCACCATCCCGTCTTCGCGCGACGGCGCTTCCTGCAGGGACGTCTCGTCGAGGCCGCCGGCGTCAGAGAAGTGGTCTGGCTGACGCCGGACGGACAGGAGATGACGGACAGAGAGTGGGACCAGGAGTTCGCGCGCTGCCTCGGCGTGTATCTCGCCGGCTCCGGCATTCAGCGCGTCGACCGGCGCGGCCGGCCGATCCGCGACGACGATTTCCTGCTGCTCTTCAACGCGCACCACGAGACGGTGCCCTTCGTGCTTCCGCAGATGCATGCGGACAGCCGCTGGAGCCGCGTGCTCGACACCGCCCGTGCGGACGATCCCTTCGAGGAGGAGGAGTTCGCCACCGGTTCGAGCTATCCGCTCGAGGGGCGGTCGCTCGCGCTGTTCGTGGAGAAGCGTCCTGCGGCCCGGCGGCACGCCGCGCCGGCCGAAGCCCCGCGCGCCGGGCCCGCGAGCACGCGGCCATGACGCTCACACGACGGCACTCGATGCCCTTCGGCGCGCAAGCCCTGCCGAAGGGCGGTGTGCGCTTCCGGCTCTGGGCGCCGGCGGCGCGCCGCATAGAGCTGGTGCTCTACGATGCGGACACGCCGCGACACATCGAGATGCACGCGCTCGCGGACGGCTGGTTCGAGCGCCTGGTCCCGGAGGCGCGCGAAGGCACTCGCTACAGGTACCGCATCGACGGCGGGATCGAGGTCCCCGATCCGGCATCGCGCCTCAATCCCGAGGACGTCCACGGGCCGAGCGCCGTCGTCGATCCGGAACGTTATCGATGGCGCGACGCCGGCTGGCGCGGCAGACCCTGGCACGAGTCGGTCATCTACGAGATTCACGTCGGCGCTTTCTCGCCGGAAGGCACGTTCGAAGGCGTCGAGCGCCGGCTGGATCACCTCGTAACGCTCGGCGTGACGACGCTCGAGCTCATGCCGGTCGCCGACTTTCCGGGGCGCAGGGGCTGGGGCTACGACGGCGTGCTGCCCTTCGCACCCGATGCCGCCTACGGATCGCCCGAGGCGCTGAAGTCGCTCGTCGACGCCGCCCATCGCCGCGGGCTCGCGGTCATGCTCGACGTCGTCTACAACCACTTCGGCCCCGAGGGCAATTATCTGCATGCGTACGCGCCGCAGTTCTTCACCGAGCGGCATCACACGCCGTGGGGCGCGGCGATCAACTTCGACGGCGAGCACAGCCGCACGGTCCGCGAGTTCTTCGTGCACAACGCGCTCTACTGGCTCGAGGAGTTCAACTTCGACGGGCTGCGTTTCGACGCCGTGCACGCGATCTGCGACGACAGCACGCCGCACATCCTCACCGAGCTCGCGCGGCGGCTGCGCGCAGGCCCGGGCGCGCAGCGCCCCAGATATCTCGTGCTCGAGAACGCGGCGAACCAGGCGCATCTGCTGGGCGCACCCGGCGGTGCGGAGACGTTCGACGCGCAGTGGAACGACGATTTCCATCACTGCGTGCACGTCGTGCTCACCGGCGAGCACGACGGTTACTACGCGGATTACGCGCACGACGTCCACGGCCTGCTGGCGCGCTGTCTCACCGAAGGCTTCGCGTACCAGGGCGAGGAGTCGGCGCACGAGGGTCGTGCGCGGGGCGAGCCGAGCGCCCATCTGCCGCCCACCGCGTTCGTGGTCTTTCTCCAGAATCACGACCAGATCGGCAATCGCGCCTACGGCGAGCGGCTCGCCCATCTCGTGAAGAACGAGGACGCGCTGTTCGCGGCGGCGGCGCTGCTGCTGCTCCAACCGTCACCGCCCCTCCTCTTCATGGGCGAGGAATGGGCGGCGTCACAGCCTTTCCCGTATTTCTGTGACTTCGGCCCCGAGCTCGCGCGCAGCGTGCGCGAGGGCCGGCGCCGCGAGTTCGCGCGCTTCGTGCGCTTCCGCGACGACGCGGTATGGGCCACGGTGCCCGATCCAGTGGTGCCGGAGACTCTCGATCGCGCGCGCCTGCGCTGGGAAGAGATCCCTCAGCCTCCTCACGCACGCTGGCTCGAGCGGCACCGCGAGCTGCTCGCGGTCCGAAGGCGCGAGATCGTTCCCCGCATTCCGCGGATCACGGGAGCCGGCAGCACCATTCTCAGCGAGCACGGCGCGTTCACTGTCGGCTGGCGCCTCTCCGACGGCTCGGCGCTGCGGCTGCTCGCCAACCTCACGCCTCACGCCTGCCGGGCTCCGGGCGTCGCAGGTGCGCGCGTGATCTTCAGCACTCGCCCGGCGGACCGCGTATCGGGCACGCTCGAGCCCTGGAGCGTCACGTGGCTCCTGGAGTCTGACGTGGCCGAGCGGACGCTGCACACTGCGCGAAGGACGCATGAGGCGTCGAGGGAGAGCACACGGTGAGCGACATCGAGGGCCTCAGGCGCCTCGCGCTCGAGCACGGCATCGAGCCGACGTGGCGCGACGTCTTCGAACGCGAGCACCAAGTACCCGAGTCGAGCCTGCGCGCCCTGCTGCGCGCGATGGGCGTCGCAGCCGACGACGATCTCCGTGTGCAGGAAGCGCTCATCGAGCGCCGCAGGCGTCTGTGGCGCCGCCCTCTGCCGCTCGTCGTCGTCGTGCGAGAGAAGGATCTGCCGGCGCGTACCGTGCTGCGTCTCCCAGCGGCGGAGCGCAACGCGCCCCTCGAGCTGCAGCTGACGCACGAGGACGGCAGACAGGAATCGCACGTGCTCGTCCCGGACGGCCTCGAGCGGCTCGAGGACGCCGATGTCGATAGTGTGCCGCACGTCGCGTGGCGGCTCGAGCTGCCGCGCGCGGCGCTCGGTTATCACCGCGTCCGGCTCGTGCGCGACGGCGGCTCGCTCGCCGAGCTCACGTACATCGTCACGCCGGAGCGCTGCTTCGAGCCGGAAGCCGTGCGCGGCAAGGGACGCGTCTGGGGACCTGCGCTGCAGGTCTACGCGCTGCGCTCGCAGCGCAACTGGGGCATCGGCGACTTCACCGATCTGCGGGCGACACTGGAGCAATGGGCGGCACGCGGCGCCGGCGTGATCGGGATCAGCCCGCTGCATGCGCTCTTCCCGCATGCCCCCGAGCGCGCGAGTCCCTACAGCCCGTCGAATCGCCTGTTTCTGCAGACCCTGTATCTCGATCCGGAACGCATCGAGGACTTCAGAGAGTCCGAAGCCGCGCGCGCGATGGCGGGGTCGGCGGAGCTCCAGCGGCGGCTCGCGGAGCTGCGCGCGCGCGAGCTCGTCGACTACACGGCAGTCGCGGAGATCAAGCGCGGCGCCTTCGAGCTCGCGTACGCCTGTTTCCGCGAACGGCACCTCGCGCGGGATACGCCTCGCGCGCGCGCCTTCCGCCGCTTTCTCGAGGAGCGCGGACGGCCGCTCGAGCTGCACGCCACGTTCGAGGCGCTGCAGGAGAAGCTGCACCGCGAGGACCCTCGGATCTGGGGCTGGCCGGTGTGGCCCGAGGAGTATCGCGATCCGGACTCACCCGCGGTGCGGCGCTTCCGCGAGGAGAACCGCGAGCGCGTCGAGTTCTACGCGTATCTGCAGTGGCAGGCCGAGCTGCAGCTCGCGGAGCTCGGCGCGCGCGCCCTGGAGCTGCGCACGGGCGTCGGACTCTACGGGGACCTCGCGGTCTCGATGGATCGCGGCGGCTCGGAGAGCTGGATGAATCAGCGCGCGCTCGCGAGCGGCGTGAGCATCGGTGCACCGCCCGACGAGTTCAA
This sequence comes from Pseudomonadota bacterium, assembly GCA_003242685.1. Lineage (GTDB taxonomy): Bacteria > Pseudomonadota > Gammaproteobacteria > Steroidobacterales > Steroidobacteraceae > ZC4RG24. Next base: position 13,060 of record QGVD01000056.1, on the reverse strand, counting down.
TCCGGCAGGCCAGGACTGGGGACTGCCGCCCTTCATTGCCGAGCGGCTGCAGGAAACCGGCTACGCGCCGATCATCGCCCTGCTCCGTTCGACGATGCGCCACAACGGCGCGGTGCGCATCGATCACGTCATGATGCTGCACCGGCTCTACTGGGTGCCGCTCGGCGCCTCGCCCGCCGAGGGCGCATATGTGCGGTATCCCCTTCACGATCTGCTCGGCATCGTCGCGCTCGAGAGCCAGCGCAACTCCTGCCTCGTGGTCGGCGAGGATCTCGGCACGGTCGCCGCGGAAGTGCGCGAGGCGCTCCGGCGCTACGGCGTGCTGTCCTACCGGCTGCTCATCTTCGAGCGCGACGAGGACGGACGATTCCTCGCGCCCGACGAGTATCCCGCCCAGGCACTCGCGGCCGTGTCGACGCACGACCTGCCGACGCTCGCGGGCTTCTGGGAAGGCCGCGATCTGATCGTGCGCCAGGAGCTCGGACAGTTCCCGAGCGAGGAGATCCGCCAGAAGCAGATCGTCGCGCGCGCCCAGGCGCGGGCCCAGCTCCTCATCGCGCTCGACGCCGAAGGTCTGCTGCCGCCGGGCGCAACTGTCGATCCCGGCTCGGTGCCCACGATGACGCCGGCGCTCGCGTGCAACGTGCACGCCTTCGTCGCCCGCACTCCCGCGAGGCTGATGACGATCCAGCTCGAGGACGTGATGGGCGTTCTCGATCAGGTGAATCTCCCGGGCACGACCGACGATCTCCATCCCAACTGGCGGCGCAAGCTCCCGCTCGACATCGAGAGCCTGGGACGCGACGAGCGCTTTCTCACGCTCACCGAGACGATGCGCCGCGAGCGGCCGTCGCCGCGGCCGCGCACCGCACGCGCATCCGCCCCGCCGGCGGCCATCGTGCCACGCGCGACCTACCGCCTGCAGCTCAATCGAGAGTTCACGTTCGCGGCGGCGACGGAGGTCGTGCCCTATCTCGCCGCGCTCGGCATGAGCCACGTCTACTGCTCGCCGTACTTCCGTGCGCGCCCGGGGAGCACGCACGGCTACGACGTCGTGGATCACAACGCGCTCAACCCGGAGATCGGCAGCCCGGAGGACTTCGAACGTTTCTGCGACGCGCTGCGCGCGCACGGGCTCGGACAGATTCTCGACATCGTGCCGAATCACGTCGGGATCATGGGCGCGGACAACCCATGGTGGATGGACGTGCTCGAGAACGGCGAGGCCTCGGTCTACGCGCAGTTCTTCGACATCGACTGGCTGCCGAGCGACCCTGCGCTCGCGCACAAGGTGCTGGTGCCCGTGCTCGGCGATCAGTACGGCGTCGTTCTCGAGAGCGGTGAGCTCGAGCTCCGTTTCGAACGCGAGCGAGGCTCCTTCGCCGTCTGCTACCACGACCATCGCTTCCCCATCGATCCGCGGCTGTATCCGCGCATCCTCGAGATCGCCCTCCGCATCGCGCCTCCGGAGCCGGCAGGCACCAGCGCGGTGACGAACGGCGCCGCACGGCCGTGGCGCGCGGAGTTCGAGAGTCTGATCGCCGCCTTCGGTCATCTTCCGGCGCGCGAGAACACCGATCCGGCCGCGGTCGCCGAGCGCAACCGCGACAAGGAAGTCCACAAGCGGCGCCTCGCCGCGCTCTGTGCGGAGCACCCCGAGCTCTGCACCGCGATCGAAGCGGCAGTGCGCAGCTTCGCCGGCGAGCCCGGCCGTCCCGCGAGCTTCGAACCGCTGCACGAGCTGCTGGAAGCTCAGGCCTACCGGCTCGCTTTCTGGCGAGTCGCGGCGGACGAGATCAACTACCGCCGCTTCTTCGACGTGAACGAGCTCGCGGCGCTGCGCATGGAGAACGAGGCGGTGTTCGAGGCCACGCACCGCCTGGTGTTCGATCTCCTGAAGAAAGGCAGGGTCGCGGGTCTGCGCGTCGATCACCCCGACGGCCTCTACGATCCGCGGCAGTACTTCCAGCGCCTGCAGGACCGCATGGCGGCTTTGAGCGGATCGGCGCCCGTGACGCACGCGAAGCGCGCCCTGCCGCTCTACCTCCTCGCCGAGAAGATCACCGCGAGCTTCGAGCGGCTGCCCGAAGACTGGCCCGTGCACGGCACGACGGGATACCACTTCGCGAACGTCGCGACGGGGCTCCTCGTCGACTCGGCGGCCCGGTCGCGCTTCGACCGCATCTATCGCGCGTTCATCGGCGAGAAGCCCGTCTGGAGCGACGTCGTCTACGACGCGAAGCATCTGATCCTGCGCACCTCGCTCGCCGCCGAGCTCAGCGTCGTTGCAAATCAGCTCGCACGCATCGCGCGCGCGAATCCCCGCACGCGCGACTTCACGCGGGCGAGTCTCAGGCAGGCGCTCGCCGAGGTGATCGCCTGCTTTCCGGTGTACCGCACCTACGTGGGCGACGGCGCTTCCGCCGAGGACCGCAGATACATCGACTGGGCGGTGGCCTGTGCCCGCGCACGCACGACCGCCGTCGATCAGGAAGTCTTCGACTTCGTGCGCGCCGCTCTCCTCACCGAGCTCGAAACGCCCGACGAGGAGTCGGCACAGCAGGTGCACGCCTTCGCGCGCAAGTTCCAGCAGGTCACGGCGCCGGCAGCCGCCAAGGGCGTGGAAGACACCGCCCTCTACCGCTTCAACCGCCTCGTCGCACTCAACGAGGTCGGCGGCGAGCCGGACACGTTCGGCATCACGGTCCGGGCCTTTCACGGAGACGCGCGCCAGCGCGCGCGGCGCTGGCCGCACGAGATGCTCTCGACCTCGACGCACGACACCAAGCGCTCCGAGGACGTACGCGCCCGCATCGCCGTGCTGTCCGAGATGCCGGGGCAATGGCGCGACGCGCTCGAGCGCTGGAGCCGCATCAACCGCTCGCGCAAGCGCGAAGTGAACGGCGAGCCCGCTCCGTCGCGGAACGACGAGTACCTGCTCTACCAGACACTTCTCGGCACCTGGCCACACGAAGATCCTCGAGGCGACGCGCTCGTGCAGTACCGCGAGCGCATCGAGACCTACATGCTGAAGGCCGCGCGCGAGGCGAAGCTGCAGACGAGCTGGTCGCGTCCCGATGCGCAGTACGAGGAGGCGCTGCGGCAGTTCGTGCAGGCGCTGCTCGATCCGCGCGAGGGCAATCTCTTTCTCCCCGATTTCCTGCAGCTCGAGCGCAAGGTCGCCCGCTTCGGCGCCCTCAACGGTCTTTCGCAGACGCTCTGCAAGCTCACCGCGCCCGGCGTTCCCGACATCTACCAGGGCAACGAGCTGTGGGACTTCTCGCTGGTCGATCCCGACAACCGCCGGCCCGTCGACTACGCACGGCGCCGGACGCTCCTCGGGGAGATCCACCAGTGGGCGGGTCTCACGCAGGCCGAGCTCGCAGCGAAGCTGCGCGCGCTCGCCGCGAGCCCGCAGGACGACCGGGCGAAGCTCTTCGTCACGAGCCGGACGCTCGAGTTCCGCCGCGCCCACGAGGCGCTGTTCCGCGACGGCGAGTATCTGCCGCTGCGCACGATCGGTCCGCGCGCTGCGCATCTCTGCGCTTACGCGCGCCGCCGCAGGGGTGAGCTCGCCGTCGTGCTGATCCCGCGGCTCTACTCCCGGCTGCTCGCGGGCAGCCCGGAACCGCCGCTCGGGCGCGATACGTGGCAGGATACGGGCGTCGAGCTGCCGGCGAAGCTCGCATCCGCGGCGCTCGAGAACGTATTCGACGGCGTGCGCGTGGCCGTCCGCGAGCTCGAGTCCCGGCGGGTGCTGCTCGTCGCCGAGGCACTCGCTGCGTTTCCCGTCGCGCTGCTCACCGGCGCGATGGATGCCGCAGCGACGGCGTCGATCAACGTCCGGACCGAAGAGGGACAGCCGTGAGGCCCCGTACAGTCGTCTATCTGATCGTCTTTCTCATCCTGGCCGTGCTCGTGCTCGCGAACTGGGGCGAGATCTCGCGCCCCGCGCGGATCAATCTGCTCGTGGCGGAAGTGACCGCGCCGCTCGGTGCGATGCTGCTGTCCGTGGTCGGCGTGGTTCTCGCGCTCGACTATGCGTTGCACGCGCTGAGCCGTCATGCGTGGAACCGCGAACGGCGCATGCTCACGCAGGAGCTCGAGCGCCATCGGTTGCGCGCCGACGAAGCCGAAGAGTCGCGCATCCGCCAGCTTCGCGAGACCGTGGAGCGTGAATCGGCGCTCATCCGCGCACAGCTCGAGCGAGTCCTCGCGAGCGTGGAAGGCACGCGAGGCGTCCCGGGCGCGCCGCCGCCTGCGAATCCGCCGCCTGACCGCTATGCACTCACGGCCGAGCACGATTACGAGAACACCGACAGGCGCTCCTGAACGCGCCGCCATACGGACGTCAGCGCGGTGAGCAGCGCCGCGCGACCGGCCCGTGGTCCGCGCGTCAGTGCTGGACTTCCGCTCGTGCGTCGGAGATAAATCGCCGGCACCGCAGTGCACGCAGCGAACGAAAACGAAGAACCACCGGTCCGAAAGGGGGAAGCATGAAGATCTCGGAGCCGTTCAGAACGATCGCCCTCATCGCCATGCTGGGAAGCGCAGCTCCGGCCTGGGCCAATGGAGTCTGCGATCGGGCGTGTCTCGAAGGGTTCGTCGACCGGTATCTGGATGCCGTGATCGCCAACGACCCGTCGATGGTGCCGCTCGCCCCCGGTGTGCGTTTCACGGAGGACGGCCAGGAGCTCATGATCGGCGACGGGCTCTGGAACACGATGCGTGCCAAGGGCCGCTACCGGCTGTTCGTGACCGACGTGCCGGCCGGTCAGGTCGCCTTCCTCGGCTCGATTGAAGAGGACCACCGCGATCCGGACAAGGGCACGCCGGCGCTCATCGCGCTGCGCCTCAAGGTGAAGGACATGCAGATCACGCAGATCGAGCAGATCGTGATCCGCGACGAGAAGGCCGGCGCGCGCGTCGATCAGATGACCGTCGATCCGGTGTATCTCGAGGAGATTCCGCCGGCGGAGCGCATGTCGCGCGCGGATCTGATCGCCACCGCGAATAAGTACTTCACCGGCATGCAGAAGAACGACGGCAGGGGCGACTATCCGTTCACCGACGACTGCGACCGGCGCGAGAACGGCATCCAGACGACGAACCAGCCCACGCCGGCCGGACAGACGCGTCCCGACCCGAAGACCTCGACCACCTATTCGGCCCAGTGGAGCTGCCTCGAGCAGTTCCAGTCGGGACTGCTGCATTTCGTCAATCGCATCCGCGACCGCCGGTTCGTCGCGGTGGACGAGGAGCGGGGCATCGTCTACTCGTTCGTGTTCTTCGATCACTCCGGCGGTGCGACGCGCACGTTCACGACGCCGGATGGACGTACCGTGACGGCCGGTCCGGCACAGCCCTGGACGTGGCAGATCGCCGAGGTCTTCAAGATCGAGAAGGGCCGGATCCGCCGCATCGACGCGTTCCTGCAGCGCAGTCCCTACGGGATGAACTCCGGCTGGAGCACCTGGATCCAGGGCATGTCCGACGTCGCGCGCGACGTGACGTTCGAGTGAGAAACCGCCGCAGACTGATCGCACGGCGGTGCCCATACCGGGGGCCGCGCACGAAGATCCCGTGCGCGGCCCTTTCCGTTGTCCAGGCGACCGGTCCTTCAGAACGACTCGACCGCGCCTGCCGCGCGCTGCGGCTCGAACACGATGAACGGCGTGGTGATCGGAGTACCCGGCGCAACGGGCGCCGGAGCGCGCTCACCTTTCGGCCCGAGCGCGCGGATGAAGCGATACATCGCCCGCAGGTCCTCGTCGCTCATGTCGCGCAGATTGAACCAGGGCATCGGCGGCAGCCGCTCGACACGCGCAAACCGAACCCACTGCTCTTCCGTCATCGACTGCACCGTGAGGCGCAGATTCGAGGGATAGCTCAGCCCCAGGGCCCCTTGAATCCCACGTCCCCGCCCTGCAGCCAGTCGCCGTCGGGCATCGTCCCGCCGCTCTCGGCGTAACCCGGCGTATGGCAGTCGTTGCAGCCGCCGATGCGGACCAGGTAGCGGCCGCGCTCGATGGCAGGATCGGCGGTACGGACTACGGCAACCTGAACGGCACGGGTACCCTGCGCGGCTTCCGCGGCGCGGACGGTGCCGCCGGCTGCGAACGCACTCGCAAAGAGCGCCGAGACGCTCCAGAACAGGGCGGTCGTGATGCCGGCCGCCGAGGCGAGCACGATGGCCCGGGTGGATCTGGACATTACGTTTGACATGATCTTCCCCTTATGCGGAATTCGAGCCGCCAAGTGACCCGACTGCCCCTGCATGCGTAGAATCCGCAGCGACCGGCTCATCGATGCCGATACCGGGCGCAGGCGGATTCCCCGCCGACGGAGCAGAACGTGTCTCAGGGAGATATCACTCGGCTTCTCGAGGCAGCCGGCAGAGGCGATCGCCTTGCCTTCGACCGCCTCTATCGGGCCGTCTATGAGGAGCTGCGCCGCATCGCTCAGGCGAACATGCGGCGGGAAGCGCCCGGCCATACCCTTCAGCCGACCGCGCTCGTCAACGAAGCCTATCTTCGGCTGACTCCTCAGGCGGGCGGCTGGGAGAACCGCAGACATTTCTTCGGTGCCGCCGCATCGGCGATGCGCCGCATCCTCGTCGATCACGCCCGGCGGCGTCTGTCGCAGAAGCGCGGCGCGGGCGCCGAACGCGTCACCCTCGACGGGCTCGACGTCGCGGCCGAGGAGAAGGAGCTGGACGTGCTGCTCATCGACGAGGCGCTCGAGCGGCTCGGAGCCGAGCGGCCGCGGCTCGCCGAGCTCGTGAGCCTGCGCTTCTTCGCGGGGCTCTCCATCGAGGATGCCGCGCGCGCGCTCGATCTCTCGCCCGCCACGGCCAAGCGCGACTGGGCATTCGCCAGGGCCTGGCTGCAGGATCACATCGAATCGCATCGCGGTCGGCCGGGCGCAGGCGGATGAACATCGACGAGGAACAGCGCCTCTTCGAGGCCTGTCTCGACGCGCCGGAGGAAGAGCGCGAGTCGCTGCTCTCCGCGTGTCCCGACCCCGAGCTCCGCGAGCGCGTGCGGCGTCTCCTGCGCGCTCATACCCGTTCGGAATCGCTGTTCGAGGCGGGGTTTGCCGATGTGGCGCAGATGCCGCTGCCGCATCGCATAGGTCCCTATCGGATCCTCGAACGGCTCGGCGAGGGCGCGATGGGCGAGGTGTATCTCGCCGAGCAGCAGACGCCGGTGCGGCGCAAGGTCGCCCTGAAGCTCCTCAAGTTCGGCATGGGCTCGCGCGAGGTGATCGCGCGCTTCGAGCTCGAGCGCCAGACGCTCGCGATGCTCGCGCATCCGAACGTCGCGCGCATCCTCGATGCCGGCGCAACCGACGACGGCCGGCCGTTCTTCGCGATGGAGTACGTGCCGGGCATCCCGATCACGCGCTACTGCGACGAACGGCGGCTCGGCATCGAGGCGCGGCTCGAGCTGTTCTGCGAAGTGTGCAGCGGCGTGCAGCACGCGCACCTGCGCGGAATCATTCACCGTGACCTCAAGCCGTCGAACATCCTGGTGACCGAGCTCGACGGCGAGCCGGTGCCGAAGATCATCGACTTCGGCATCGCGAAGGCCACCACCCTCGCGGGTGTCGAAGCCGAAGCGCACACGCGGCTCGGCAATCTCCTCGGCACACCGGAGTACATGAGCCCCGAGCAGGCGCAGCTCTCGCCGCTCGACGTCGACGCGCGTACGGACGTGTATTCGCTCGGCGTGCTGCTCTACGAGCTCCTCACGGGCGCACGGCCCTACTCGGTCACGCACGATGCGCCCTCGCCCGTGCAGATCGTGAAGGAGATTCTCGAGCGCGAGCCCGTTCCTCCGAGCGAGCGCGCGGCGAGCGGCTCGCCGGAGTGCGAGGAGAACGCGAGGCGGCGGGGCCTCGCTCCCCGGCTGCTCGCGAACCGGCTGCGGGGCGATCTCGACTGGATCGTTCTCAAGGCGCTGGAGAAGGACCGTCAGCGCCGCTACGCATCGCCGGCGGAGCTGGCCGCGGACATCAACCGTCATCTCACGAACGAGGCGGTCGTCGCGGGACCGCCTTCCGCGCTGTACCGGGCCGGGAAGTTCGTGCGGCGTCACCGCGTCGGCGTCGCCGCGGTCGGCATGCTCGTGGCGACATCCATCGTCTTCGGCATCGGCATGGCGTGGCTCGCGAGCGAAGCGGCGCGCGAGCGTGACCGTGCCGCGCTCGAAGCGGCGACCGCCGGTCAGGTCGCGAAGTTCCTCATCAGCCTCTTCAAGGTATCGAATCCGGCCGAGAACCGCGGCGCGACGATCACGGCGCGCGAGCTCCTCGATTCGGCCGCGAGACGGCTCGAAGCCGATCTGCACGATCAGCCGCTCGTGCGCGCGCGGATGCACAACGCCATCGGCGAGGTGTATCTCAACCTCGGGCTGTGGGACCGCGCGCAGCAGCAGTTCGGCGCGGCCCGGCAGCTCCTCGAGCAGCACACTGAACCGCACGACGTGGACCGGCTGGGCGCGCTGCGCGGCTTCGCCCGCGCCTCCATGGGCCTCACGCGCCTCGACGAGGCGCAGCGGCTGCTCGACGAGGTGCTGACGACCGCACGCGAGCGCCTCGGCGAGACGCATCGCGTCTACGCCGATGCCTCGCACGAGCTCGGCGTGCTGTACTACTTCCAGGGCCGCTACGCCGATGCGCGCAGGCAGTACGAGACCGCCTACCGCGCGCGGCTCGCGGCGTACGGGGAAGCTGCGCTCGAGCCCGCGGAGACGCTCAACAACGTCGCGGTGCTGCATTCGGTGCTCGGCGAGTACGACGACGCGGAGCGCACCTACATGCAGGTGATCGAGCAGCTCCGCCGCTCGCACGGCGAGGACCATCCTCAGGTGCTCATCTCGCAGGCGAACCTCGCCAGCCTCTACGCCAACATCGGGCGAACGGCGGACGCGCGCGAGCTCGAGGAATCGCTCCTGCCCAAGATGCGACGCGTGCTGGGCGAGACGCATCCGTACACGCTGACCGCGACGGGCAACGTCGCGACGCGATTGCACGCGGAGGGACGCGCCGAGGAAGCCCTGCGGCTGCACAATCAGACCGCGGATGCTCTGGAGCGCTCCTTCGGTCCCAGCTGGCACGACACCCTGCACTGGCGCGTGCGGGCGGCCGACGACCTCGCCACCCTGGGACGCAACCGCGAGGCGCGCCGCATCATCGACGACGTTCTGACACGCATGGCCGCGCAGTACGGGGAGCAGCACGTCGAGACCGTGAAGGCGAAGCTCAACGTAGGAATGGTGCTGCGCGCGATGGGAGACCTGGACGTATCCCGGAAGCTCCTCGAGGACATGCTGCCGACCGTGCGATCGACGTTCGGCGAGCGTCACTACTACACACAGCAGGTCCTCATCGGGCTCGCGGACGGCGCGTATCAGGCGGGCGACGATCGGAACGGATTGCGCTGGCTGCGCGAAGCCAGCGCTGCCGGAGCCGATTTCGCGCAGGTGCGGTGGCAGAGCCATCCGGCGATCCAGCGCCTCGGCGGACCCGAACGGCTGAACGCGCTCGTCAGCGCTGCGGAGCCCTGATTCTCGCGGCGTCTGCAGCGGGATCGGCACCGAGCTCCGCGATCACCGCGAGACTCGTTATGAATGCGTCGGGCTGCGGTTCGCCGTTCCCGAGTTCCGCGTCGTATCCGTAGTCGACGGCGGCGACGGGACAACCTGCCGCCCTCGCCGCGAGCACGTCCGTTCTCGAGTCTCCGACGTAGAGCATCCGGGCAGGCGCGATGCCGAATCGCGCGCAGGCGTCGAGCAGCATCGCCGGCTCCGGCTTGCGCCGTGCGGGCTCATCGGCGCAGAGCGTGAAGTCGAAGAGAGAAGCGAGACCTGCCGCCTCGAGGAGCGGCAGCGCGAAGCGGCTGTGCTTGTTGGTGATGCAGCAGAGTGCGAGCCCCGCTTCGCGCAGCCTGCCGAGCCCTTCGATCACGCCCGGATACACGCGGCTGCGCTCGAAGAGCCGGGCAGCGTAGTTCTCGCGAAAGCGCTCCAGAGCCTTCCCGCGGAGCGCCGGCTCCGGCGGATGCCCCAGGCTCTCGGTGAGCGCACGCTCGACCAGTATCGCGATGCCGCCGCCGACGAGCCGCGGGAAGCGCGCTTCGGGAAGCAGCGTGAGGCCGAGCTCCGCGAGCGTGGCGTTCGCGGCTGCGCCCAGGTCCGGCGCGGTATCGATCAGCGTGCCGTCGAGATCGAAACCGGCCGCACGAAGCCGGTCGATCAGGCGCGCCATCGCGCGCCTCCCTCGTGCGTTCGATCCCTGCGCGAATACCGGAAGCCGCGCCGGGGGATCAGGCGAACACCTTCGCGCCGTGCGCCTCGCGCGCGAGCGCCTCGCGTCTGCGCTCCATGAGCCTGAGGATCATCGGCGTGAAGATGAGCTGCATCGCGAGGTCCATCTTGCCGCCGGGGCACACGATCGTGTTGGCCCGCGACATGAACGAGCCGTGCAGCATCGAGAGCAGGTACGGGAAGTCGATGTCGCGCGGCTTGGCGAAGCGGATGACGAGAAACGACTCGTCCGGCGTCGGGATGAACCGCGCGATGAACGGATTCGACGTGTCCACCACCGGCACGCGCTGGAAGTTGATGTGCGTGCGCGAGAACTGCGGACAGATGTACTTCACGTAGTCCGGCATGCGTCTGAGGATCGTGTCCGTCACGGCTTCCGTCGTGTAGCCGCGCGTGGTCCGGTCGCGATGCAGCTTCTGGATCCATTCGAGGTTGATGACCGGCACCACGCCGATGAGGAGATCCACGTGCCGCGCCACGTCGACCTCCTCGGTCACCACGGCGCCATGCAGACCCTCGTAGAAGAGCAGATCGGTATCTTCCGGCAGATCTTCCCATTCCGTAAATGTACCCGGCTTCTGCCCGTAGCGCGCGGCCTCCGCCTCGTCGTGCAGGTACTTGCGGACGCGTCCCCGCCCGTGGGCGCCGTAGGTGCGGAAGAGGTTCTCGAGCTCCTCGAAGAGATTGGCCTCCGGTCCGAAGTGGCTGAAGGTGGTGTCGCCGCGCTTCAGCGCCTCCGCCATGCGGACCTTCATCTCCTCCCGGTCGTAGCGGTGGAAGCTGTCGCCCTCGACGAACGCTGCCTTGATCTTCTCGCGGCGGAAGATCTGCTCGAACGTGCGCATCACCGACGTGGTGCCTGCGCCCGAGGAACCCGTGACTGCGATGATCGGATGCTTCGCGGACATCGGCAGCTTCCCTCCCTGCGTCACATCGGCGAGACCGGCTTCCTGAAGAGGTCTCTGGCGCCGAAGAGCGGCGCCTCGTATTCGAATTCGTTGTGGTCGCGGTGATACCGCTCGATGCGCTCGACCTCGCTGCGCGCCCCGAACACGAAGCCGATCCGCTGATGCAGGCTCGTCGGAACGACGTCGAGAATCGGCTCCTCTCCGGTGCTCGCGCGCCCGCCCGCCTGCTCGACGATGAAGCCGATCGGATTGGCTTCGTACAGGAGCCGCAGGCGGCCGGGACGGCCGTGCTCCCTTCGATCCCGCGGATACATGAACACGCCGCCGCGCATCAGGATGCGGTGCGTCTCGGCGACGAGCGACGCGATCCACCGCATGTTGAAGTCGCGTCCGCGCGGACCTGCGCTTCCGGCGAGGCACTCCTCGATGTAGCGCTTCACGGCGGGCTCCCAGTGGCGGGAGTTCGACGCGTTGATGGCGAACTCCGACGTGTGCGGGGGAATGCGCAGATCCGGATGCGTGAGCAGGAACTCGCCGACTTCCCGGTCGAGCGTGAAACCATGCACGCCGCGGCCGATCGTGAGAACCAGCATCGTGGTCGGCCCGTAGATGGCGTAGCCGGCACAGAGCTGCCGGCTGCCCGGCTGGAGGAAGTCCCGCTCGGTGGGCTCCTCGACGTCGTCCGGGCAGCGGAGCACGGAGAAGATGCTGCCGACGGCGACGTTGACGTCGACGTTCGAGGAGCCGTCGAGCGGATCGAAGAGCAGCAGATAGCGGCCTCGTGGGTACTCGGCCGGGATGCGGTACGGCGATTCCATCTCCTCGGAGAGGAGCCCCGCGAGCTGGCCGCCCCACTCCGTCGTGTGCACGAACACCTCGTTCGCCAGCACGTCGAGTCGCATCTGCCTTTCGCCCTGCGAGTTCACCGTCCCGGCCTCGCCGCTGCAGCCGGCGAGCGCGCCCTTGCCGATGAGCGCCGCGATGCGCTTGCAGGCGAGCCGCACGTCGTTGATCAGGGCGGTGAGCCCGTTGCTCGTCTCGGGCGAGCGGCGCTGCTCCTGGATGAGAAAGCGCGTGAGCGTCATCGGCGAGTGAGTCATGAGGCGACCTCCTGTCCGCTGTGCCGTTCGCCGCGTGTGAAAACGCGGCTCGCGCGGATATCCGCGGCCTCGATCGTCATCAGATCCTCGCGTGCCAGTGGCCGGCCGCGCTCCGCGAGCAGCCGGCTCGCCTGCCGCAGCCGTGCGCGGTCGAGCGCATTGCGCACCGAGCGCGCGTTCGCGAAATGCGGCAGGCGCATGCGCCTGTCGATGTACTCGCGCAGGGCGGCCTCGGCGTCGGGACTGAGCCGGTACTCCATGCGCTCGAGCATCAGCCGCGCGATCGCGAGGAGCTCCTCGGGCGTGTAGTCGGGGAACTCGATGTGATGCGCGATGCGCGATGAGAAACCCGGATTGCTGCGGAAGAAGCGCTCCATCCGGTCCTGGTAGCCGGCGAGGATGACCACGAGGTCCTCGCGGTCGTTCTCCATCGCCTGCAGCAGGATCTCGATGGCCTCCTGCCCGTAGTCGCGCTCGTTCTCGGGGCGGTAGAGATAGTAGGCCTCGTCGATGAAGAGCACGCCGCCCATGGCGCGCTTGAGGACTTCGCGCGTCTTCGGCGCGGTGTGCCCGATGTACTGGCCCACGAGATCGTCGCGCGTCACGGGGCGGAGAGGTCCCTTGCGCCCTAGCCCCAGGCGGGGAAGGACTTGCCCCCTCCGCAACCCCACGGCGTCTTTGCGGGGGAGGGGTTGCCCCGCAACACAAAACTTTCTTATTTCAA
>QGVD01000055.1 GCA_003242685.1 Pseudomonadota bacterium | reverse complement strand
CCTCGGTATGATGGGCATCCGTGACCCCGTCCCGCAGAGAAAGCCGAGGGGTGTGGGAGTGTGGGGGGGCCCCCACGGGCGTGCGAGGAGGGTGCCGTTCCCCTCGGGCGCGCCCGCCGTGATGTACGCGGGAATGTTCGAAACCTTCGCGACGAGAGCCGCGCGACCTTCGGGACCGTCGCGGTCGGCGATCGCGAGATCGTCCGGACCGCCGATCTCCCGGCGCGCTACTTCCTTGCCATCCACCAGGACGACCATCGTGGCCGCCGTTTCCATGCCGCGCGGATAGAGGCCCGCGTCGATGCTGTCACCCTCGAGGAAGCTGAAGCGGTATTCGCCGTCGGCAGGGAACACGTGCGTGAAACGCACGCCGCCTCGCGTGCCGAGTGGGAATCCGTCCTTGTGGGTGTACTGAGTCGGGGAACCCGGACCTGCCTGTCCGCCGCCACCGCCACCACCGCCGTAGAAGACGCTTGCGACTTTCGGCTGGGGCTCACCCACCGCGAGCCGGGCGACGTGACGAACGGCGGAGAGATACTGCTCGAGGAAGGAGGGCGAGATGCCGAGCGCGTCGGCAATATTGTCAAATCCCTCGACTTCGATGTCGGTCGGCAGAAGCTGCCGCGCATCGATCTCGACACCGAGAAGCGCCTTGACCGATGCCGCGAACTCGGTGCGGTTCAGCCGCTGGATCGGGACGTGACCGACACGACGCACTTTTTCCGAAGCGTCAACAGACGTTTCCAGATAGTTGATGAATGCATCGATGTCGGCCTGATCGGGCTGGGGCTCTCCCGCGGGCGGCATGAGCCTGCCGCGAAGCTTGTTGATGGCTTTCTCCCAGACCTCGGGCTCCTCGCCGGCGTGGCGCACGTCCATGGTGTCGAAGGCCAGCCCGCCTGCCCAGTCCTCGGCGTTGTGGCACTCGAGGCAGTAGGTATTGAGCAGGTGATCGAATCGCTGTGCGGTATCCGAAGCCGCCTTCTGCTCGGCGTGCACGAGTCCCGCCGAGAGAGCGAACCAGATCAGCGGCGCGCTGAATACGACCCGCTGAAACGCGCGCGCGAACGTCGTTCCGCTCGTTTGCATTCCCCCTCCTGTCAGCTCGGCCACACATTATTCCTCCGGAAGCGGGCGGATGCGACAGCCCCGGGGCGCACCGGCCGGGCCCGTGACGAGCATGGTGACGCGCGTCATTCGGAAGTTACCTTGACGCATCGGGCGCGTGCGGCGTAACCTAAACTTACTAAACTAAATCGTCGCACCGGCACGCACGAGTTCCCCGTCACCCACATGAGCAAGTTCCTCAATGAGCCGCGCGATGCCGTCGTGGAAGGACTCCGCGGTTTCGCTCGCTGCCATGCCGACGAGGTCGTTCTGAACGAGCGGCCACGCTTCGTGCGTCGTCGAAACCCCAACCGGAACAAGGTCGGCGTCATCAGCGGCGGAGGCTCGGGACACGAGCCGCTGCACGCCGGCTACGTCGGTTTCGGCATGCTCGATGCAGCGGTGCCGGGCGAAGTGTTCAGCTCGCCGTCGCCGGACCAGATCCTCGCCGCCGCGCAGGCGGTGGCCGGTTCGCCCGGCGTGCTCTTCATCGTCAAGAACTACTCCGGCGACGTGATGAACTTCGAGATGGCCGCGGAGATGTTCGACGGTGAAACCCGCCGCGTGCTCGTCGAGGACGACGTCGCCGTCGAGAACTCCACGTACACCGTCGGACGACGCGGCGTCGCGGGAACGCTGGTCGTCGAGAAGATCGCCGGCGCAGCCGCGGAGCAGGGTGCTGATCTCGAGACGTGTGCACGCCTGGCAGAGGAGGCCATAGCCCGCACGCGGACCATGGGCGTCGCGCTCGGCGGCTGCCGCGTGCCGACCGCGGATCGACCGAATCTCGAGATGGCGCCCGGCGAGATGGAGCTCGGCGTGGGCATACACGGCGAGCCCGGCCGCCGCCGCGTTCCGCTGCAGAAGGCGGACGCCATCGTGTCAGAGCTGCTCGATGCGGTTCTTCAGGATCTCGGCACGCCGGGCGACGAGCCCGTGCTGCTCTTCGTGAACGGTTTCGGCGGCACGCCGCTCATGGAGCTTTACCTCCTGTACGACGCCGCCTGCCGCATCCTCGATGAGCGGAAAGTGAAGATCTGCCGCTCGCTCGTCGGCAACTACGTGACTTCGCTCGAGATGCCGGGAGCCTCGGTGACGCTCACGCGGATGTCGGACCCGATGCTGACGCTCTGGGACGCTCCCGTACGGACCCCGGGACTGCGATGGGGAGGATGAGCCCCCCGGACGGGGACATCGCGGTTTTCCTGCACTGTCTGCAGGCGGTCTGCGGAGAGCTGCTGGCGAACGAAGCGGAGCTTTCAGCGCTCGACCGGGCGATCGGCGACGGAGATCACGGTGCGAATCTCTGCCGCGCCGCGCATGCGCTGCTCGAAGCCGCGGACGATCTGTCATCTCTGCCGCTGCCGAAGGCGCTCGAACGCGCAGGGATGCTGGTCGTGACGAGCGTCGGCGGCGCTTCGGGTCCTCTGTACGGAACGATGCTGATGGCGCTCGGGCGTGCGTGGCCCCAGGATGCGACGGCCGGAGCGGTCGCCGACGTGCTCGAGCAGGCCATGGAAGCAGTCGGCAGGAGAGGGCGTTCCACCGTCGGCGAGAAGACCATGCTCGACGTGCTCGTGCCGGCGGCGCGCGCGTTCCGCGAGTCGGTCGCTTCGGGCAGCCTCGGCGCGGCGCTGCAGGCGATGGTCGATGCCGCGGACTCGGGACTCGCCGCAACGCGGCCGATGCGCGCGACCAAGGGGCGTGCCGCGTACGTCGGCGAGCGGTCGATCGGTCATCTCGATCCGGGCGCCGCGTCCGCCCGGCTGTGTCTGCGTGCCGTGGCGCGCGTGCTGTGTGAATCCGGTTCGAAGGAGCTTCGCTCGTGAAAACCCGCGTGGGACTCGTCATCGTTTCGCATTCATCCGACGTCGCGCGCGGGGTCGCGGACATGGTGCGTCAGATGACCGGTGAAGAGATCGCGGTCGCGTGGGCCGGAGGAAATCCTGCCGGTGGCCTCGGCACCGACGTGAAGAAGATCGTCGCAGCCATCGAATCCGTGTGGTCGCCCGCGGGCGTCGCAGTGTTCGTCGATCTCGGCGGAGCCGAGACCAATTCCGAGATGGCCGTCGAGATGCTGGATGCCTCGAAGCGTGAGCGCGTCGTCATCTGCAACGCGCCGCTCGTCGAGGGCGCGATCGTCGGCGCCGCCGAGGCGGCTTCCGGCTCCGATCTGCAGCACGTGAGGAAGGCTGCGGAGGAGTTTCTGCGTACATGACCGGGCGCATCAAGGATGAGAGCGCGGTCATCGAGGGTTCTGCCATCGTGAACGCGCCGGACGGGCTGCACGCGCGTCCCGCCATCAGGCTCTCGCGGCTCGCCAGGCAGTTCGAGGCACACATCCGGGTGCGGGCGAACGGCGCGGGCGAATGGGTCGACGCGAAGAGCATCGTGCGCCTCATGGGACTGCGCGTGGCGTACGGGACCCGGCTGGACTTCCTCGCCCAAGGCAGGGATGCGGAGCGGGCGGTGGACGAGCTGAGAAAACTCGTAGGACGCAACTTCGATGAGTCGGACGGGCACGGCGGTACCTGAGCTGCGGCTGCAGGGCAGGGGTGCCTCCGGAGGTTTCGCCCGCGGACGCATCCACGTGCGTCGGTCTCCGCAGGATTCGCGCTCCGAAGCGGCCGCAGCGGTGGATCTGCCTACGGCGGTGCGCATCGCGCTGTCGGAGCTGCGGCGGCTGCAGCAGACCGCGGATGACACCGCGGCGGAGATCCTGCAGTTCCAGGTCGAGCTTCTGAACGATCCCGAGCTCATCGCAGGCGCTCTGGATGCCATCGAGAAGGGAGAGCCGCCCGCAGCGGCGTTCCGCGCGGCGATGCAGGAGCATCTTCGCGTCTACGAAGAGGCTTCATCGGAGTATCTGCGCGAGCGCGCGGCGGACGTGCGCGATCTGCGCGACCGCGTGCTGCGCGCCTTCAGCGGCGAGCGGCAGTTCGCGCCCGAAACGCTGAAGGAAGACTGTCTCCTGCTGGTGGACGATCTCACGCCCTCCGGCTTCGTGGAGTTAGACTTGCGCCACATCAAAGGGGTCGCCACCCGCGGTGGCAGCCCGATGAGCCACGTCGCCATGCTGGCGCGTGCGCGGGGAACTCCATTGGTCGTTGGGTTACGGGGTATCGAGCCGGAGCTGCACGGTCGCGAAGCGCTTCTCGATGGCGACACCGGCTGTCTGCTGGTCAATCCGAGCGAGTCGTCACTGCGGGCTTACCGGCTGCGCGAGGCGGCGCGCACGGCTCGGGCGCACGAGGAGCGGCTGCAGGCATCGGAGCCGGCGGTGACGCCGGAAGGCCGCCGGATCGCCGTCTATCTCAACGTGGACTCGGTGGCTTCGCTCGATCAGGCACCGTCCGAATGGTTCGACGGCATCGGCCTCGCGCGCACCGAGCTGCTGTTCGACTGCTCTTCGGGTGTGCCGGACGAAGCGACGCAGACGGCGGTCTACGCGCGGCTCTTCGAATGGTGCGCGGGTCGTCCCGCGACGATCCGCCTGTTCGACGCCGGCGGTGACAAGCCCGTGCCGGGGCTCACGGCGCAGTCGGAAGCCAACCCGTTTCTCGGCGTGCGCGGTGTGCGTGCGCTGCTGCGTCATCGGGACGTCCTGCGGGCGCAGCTGCGAGCGATCGTGAAGGCGTCTGCAGGGCGTACGACGCGCATTCTCGTGCCCATGGTCACCATTCCCGAGGAAATGGCGGACGTGCGCGCCGAGCTGCGGGATGTGCTGCGCGGGAGCTCCGTCGAGGGAAACGCGATCCGTCTCGGAATGATGGTCGAGACGCCCGCAGCGGCACTCACCATCGAGCGGTTCGACGCCTCGGAATTCTTTGCGATCGGGACGAACGATCTGCTGCAGTATCTGATGGCAGCCTCCAGGGACAGCACCGAGCTCGAGTACCTGCACGCGCCCACGACCCCTGCGCTGCTCGCGGTCGTGCGACGCATCGTCATGCGCACGCAGCGCAGCGGCAGAGAGGTCTGCGTGTGCGGCGATGCCGCCGCCGATCTCGAAGGACTGCGTGCGCTCATCCAGGCGGGCGTGTCGGCGGTGTCGGTGCCGGCCCATCGTGCGCCGGCGGTGAAGGCGGCCATCCGTGCCGGAGCTGCAGGCCGATGAGCAAGAGGACGTCGGATCCGGATCGCGAGCAGCTGATCCGCGCCTACAAGACGATCCTGCACGACGTGGTGGAGCGCCGCCCCTCGGGGCTGCGGCTCAAGATCGCCGAAGCCATCGGACGCAACAAGAGCTTCGTCTCGCAGATCACGAGCCCCAATTACCCGATTCCGATCCCGCGCAAGCACCTCGATCGGATCTTCGAGCTGGTGCACTTCACGCCGGAGGAGAAGGCGAAGTTCCTGGAGTGCTACCGGCGTGCCCACCCACGCTTGGACGCGCGGGTTCCTCCGCCCGATTCCGCTCAGGAGGGGCAGCGGGTGCTGCGCCTGGAGCTGCCTCAGCTCGGGAGCACGCTCGACGCTCAGGTCGATCAGCTCGTTCGCGATTTCGCCCGCCGCGTGACGGATCTGCTCAGGTCGCGCAAGTAGCACCCGGCGCCGCGAAGTGGCGGCGTGCGAGCAGCAGTGCGGCGGCCGACAGGCCGAGGGGCACGACGAGCATCAGCATCATCGAGGACGCGCTGACGCCGGCCGCCAGCGCCGCGCCGCCTGCGAAGGGCGATGCGATGGCGCCGAAGCGGCTCACGGCGCTCGTCCAGCCCGCGCTCGTCGAGCGGAGATCCAGCGGAAAATGCACGGTGGCGATCGACATCCACACGACCTGCATGCCGGCCGTGCCCCCGCCGATCAGCACGAGAAGGAGCATCCACAGGAGCACGCTGGCGGGCAGCAGCCCGATGGCCAGCAGACTGAGCAGCGCCCCGGCGTAGCCGAGCATGAGACCGCCGAGGAGCCTTCCGCGATCGACCAGGAAGGACATCCCGAGGCTGCCGGCGATTCCACCGAGCTGGATCGCGGCGGCGCCGCGCAGGGCAGAAGTGTCGCTCCAGCCGGCTCCGATGAGCAGCGTCGGGAGCCAGCTCATGAGCAGATAGAGCGCGAAGCCTCCGCTGGCGCAGGCCAGCCAGATGACGAACGTGCGCGTGCGGTAGCGCGGCGCGAACAGTTCGAACATCGAACGGCGCTCATCCGGCGGGCGAGCCCGAACGAACAGACTGCCCGCATCGTGACCGGGCAGCAGGCGCCGCGCGACGGCCGCGATGCGCCGGTCACCGGGTCGCCGTGCCAGCAGCCACTTGATGGACTCGGGGCACAGCAGGGCGAAGCAGGCCGCGAGCGCGATGGGTGCCGTGCCGCCGACGAGATACAGCGTCCGCCAGCCGTGATCGACGATGATCTCGGATGCGACGAGCGCAGCCGTGAATGCGCCCAGCGCGAAGGTGCTCGTCATGAGCGCCATGATCTGGAAGCGCCTTCGAGCGGGCGCGTACTCGCCGGTCATGGCGAGCGCATTGACCGCAGCCATGCCCATTCCCGCTCCGGTCACGAAGCGCAGCAGGGCGACCTGAGCTGCGGATTCGGTGAACGCGATCGCGAGCGTGCTCGAGCCGACCAGAAGCAGCGCGGTGACGAGCAGCGGCTTGCGCCCCAGCCGGTCGCCGAGCGGCGCGAGCAGTCCGCCGCCCACGCCCATCGCAACGGGGCTCGCAGAAAGCGCAAGGCTGAAGGCCTGCGGGACGATGCCCCAGTCGGCCGCCATGTACGGCACCGTGAGCGCGAGCGCCTGCAGATCGAAGCCGTCCACGAACATGATGAGCGCGCACAGCAGGAAGATCCGCCACTGCGTACCGCTGATCGGAGCGGAATCGAGCGCGAGTTCTATGTCGTTCGGATCCGCCACGCCGTGCGGTTCCGCGACGGCTTCGGCAATTGCGCCGCCGGTTTCCTTCAGCTTCGGAACCATGACGGCGCGCGTGCCGCTTACCGGGTGAAGGTCTTCGACTCGTACCGGGCTCTCGCTTCCTCGGTGAGCTCGAGCGGCCGATCGTACGAACGGTCGGAGCGGTCGCGCCGTCCGCGCAGGGCGGCGGGCGGCAGCGGGAAGGTCTTCGCGTTGAAGCGAAAATCCATCGCGGTCTCCTGACGGATGAGCCGCCATTCACCGTTGCGCCGCTCGAAGCGGCTGATGTAGCGCGCGCCGCCGACGGTGACCTCGCTCTCGTCGGGCGAGCCTACGAACGTCAGCACGTAGGTTTCCGTGTGCGCCGTGTCACCGTCGATGTCGAAGGTCATGTTGGTGATGTTGTGCGACGTCCACGACGCGGGCTCGATGTTCTTCTTCGACCACTCGAGATAGTCGCGCGGATTCGCCGTGATGGCGCCGCGGTTGTCGATCGCGTCCGGGTGATAGGCGGATTCGGCCAGCTCCCAGTCGAGGCGGTCGACGCCTCGGGTATACCGGAGCAGGCAGTCGCGGATCTCGGCCCGGTCCTTCAGGTACTGCACCATGCGGCGCAGCTCTTCGAACTCCTCGCGGGTCACTTCGCCGCTCATTTCGGCACTCCTTTTTTCGACTGCATTCACCAGCCGGTGCTGAGACCGTACGGCGCGCCGCGGCAGATCGCTTCCACGTACGCGATGCGTCCGCCTTCGACCCGGATGAGTTGAGCGTAGAGATCGGACGTCGGTACCTGCAGATTTGGGAAGAGCTTGCTGCCGGGCAGCGCCGCGATCCTCTCTTCCTCGATTCCGGGGATGTAGCCGGGGAAGGTCACCTTTCCGATCCCCGGCACGTCGATCTCGCGCACCCGCGCGGCGTGATCGAACACTGCCACACTGAGCACCAGCCCGCGTTCCGGATCGACGGCCACGTGACGCCGCTGCCGGATGCGCGAGGTGTAGCGCGTGAAGCCCGTCGCGATCTGCTCGGTGAAGCTCAGCGCGAAGGGCCGGTAGGCGGGAACTTCCGCATCGAGCGGCGGCGCATCGGGATCGTTCGCGGCCAGGAGGCCGTTGTTGCGGACGACGCATTCTTCGGTGAACGCGACCCGGGCGGGATCGTCCTTCTCGATCGCATCGAAGAACGCGTCGACGACCGCGGTGAGCTCGGACACGCTGTGTCGTGCGGAAGCCTTCGCGATCAGTTCCGGAGCCGGAGCCCTGAATCCGCGCGGCTCGAAGGGCAGCAGGAGCCGCGGCTGGAACATCGTGACGGTGCCGCCGTGCTCGCCGACGATCTCCTCGCGGACGGCGACCGCTTCGATCTCCGCGATCTTCGTGCCGGAGAACTTCACCCGCAGCATCATCATGCCCGGTGTGTTGTTCTCCACGGTCGCCCCGAAGAACACCGCCTGCTGCGCGGCGGGATCGACGAAGTCGATCCGGTAGGCGTTGAGTTTCTCGAATCGCTCGCCGCCGTCGCCCGCGTAGCGGGTGAGGGTGCCCCAGAGTCCGTCACCGATCCGCAGCACCTGACCGTTCTCGGTGAAGCGCGCATCGGGTGCGAGCGGGAGGCCGGACGTGTCGTGTGCGGCCATGGCACGCAGGACCGCGGCCAGACCGTCGTGCAGCTGAGTCGTCATGTCCTCATCTCCAGTGCAGACCGGTCATGCCGTCCGGCGCCTCTCTGCGGCGAGCAGGGGCGAAGTCGCACCGTAGGGCACTTCGTACATGGTCGCCTCGATGCGGTAGAGCTTCCGGTACTTGACCTTGAAGCCTTCCATGATGTGCGTCGTGCGCCCCACGTCGAAGTAGGGCGCGGGATACACGATCCTGCCGTTCGTGAGGCGGATGGAGCGGACGGTGCCGTCATGGTCGAACATGGCGATGGCCAGCACCGCCTGCCGCTCCTCGTCCACCACGACGAAGTTGCGTTCCCGGATACCCGTGACGAAGCCCATGAAACCGGTCTTCCACTGCTCCTCGCAGCTCAGGCGGGTGAAGCTGGTGTCGCCCGAATGACCGTAGCTCTGCTCCTCGGTGACGTTCGTCGTCCGCTTGCCGTGCTCGTAGCGGTCGCAGTCCTTGTGGAAGAACGAGTAGTCGCCGAGACCGTCGTTGAACTCGAGGCTCGAGAAGTACTTGTTGGCGAACCCGATGAGCTCCTCGCGCGAGACGCGGTCCTCCTCCGGTTCCGTCTCCAGCCACACGTCGTGAGGCGTGCCCTGTGTGTCCAGTCTCCTCGCGCCCACGGCGTCGCGGATCACCAGGGTTTCCACCTTGGTGATCCGGTCGTCCACGATCTCGAGGAAGAAGTTGTACAGGCAGGGCACTCCGTTCTCGCGCGCGGTCCCGATGTGTCCCACGCGCCCGCGCTGGAGATCGGCGTAGTAGTGGTGGTAGACGCCGATGCCGTCGATCGTCGCCCAGGCGCCTTCGCCGGGCGGGATCGTCTGGTTGTTCTCGACGTACTCGAACCGGTCGGCCCAGGGGAGCCGACCGGGATCGTCCGCCACGACCGCCTCCAGATAGCGATCGGCCCACCTCTCGAGCTCGTCACGGCTGTATCGCATGCTCATGACAACTGCCTCTCGGGTCCTGCGCGAGTGATCCGCCGGCTGCGCTTCACCACATCCTGGCGACCAGGGTGACGCCGTAGGTGCGCGGCGGGAACGGATACGCGATCGTCACGGGCCGGGTTCCCGGAGGATTGGCGTTGTAGATGACGCCTTCGTTCTCGATGTTGCGGATCCACGCGGTGACCGTCCACTTGTCGCTCGGAGCGGTGTAGCTCAGGTTCGCCGCGCTCATCGAGTAGGCCGACTGGCGGCTGCCCGGGAAGTTGTTGGGAGTGACGAAGTAGTCGTCGACGAGCTGCGTTTCGATGCGCGCCTTGAGCGTGCCGCCGTTCGCGAAGTCGAAGTACCGCTCGTAGCCCAGGTTGACCGTGTAGTTCGGCGACATGGGCGCTTCGTTACCCGAGAAGTCGTTCGGACCCACGACGAAGCGGGTGAACTCGGTGTCGAGGAGCGCGACCGACACGTCGAAGCGGTCCCGCGGCGTGGCGAGGAAGCTCGACTCGATCTCCGCGCCGTAGAAGCGCGCGGTCTGCGAGTTGATCGTCAGGAAGTAGAGCAGACCGGAAGGCTGGAACGAGGCGAGCAGCGACTGGAAGCCCTTGTAGTCGTAGTAGAAGGCTTCGCCGTTGAGCTGCAGGCGTCCGTCGAGGAAGCGGTTCTTGCTGCCCGCCTGATACGCCTTGATCGTCTCCGGGCCGTAGGTCGTCGGCAGCTCGATGTTGGGATCGGCCTGACTGACGCCGCCCGACTTGAACCCCGTGCTGACGTTGGCGTAGAGCATGGAGTCGACGCCGACGTCCAGCTCCACTCCGAGCCTCCAGGTGATCCTGTCGTCGCTGATCTTCGTGCCGGTGGGAACGGAAACCAGCACGGGATCGTCCACGGTGCCCGTGTAGGCGTGCGCGGACCCCGCCGAGAACTTGCTCTCGTCCGTGTAGCGCAGACCGCCGGTCACGCGGAACGTATCGGTGACGGGCACCGTGACCTGGGCGAACGCGGCGGCGGACTTGGCCTCGTACTCGTCCACGTTGAAGAAGTTGATGACGTTGTTCGGTCCCTTCGGAATGTTGGGGTTGGTGTCCCAGTAGTACGTGATGAGCTGGTCGAAGC
Source organism: Pseudomonadota bacterium (assembly GCA_003242685.1). Taxonomy (GTDB): domain Bacteria; phylum Pseudomonadota; class Gammaproteobacteria; order Steroidobacterales; family Steroidobacteraceae; genus ZC4RG24. The sequence goes on along the minus strand of QGVD01000055.1, from coordinate 15,639 downwards.
GCTCGCGCGAGTAGTAGGCGCCCACGACCCAGTCGAAGGCCGAACCGGGCAGGGAACTCAGTCGCAGCTCCTGCGTGAGCATGCGGTTCGTGGTGCCGGTCTCGATGAATGGCCGCGTCGGTGTGGTCAGATAGGAGATGTCGGCTTCGCGGTAGGTCGGAATGTAGGTCAGATTCATCGAATCGCCGAGCCGCACGTCGAGCTGCGCATAGGCGCCCCAGCTCTCGACGTACGAGTAGTCGTCGGGATTGGCCTCGTCGTTGCCGTCGAAGGGATCCCAGCGGACGTTGTCGCACGCCGCTTCGTCCGCATTCGGCGGACACTCGGAGACACCGATGTTCGCGTCGTCGCGGCGGTTGTAGTCGATGGTGGCGACGAGACTGACGTTCTCGTTCGGCTCGTAGAGCGCGCGGATGCGCGCGGCGATCTGCTCCTCGTCGTTGTGCCCGTCATCGAGATAGGCATCGTGCTTGCGGCTGGCGAAGGCACCGCGGATCGCGAAGGTCTCGCCGACCGGAACGTTGAGCACCGCTTCGGTCTGGAAGAGATCGTAGTTGCCGAAGCCGATCGAGCCCTTCGCTTCGAAGTCGTGGGTCGGACGAGCGGTGACGAAGTTGATCGCGCCCGCGTTGGCGTTGCGGCCGAACAGCGTGCCCTGGGGGCCGCGCAGCGCCTCGACGCGCTCGAGGTCGAACAGCACGGTGGGCAGCTCCGCCGGGTGGGCGATGTAGTTTCCGTCGAGCGTGTAGGCGACCGCGGAGTCGACGCCCGGCTGCAGGTTGAACGTCCCGATGCCGCGCACCGTCACGAAGAGGTCGTTGTTCGGCTGGAAGGCTACGCCGGGCAGAAGGCCGTGCAGGTCCTGCGGGTTCACGATGGCGCGCGAGGCGAGATCGTCGCCGGAGACAGCCGTGATCGAGATCGGCACGTCCTGGAGGTTCTCGGCCCGCTTCTGAGCGGTGACGACGATCTCGGCGAGCTGAACCGATCCCGATGATGTCTCGTCCGCAGTTCCCTGATCCTGCGCAAGAGTTGCGTTGCCCGAAGCAACGAGTATCGCCGCGGCCGACACCCGCAGACACTGCTGGTACATGCGATCACGCCCTTTCATTGAGTCTTCCTCCATCACCGTGATCCCGATCGGGAGCGGCGTTCAGGTTTGTGTTTGTCCGGTGGATTTCTCGGGAGCTCGCGAACGTCGACGTCTTCAGGGCCTTCCGGAGCCGCCGTCAGGCCGTCCGGTCGCGGTTTAGGAAATTTAGTTTAGAAAATGGCAGGCGTAAAGAGCCGTCATGAACCGCAGCCACCCGTGTTTGCTTCTCCGGAGTCGGAGCCCGATCCCGGTGGAACGAAGTGTCTGCGCGCCAGCACGATCGCAATCGTCGATGCGCCGATCGGAATCAGCATGGACAGCAGCATCGGCCGGGCCGCGATGCCGGCGGCAAGCGCAGCGCCGCCCGCAACCGGCGCGGCCACCGCGCCGACGCGGCTCATGCAGTTGAGCCAGCCGGCGCTCGTCGCGCGCAGATCGGGCGGAAAGAGCACGACGGCGATCGCGATCCACAGCGCCTGCATGCCGGACGTGCCTGAACCCACGAGCATCAGCAGGAACTGCCACGACGCGACTCCTCCCGGAAGCAGACCGATGGCGAGCAGCGCGAACAGCGCGGCGCCATAGCCGCACAGCAGTCCCTGCAGCAGCCGGCGCCGGTCGATCATCCAGGCCATGAGCAGGCTGCCGATGATGCCGCCGAGCTGAACGGCGGCCGTGCCGCGCAAAGCCTGTTCGATGGTCCATCCTGCGTCGCGAAGCACGGTAGGCAGCCAGCTCATCATCAGATAGAGCGAGAAGGCTCCGCTCGCCGCGGACAGCCAGAGCACGAGTGTGCGTACGCGGTGCGCACGCGACAGGAGGCCGAGAACCGAACGCCGTTCGCTCGTCTCGGGCCGTTCGATCGCCAGACGATCGGGGTCCGTATCGGGCGAAAGGCGGGCGGCGATGCGCGCGATCCGTGCATCGCCCGGACGCTCGAGGAGCAGCCACTTGAGCGATTCCGCCGCGGACAACGCGACGACGACCGCGACGGCGAGCGGCAGGAAACCGCCGACGAAGAAGACTCCGCGCCAGCCGAGAAGGTCGATCACCTGCGGAGCCATCATCGCCGCGGAGAAGGCGCCGAACGGCACGAAGCAGGTGAGCACCGTCATGATGAAGAAGCGCCATCGTGCGGGTGCGTACTCGCCGGAGAGCGTCGCGGCATTGACTCCCGCCATCGCCATGCCGATTCCGGTGAGCAGGCGACAGAAGGTGATCCAGGCGGTGCTCACGTGGATCAGCGCGGCGAGGGTGCTTCCGCCCACCAGCAGCATGGCGAGTACCAGCATGGGCTTGCGGCCGATCCTGTCGCCGAGCGGAGCGAAGAGCGCGCCGCCTATCGCCATGCCGAAGAGACTCGCCGACAGCGCGGTCCCGAAGCTGCTCGCCGGGATACCGAGCTCCGAAGACATGCTCGGTACGGCGAGCGCGAGCGCCTGCAGATCGTAGCCGTCGCAGAACAGCACCAGCGCGCAGGCGATGCAGATGCGGATCTGCAGCGCGGTGAGGCGCGGGCGATCGATCAGTGAATCGACGTCGCCCGCGCCGCGCGGCCGTGCACCGGAAGCCGATGGCGCCGCGAGCTCCACCGCGGGCCTGCTACTCGAGGGGCGCCAGAGGCGCGAGCCCGCCGGCAGCGGGATGAGGCGGCGGTGCGGCCCTGCCCGTCACCGGATTGGGGTAGTGGAAAGGTGCGCAGTAGTAGTTGGGGTAGGTGAGATAGACGACGCTCGGTGGCAGGTCCGGCGGAGGCGGAAAGCTCTCGGGCCTCGTATTGGGCGTCGTCACCTTGTGCCAGCCGTCCTTGTAGAGCGTGTACATCGTGAACGGCGCATGGAGTTTCTCGATCTGCCACACGCCGTTGACCTTGCGATAGTGGTTCTCATACATCGCGCTGCCCCAGTTGACCGCCGCCCAGGGGCTCCCACCGATGACGAAAGCCCTCCAGCGTCCGCGCGCCGTCTGCCCGTCCGGCGCGACGGTGACGATGCCTTGGAACTGCATGTGGTTGATGACCTGGCCGGGCTGCGGACCCGATGGACCGAGGCCGACGCTCATATATTCGAACACGCGCTTCTTGCCGACGAAGACGCCTCGTCCGCCGATCTCGAGCGTCGATTCCGGCCCGAAGAGATCGGCGACTTCCTGCCACATCGCCTTGTCGACGTAGTAGCCGTAAGCGCGCTGCAGTCTCTCGCATGCGCGCACGTCTTCGATGCGCTCGACGCGCTCCGAGAGAGATCTGATGCGGGCAACGAGCCGGTCGGCATCCGCGGACGGCAGAGGAGGGAGCTCGGGCCTGTGCGGCTGCTCGCCGACCACGGGGTGCGGATAGTGGTACTTCGGCAGATAGACGCCGGGCAGTGACTCATAGACTTCCGTCGGCGGCGCATCCGGCGGCAGGACCTTGCTCGGTCCTTCCATCGGAATGTTTCCGAAGACCCATCCCTTGTCGTAGTCCCACAGCACCGTGACGTAGAAGTGGAGGCTCGCGATCTTCCAGACACCGTTCTCGTTGACGTACGTGTTCTCGAACGTGCCTTCGCCCCACGTCGCCTTTCCGTCGCGGCAGAGCTGCATGACCGCGCGCCAGCGCGCCTTCGCGGTACGATTGTCCGGCGCGACGGTGATGATCGGCTGGCAGATGTAGTGATTGTTGAGCATGCCGGGCGCGAGACCTTCCGGTCCCGCGAGCGCAAGCGCCGCACGAACGCGTGCACGCCCCTTGTAGACGCCGCTCTGACCCCACTCCCAGGTTCCATCTTCGGCGAAGAGGTCGGCCGCCTCGCTCCACATTCCCTTGTCGACGTAATAGCCGTACGCGCGCTGGAGCCGCTCGATCGCCTCGACCGAGGCGAGCCGGGCGATCCGCAGCTCGATGGCGGCAAGGTGAGCCGCGCGCGGGTCCTTGTCGGCCGTCCCGATTGCGCCGAGCCTGATCGGCTGCGCGTTCCTCACCGGATGTTCGTAGTGAAAGGGCGGAACGAACACGTCCGGGTAGGGTTTGTAAGTCGCGGTCGGCGGACGGTCCGGCGGAAAGTTCGCAAGCGCCGGCGTACGCCAGGCGGTTTCGCTTTCGACGGGCTTCAGTACCGCGCAGCCGCCTTCGTAAGGTGCGACGAAGTTCGGATAGAAGCGCAGCGCCGAGATCTTCCAGACGCCGTTCTCCTTGCGGTACCGGTTCTCGTAGACGCCGTCACCCCAGTACGCGTCCTTGCCGTAATGGCCGTACATGGCGAGCTCGTGCCATCGGCCCTGCGCGGTGAGGCCGTCGGGTGCAACCGTGACGATTCCCTGGAGCTGCAGGCGCTCGTTGAGCTGGCCGAAGGGCAGGCCGGGACCGACGTTGCCGCCGGTCTGACGCACGATGAGCTCGAAGATGCGCTCGCGTCCGACGTAGACGCCGTCGACGCCCTGTTCGAACGTGGCGTCCTCCGTGAAGAGGTCCGCCGCCTCGCGCCAGTAACCCTTGTCGAGGTAGTAGCCGAATGCGCGCTGCAGACGGGCGATGGCGAGATAATCCTCGCGCCGCTCGGCTTCGCGCTCGAGCTCAGAAAGCCGTGTCGCCAGATCGGACTTCGCCCCGCCGCTCACGTGTTCTTCTCCCTGGCCTTCTTTTCCGCTTCCTCGCGCGCCTTGATCTCCTCGCCCGTCGGGATCTCGCCGATCACGTGGCGGTGCTTGAAGCGCCAGCGGCCGTCTTCACGGACGAGCTCGTCCTCGTAGCGGCCGGCGAGCATGGCGACGGGCCTCGCTTCAGGGCTGCGCTCGAAATACGTGATGCGTGACTGTGCGGTCGCGCGGTCGCCGTCGATCCTGATGACGAAGTTGCTCATCAGGTGGAAGTTGTTCGTGTTCGTGAAGCCTTCCGGTGTCGGGCCGAAGGCCTCGAGCAGCATGGCCTCGATCGCCTCGCGACCCTGGTAGTCGCCCAGCTTTCCGCTCCAGCGGCCGTCTCTGGTGAAGAGCGCCGCGTAGCCCTTGTGATCCCGCGCATCGAGACGCTGTGCGTACTCGATGAGCAGCTCACGGATCTCTCTCTCGTCCTCGAGCTCCTGCAGACGTTCCTCGATGGAGCGGGACGCGCGGCGATTCGCATTGGCGGGATTTCCGGACGGGCTGGTCATTCGAGTGTTCCCCTTTCCTGGCGGCCACGGACTGATGCCGCTGTTTCGTAAGTTTAGTTTAGTACGATGGAAGCGCCGCGGCTACAGGGCGGGAGGACGCCCGTGACGGGCCGAAAAAAAAAGCCCGTTCCCGGCACGCCGGGAACGGGCGGGATGGGTTGCCCCGATCAGTGCTGCATGGAAGCCAGCGCTTCCGGATCGAGGATCGCGACGGAGCGGGTGTCCTGGAAGGCGCGGATGCCTTCGATGCCCTGCTCGCGGCCGATACCGGAGGCCTTCATGCCGCCGAAGGGCGCGCGCAGGTCGAGGCGGGTCGCGCCGTGGTCGTTGATCCACACGTAGCCGCAGACGAGCTGGTTCGCCACGCGCTTCGCGGTCTCCAGGTCGGCCGACCAGACGGAACCGGCGAGGCCTGCCCAGGTGTCGTTCGCCATGCGGACCGCTTCCTCTTCGGTCTCGAAGGGAATGATCGGAATCACCGGACCGAACTGCTCTTCGGTCACGATGCGCAGTGTGGGCTTCGGATTCACGACGATGGCGGGACGCACGAAGTTGCCGCCCTTCATGTCGCCGCCCGGCAGCTCGCCGAACTCCAGCACCGTCGCGCCGGATTCCTTCGCCTCCTTGATGAGGCTCTCGACGAAAGCCTTCTGCGCCGGCGAATGCAGCGGACCCATCGTCGTGTCCTTGTCGAGGCCGTAGCCGAGCTTGACCTTCTCGAGGCGCTTCGACAGACCCTGCACCACCTCGTCGACGCGCGACTTGTGCACGTACAGCCGCTTGGCGTTCATGCAGATCTGACCGGTGGTGTCGAAGATGGCGGCGTACAGGCGATCGAGGTGCACGTCGTCGAGGATCGCGTCCTTCATGATGATCGCCGGGTCGTTGCCACCGAGCTCGAGGGTGACACGCGTGAGCGTTCCCGACGCGAGCTCCATGATCTTCTTGCCGCCGTTGACGGAGCCCGTGAAGCAGACCTTCGCCACGTCCGGGTTGCGGATGAGCGCGGTCATGTTGGCGTCGGGTCCCGTGACGATGTTGATGACGCCGGGTGGAAGCTGCTCGGCGATGCGCTGCACGATGCGAGTGGTGGCGAGCGGCGCCGTGAGCGGAGGCTTCACGACGACGGTGTTACCCGCGAGCAGCGCGTGCGGCAGGGAAGCGCCGAGGATGGCGACCGGCCAGTTGAACGGCACGATGATGGTGACGACGCCGAGCGGCTGGTAGGACACCGTCGTCCGCACGGGAATCGCGCCCGGGACGGGAGGCAGCTCCTTCGACGCGTTCACTTCGTCCGCGAGGGCGAGAGCGAGCTTCCACCGCAGCTCGAGGACGAGAGAATCGACCCAGGCCTCCTGGAAGATCTTGCCGTTCTCCTGTGAAAGGATTGCGGCGTCGGCGTCGCGGTTCTCGGCAATGCCGTTGAGCGCTGCCAGCATCTTCTCGGCGCGCTGCTGAGGAGTGAGAGCCGACCAGGCGGGATAGGCAGCCTTCGCTGCAGCAACCGCATCGCTCGCATCCTGAGGGGTGGCCGAGGCGGCGTAGCCGACGACGACACCCGGCTTGGCCGGATCGGCGATCGCCATCTTCTCCGCGGTCTTCCGCTCCTTGCCGCCGATGTAAAGATGAGTGGTAACGGGATTTGACACGGCTTGCTACCTCTTCAAATGAGTTGCCACCGAGAGTGATTGATTAGACGGAACCGGGGGCCGACGCTGCGCCACAGCGTCATGCACTGCTCGGCGTGATTCGGCCCGGCGGCGGATGCAGGGAAACTGGTGCCCAGCCGGTGCGCGCAGATCGCGCTCTGTCTCGGAGGATCGCTGTCAAAGCTGCTTTCAAAACAACGAAATAGGCGCAGATCGTGCTTCTGGCGGGGTCCGCGCAAGTATGCCGCATGGGAGGTGTGGGTCAAGGGACGTGGAGCGGCGTCAGCCGCGATCGACGGCCTCGTCGAGGTCGATGTCGCGCCACCATTCCGGAAGGGTCGACTGCTCGCAGTGACGCATCTCGGATTGCCAGCCGGTTTCGAACGTGCGGCGGAAGGAATCCGGTGAGAGGACCTCCCAGACGACGGTATCGCTGGACGATTCACCCGAAACGATTTCCGTGCAGCGTTCGACGATACGGTAGCGATCCGGACCGAGTCCCTGCATCGACTCGAAGACGCATTCGTTGCGCGAGTCGTTGAGACCGCGCACATGCAGCAGACCAAGTGTGGCATTCGAGGCCTCGCTGCACGGCACGTCGACGGTCACATAGAAGCCGAGCCTGAGCGGCAGAGTCCGCGTTGCCGCTGCCGCTTCGAAGGCAGACGGCGGAGCGACGGAAGAGGGCGCGTGCGCGCTGCAGCCGCCGACGAGGAGGCACCCCGCGAGCGTCACGGGGAACCCACGATGGCAGGCGTTGACTTTTCTCGTCGTGTGCACGGTCGAGGTGCCGCAAGTCATGGCAGCGTAATAGCATCACGGCGCTCAGGAGTGAACCGCTGCGTCCATCGGCAGACTCGCGCCACGATGCCGGCGGCGCCCGGACCGCGAGACTGAAATCCCGAAGGTGGAAAGAAGACGGAACATGATTCGATGTGCGCATCAGACCGTCGTCCAGGATGAGAGGAACGACGCGCCGACGCGGCCTTCGTCCGGCAAGCTGGATCGCCGCATCTGCGTAGCGCCGATGATGGAGTGGACCGATCGCCACTGCCGCTATTTCCTGCGCGGATTCTCGCCGCGCGTGCTGCTCTACACGGAGATGATCACCGCGGCGGCGATTCTGCGGGGTGACAGGGAGCGGCTGCTCGGTTTCGATCCGGAAGAACATCCCGTGGCGCTGCAGCTCGGCGGCAACGATCCCGACGAGCTTGCCGCCGCGGCGCGCATCGGTGCCGAGTACGGCTACGACGAGATCAATCTCAACTGCGGCTGCCCGAGCGATCGGGTCGCAGACGGCTCCTTCGGTGCCTGTCTGATGGCGCAGCCGCAGCGCGTGGCGGAGTGCGTGGCCGCCATGCGCGCGGCCGTCGATGTACCGGTGACGGTGAAGCTGCGCATCGGCATCGTCGATGGGCGCCAGGGCAACGTGCGAGAGGCGATCGCGCGCTTCGACGAGAGCGACTACGCAGCGTTGCACGAATTCGTGGAGACGCTCCATGGCGCCGGGTGCGAGGTCTTCATCGTCCACGCGCGCAAGGCGGTGCTCGGCGGATTCTCCCCGAAGGACAATCGCGAAGTGCCGCCGCTGCGCTACGAAGTCGTGCGGAGACTTCGAGCGGACTTTCCGCAGCTCACCATCGTCGTCAACGGAGGTTTCCGTCAGGCGGATGCGGTGATCGAAGCGCTCGAGTGGTGCGACGGCGTGATGCTCGGGCGCGAGGCCTATCACCGGCCCATGGTGCTCGCGGAGATCGCGCGCGTGCTCTATCCCGAGGACGTCGCGTCGATGCTCTCGCGCGAGGAGATGATCGATCGCATGGTGCGGTATGCGGCGCACAGGATGGCATGCGGCGATCGTCTGGCGGCGATCACGCGACACATGCTCGGTCTCTGCGCGGGCGAGCCCGGCGCGCGCGAATACCGGCGCATCCTGAGCGAAGGGGCGCGCGTGGCAGACGCGGGGCCCGATCTCATCCGCCAGGCCTTCGCGGCCTGCGGGGGCAGGGCGATGCGTGGAGTAGAATCCGCACCGCCATGCGCAGGAACGTGAGCGCCGTCGGCGCTCCATCACCGCCCGGGAGCGAAGCGGAGGATCGCTGGAGTCTGCCCGCGAAGCAGGCTCGCAGCCGAGAGACCCGCGAGCGGCTCATCGCGGCCGGATTCAGGCTCCTGCGCCGCAAGACCTTCGACGAGCTCAGCGTCGCGGAAATCGCGCGCGCCGCCGGCTGCTCGGTCGGTGCGTTCTACGTCCGCTTCGCGGACAAGGATCATTTCTTCCTCGCGCTCATCGACCGCTTCCGGGCTCGGCGTCAGGCCGCGCTCGAAGAGATGTACGCGCGCACCACGCCCGAAACCGTCGTACACGATGCGGTCCGGCGCGAGTACGCCATCGTGGGCGAGCACCTCAATCTCTGGCGTGCCGCGCTCAAGCGCGGCATGAAGGATCCCGGCTTCTGGGAAATCTTCCGCGCGACGGGCCGCAGGGCCACCGACCGCTTTCTCGAGTACCGCGCCGCGTGTCTCGGACGCGCGCTCACCGAGCGCGAGATCGCGGACATCCGCTTCGCCTTCCAGGTCGTGCGCGGGACGATCAACAACACCATCGTCAACGCGCCCGGACCGTTGAGCGCGGACGATCCGGAGTTCCTGCCTCAGCTCGAGCGCGCGTTCCGGCTCGTCGCGGGCATCGAACCGGGAACGCAGTCGAGGTGACCGGGCGGCGCGGGCCAGCACACGGCACCTGCGCGACGTCTCGGCAGGGCCGCCTGCCCGCACGGATCGGCCCGGTCGGCTCAGCGCGTCGCGTCCACCGGATGCAGATGCGGCAGCGGCGCATCGGCGCGCGCCGCGAGATACGCCGCGACGGCGAAGACCGCGACCGACTGCGACAGGTGCTCGGGATTCACCTTGTCGAGCGTGTCGTTCACCGTGTGGTGAACGTCGAAGTAGTTCGTGGCGTCGAGCTGCGGGCTCAGTACCGGCACGCCGAGATTGCGCAGCGGCCCGATGTCCGCACCGCCGCTCGTCTCGTTGCCGCCGAGAGCGACGCCGAGCGGTTCGACCACGGAGTGGATCTGACGCACGAGCGGCAGAGTCTCCGGTGCGACGCGACTCTCGATCATCCACACGGGCCCCGCACCGAGATCGGCTTCCATCGCGAGGACGTGCCGGGCGATCTCCTGCGATCCCTGCGCTGCATATGTCCTGGCGCCGGAGAGGCCGAACTCTTCGTTCGCGAACAGCACGACGCGGATCGTGCGCCGCGGTTTCGGCTCCATGTCGGCGATGAGGCGCGCGGCCGCGGTGACGATGGCCACGCCGGCAGCATCGTCGAGCGCGCCGGGCGTGATGTCCCAGGAATCGAGATGCGCTCCGAGCAGCACGATTTCGTCTGAGCGATCCGTGCCGGGAATCTCGGCGATCACGTTCGCGGAACGCGCAGGCGGCAGCTCGCGCGCCGTGATCTCGAGCGAAAGTCTCACCGGACGGCCGGACGCGAGCTGGTTCTCGAGGAGATCCGCGTCGGGATTGGAGATCGCCACGGCGGGAATGGGCGGCACCGAATCGACGTAGCCCGTCGCGCCGGTGTGCGCGATGCGATTGTTGCTGGTGCCGATCGTCCGGATCACCACCGCGACGGCGCCCTTGGCCGCGGCGGCAGCCGGTCCGCGCGCGCGCACCTGCACGGCGCGGCCGTAGCCGCTCGCATCGCGCGTACGATCCATGCGCTGCGAGAAATAGACGATGCGGCCCGCCACCGCCGAGTCATCGAGCGCCTGCAGCTCTTCGAGGTCGCGGACCTGGATCACCTCCGCCGCAAGCCCGCCTTCCTCGGTGCCGATGCTGCCGCCGAGCGCGACGGCGACGAGCTTCTGTGGAAAGGGCTCGACGATCGAGACCTCGGTGCGGCCGCGGACCCAGTGCGGCACGGTGACGTCCATGCGGCGCACGTTGCTGAATCCCAGCCGCTCGAGGTTCCGCACGGCCCATTCGACTGCCGCCGCGTCTCCCGGGGACCCCGCGAACCGCGGTCCGACCTCGGTCGTGAGCGAACGGACGAGGTCGTAGGCGAGCGGTGAGCTCAGCGCCCGCTGCCGCAGTTCCCGCGCTGCGGCGAGGTCCGCCCGCTCGAGCGGCGCGGCATCGAGCGCGGACGCGGCGAGGAGGGTGGAGAGCAGCGCCAGGCAGGCGCGCCATGGGCGGGTATGTACGGTCATTCCTGAGAGCCCCGGTCCTGTTGAGAGGCCGGCATTCTATCCGGTAGCGGGACCGGGACGGTCGCGTATAATCCAGTTGCCATAATTTCGCCCGGCTGGAAAAGGTAGCCCGGTCGAAGCGGTCGATTCGCTGCATGGGCAAGGACATCGAGCTCGCCATTCTCTTCGCCGACGTCGTCGGTTCCACCCGCCTGTACGAGCTGATGGGAGACCTCCGCGCACGCGACATGGTCGCGACGTGCATCGAGGTCATGCGCAGCGCGACGGAGCAGAACCAGGGCACGGTCATCAAGACCATGGGCGACGAGGTCATGGCGACCTTCCCGACCGCCGACGCGGCGCTCAACGCCGCGGCCCAGATGCAGCAGCAGATCTCCACCCACTCCCAGCTCAAGGTGGAGGGCCAGCCGGTCGCGATCCGCATCGGTTGTCATTTCGGTCCCGTCGTCCTCGAGAGTCGCGACGTCTTCGGCGCCACGGTCCACACGGCGAACCGCATGACGAGCCAGGCGAAGGCCGGGCAGATCATCACGACCGGTGCGACCGTCGAGCGGCTTTCGCCGCAGTGGCGCGCCGCCGTGCGGCAGATCGACATCGCGATGATCCGGGGACAGGGCAGCGAGGTCACGCTGTACGAGGTCCTCTGGCAGACCGAGGACGTCACGAGCATGGTGCCGGCCATCGCGACGCTGGCGCGCGGCACCCGCCAGATGCGGCTGCGTCTGCGGTGTCAGGACCGCGAGATCCTGATCGACGAGGCACGGCCCAACATCGCGATCGGCCGTGCCGAGGACAACGATCTCGTCGTCAAGGGCAATCTCATCTCACGCCTGCACGCGCGCATCGAGATCAGCCGCAACAAGTTCGTGCTCATCGATCAGAGCACGAACGGCACCTTCGTGCAGACCTCCGACGGCGAGGAAGCCTTCGTCCGCCGCGACAGCCTGCAGATCAAGGGCGAGGGGATGATCGGTCTCGGACGTCTGCCGGACCGCGATTCGCCGCAGACCATCCGCTTCATCTGCGAGGAGATCTGACGGTTTCGTCGATGCCCTCTCCCCCGGACGGGGGAGAGGGTCTCTCCGTCTGAGAAGATCAGGCGAGGCGCTGTTCCATCTTCTCGAGCTCGGCGACGAGCTCCTTCGGCACTCGATTGCCGAACTGCGCGAGATACGCGCGCATGTCGGAGGCTTCCTTGCGCCAGAGCGCGGGATCCACGGTCAGCAGCTCGCGGAGCGCATCGCCGCTGACGTTGAGGCCCTGCGTGTCGAGATCCTCGACGCGCGGCAGATAGCCGATGGGCGATTCCACCGCTCCCGCCTTGCCGGTGCAGCGCTCGAGCATCCACGCGATGACACGCAGGTTCTCGCCGAAGCCCGGCCAGAGGAAGTTGCCCTGTGCGTCGCGCCGGAACCAGTTGACGTGGAAGATGCGCGGCGGATTCGTGAGGCGCGAGCCCATCGCGATCCAGTGGCGCCAGTAGTCGGCGAAGTTGTAGCCGCAGAAGGGCTGCATCGCCATCGGATCACGCCGCACGACGCCGACCTGACCGACGGCGGCAGCGGTGGTCTCGGAGGCGACGGATGCGCCGACGAGCACGCCGTGGTTCCAGTCGCGCGCCTCGTAGACGAGGGGAGCGACCGAGCGGCGCCGCCCGCCGAAGATGATGGCGCTGAGCGGCACCCCGCGCGGGTCCTCCGCACGCGGCGAGTAGCGCGGATTGCGCCTCGCGGAAACCGTGAAGCGCGAGTTCGGATGCGCTGCGGGACCGTTCGCCGGATCGTAGGGACGGCCCTGCCAGTCGATGACGGGCTTGCCGGTCGAGAGTCCTTCCCACCAGGGCTGACCGTCCTCCGTGAGCGCGACGTTCGTGAAGAGCGTGTCGCGCCGGATCATCTCGTAGGCATTGCGGTTGGTCTCCGGGTTCGTGCCCGGCACCACGCCGAAGTAACCCGCCTCGGGATTGATGGCCCACAGCCTGCCGTCCGGCCCGGGGTGAATCCACGCGATGTCGTCGCCGATCGTGGAGACTTCCCAGCCCGGCATCGAGGCGGGCGGGATCAGCATCGCGAGGTTCGTCTTGCCGCAGGCCGACGGGAAGGCGGCCGCGACGTAGTGCGTCTCGCCGCGCGGGCTCTTGAGCTCCACGAGCAGCATGTGCTCGGCGAGCCAGCCCTCGTCGCGCGCCTGCCAGCTCGCGATGCGCAGCGCATGGCATTTCTTGCCGAGCAGCGCGTTGCCGCCGTAACCCGAGCCGTAGCTCTTGATGGTGAGCTCCTCGGGGAAGTGCATGATGAACCGGCGCTCGGGATCGAGCTCGCCGATGGAATGCAGGCCGCGCACGAACGTGCCTTCGCGGGCGATGCGCTCGAGCGCCGCGCGGCCCATGCGCGTCATCAGGGCCATGTTGATGACGACGTACGCGCTGTCGGTGATCTCGATGCCGCAGCGGGCATACGGAGAGTCGAGCGGGCCCATGCAGTAGGGCACCACGTACAGCGTCCGGCCGCGCATGCAGCCCCGGAAGAGGCCGTCCATCTTCGCGTGCGCTTCGGCCGGATCCATCCAGTTGTTGTTGGGGCCCGCGTCGTCCTTCGAGCGCGTGCAGACGTAGGTGAGATGCTCGACGCGAGCGACGTCGCTCGGGTGGGAACGGTACAGGTGACAGCCGGGGAACTGCTCCTGGTTGAGCTTCATGAGCTCGCCCGACTGGACGAGCTGCTCCGTGAGCTGCCGGATCTCCTCCTCCGAGCCCTCGCACCAGTGTACGGCGTCGGGCTGAGTCAGCTGCCGCACCGATTCGACCCAGTCAGCAACTTCACGGCTCAGTTTCGGGAGGGGAGTGAGCAGATGTGGAGCAGTAGCCATGCGAAGATCCTTTGTGTTCAGACCCCGCGGCAGTGGCTTGTCGGCACCGCCGCGCCATGCGGACGGATTCGTACACACGCAGCGCGGCGAATCACGACCGAGCACGAAATTATAGCCGCGCTGAAGCTCGGCGAACTGATCCGGCGCGCAGGTCGGCACTCTGTCCCGCCCATTGAACCGCGGGCGGCCGAAGTCTGCCAACCGGTTCGAGGCGGGATCGCGTCCTCGCGCTCGAAAAGATGTGGTTCCGCCGGCGAAAAGATGCGATCCTCGCGTTTGCAAGAAGCGTGCCCATGCTGGCGCGCGCACCACTGCGCAACGGCGCACGAAGGCGCGTGCGTGCGGGCGCCAGAGACGCGTTATGTCGCTCGACATGCTGCGGCGCGCGCGATAGCGTGCCGCAGCCTGTAGCGTGCATCAGGCCCGTCGACTTCCGCCGGACCGCGCCGCGACCCTTCAGGTTTCATCCGGATCGATGCTCGAGCTCGAAGACATCCTGGGCCCGGACGGGCCGCTGCAGCGCGCGCTGCCCGACTTCCGCTTCCGGCCCCAGCAGCTGCGCATGGCCGAGCACGTCGCGGCAGCGCTCGAGCGGCGAAGCACGCTGGTGGTGGAGGCAGGCACCGGCACCGGCAAGACCTTCGCCTATCTGGTTCCGGCGCTCCTCTCGGGCCTGCGGGTGCGCATCTCCACGGGCACGCGCACGCTCCAGGATCAGCTCTTCGCGAAGGATCTGCCGCTCGTCGCCGGCGCGATCGGCCGGCCCGTGCGCACCGCGCTTCTCAAGGGTCGTGCGAACTACCTCTGCAGGCATCGCCTCGCGCTCGCTCAGACCCAGCTCGCCCTGGAGGAGAGCGCGCGTGGCGCACGAGCCCGCGACGGGATGCTCGCGAAGGTGGAGCGCTGGGCGCGTACGACGCGCACGGGCGACCTCGCCGAGGTGCCGGGACTCGCGGATTCACACAGTGTCTGGCCGCTCGTCACGTCGACTCGCGACAACTGTCTCGGCGCGCGCTGTCCCGAGCTCTCCCGCTGCCACGTGCTCGCCGCGCGGCGCGAGGCGCAGGAAGCCGACGTGGTGATCGTGAACCACCACCTGCTCCTCGCGGATCTCGCGCTCAAGGAAGACGGCTTCGGCGACATCCTGGGCTCGGCCGACGCCGTGGTCCTCGACGAGGCGCATCAGATTCCCGATCTCGCCGCGCAGTTCTTCGGCGCGAGCGTGAGCAGCCGGCAGATCGATCTCGTCCTCAAGGAGAGTCAGCTCGCGGCCGCGGCCGTGAACGCCGGGCACGAGGCACCCCCTGAGGTGCGCGCCGCGATCGGCGAGGTCGAGGAGAGTCTCGCGCAGCTCGCGACGGCATTGCCCGCGCGGCAGGGCCGGCTCGCGTGGGGCGACGAGGCGATCTCGATCGGCATCGGAGCGCAGCTCACGGATCTCGCCGACGCGCTGCGGGCGCTCGCGGCGCAGATCGAGGCACTCGGCGACGACCGCATGCTCGCTCATGCCGCCGAACGTGCGGGAGAGCTCGCTCTCTCGCTCGAGCGGCTCGCGGCGAGCGACGAGCTCGAAGGCGCACGTGCAGTGGAGAGCAGTCACCGGGGTTTCCCCTTAGGCCCACGCCCCTCCGCCGTCCCCCCGCCCTCCCCCCCGCCCCGGAACCCCACACATTTCGTCG
>QGVD01000054.1 GCA_003242685.1 Pseudomonadota bacterium | reverse complement strand
TACGGCTACAACGAGACCTCGTATCTCTCGCCGCCGGCAGGCGCCCAGTTCGGCACGTGGGCCGCGACGATCTACCGTGACAACGCGTTCCTGCCGGACTCCATCCGGCAGATCATGGAAGAGAACAACATCGAGTCTTTCCGCTTCGGCCGCTCGGGCGATCTCGACTACGGCGCCGGCAAGGCGATCTCTCAGGAGAACGCGCTCAAGTCCGTCACGGCGGGCATCAAGGCGGACATCGGTGAATGGCGTCTCGATGCCTACTACCAGTACGGGCACACGACGTCGGTCATCTACATGGACAATGCGATCCGCCTCGATCGCCTCTATCAGGCGATCGACGCGGTCCGCCATCCGGTCACCGGCGAGATCGTCTGCAACTCCACGCTCATGTATCCCGACGACGGCTGCGTGCCGATCAATCTCTTCGGCGTCGGCTCGCCGTCGCAGGAAGCGATCGACTACATCACGCAGGACATCTCCCAGAAGCAGGTCGTGCAGCAGCACGTGGTGGAATTCGCTCTGCAGGGCACGCTGTTCAGGAACTGGGCGGGAGAGGTGTCCTTCGCGACGGGCGCGGGCTGGCGCGAGGACCGGTTCGTGCAGAACGTCTATCCCGTCGAGCTGCACGAAGGCACCGACATGCCGGTGAACGGCCCGACGCTCGGCTACCGCGGCCTTCCCGCCGTGTACTCGGGCAACGCCAACATCTTCGAGCGCGGTCCCTCGGCGAGCCCCCGCGGCGGCTACACCGTCACGGAGGCCTTTGCCGAGATGATCATGCCGCTGCTCTCCAATGCGTCCCTCGCCCGCTCGCTCGAGCTGAACACCGCCGTGCGGTTCGCCGACTACGAGGGCAGCGGCGGCGTGTGGGCCTGGAAGGGCGGTCTCGACTGGCAGATGACCGACTCGCTGCGCTTCCGGCTCACCCGCTCGCGCGACATCCGGGCCGGCACGCTGTCCGAGCGTTTCGATACGTCGCGCGGTCCCGGCAACGTGACCGATCCGTTCACGAACTCCGTCATCCCCTACGCGATCACCGTCATTTCGGGCGGTAATCCGGAGGTCGATCCCGAGGAAGCCGACACGCTCACCTTCGGCGTCGTGTATCAGCCTTCCTGGCTCGACGGCTTCGGCATCACGGTGGACTTCTTCGATATCGACATCGACGGCGCGATCGGCCAGCTCGGCGCCCAGAACATCGTGGACCAGTGCTGGGCCGGCGCCACGCAGCTCTGCGGCTACATCCACCGCGGAGACGACGGCTACATCGCGATAATCGAGAACCTGTTCATCAATACCGACTCGGCCAAGACACGCGGCGTGGACGTCGAGGCGTCGTATGCGCGGCCGATCAACCTCTTCGGCGGCGGTGAGACCCTGCGTCTGCGCCTGCTCGCCACCTACATCGACGAGATGTCCACCACGCAGGCGGGTGCCGCGCCTGTCGACCGCGCCGGGCAGACGGGTGTCGCCGGCGGCGTCCCGGACTTCCAGGCGACGCTGAATCTGACCTACCAGCGGGGCCCGCTGTCGATCTCTCTGCAGGAGCGGTACATCGACGACGGCAAGTACGACTCCACCTGGGTCGAGGGCGTGGACATCGACGACAACCGGGTCGACGCGGCTCTCTTCACGAACCTCAGGATCGGATACAGCTCGGAGCTCTCCAGCCGGGGCACGTATGAGGTGTTCCTCAACGTGAGCAATCTGTTCGACGAGGATCCCCCGCTGGCGCCGAGCTTCGCGTTCACGGGCTCCTCCCACACGAACACCAGCCTCTTCGACATCTACGGCCGGCGCTACAATATCGGCGTGCGATTCAACTTCTGAGAATCACGGAGAACGCAATGATCCTGAGAAGAGTGACCGCGGCACTGCCGGCGCTGCTGCTCTGCGGAGCCGCGGCTGCGGAGCCCGTGACCTACGAGATCGACCCCGGCCACACCTATCCGAGCTTCGAGGCGGACCACATGGGTGGGCTGTCCATCCTGCGCGGCAAGTTCAACTCGAACTCCGGAAAGATCGTGATCGATCGCGAGGCGAAGACGGGCACCGTCGAGGTGACCATCGACACCTCCTCGATCGACTTCGGCCACGACGGTCTGAACGACCACGCGAAGGGCGCGGACATGTTCGACGTCGCGAAGTACCCCACGGCCACCTACAAGGGCACGTTCAGCAAGTGGAACGGCGATGTGCCCGCGGAGGTGCAGGGCGAGCTGACGCTGAAGGGCGTCACGAAGCCGGTCACGCTCACGATCAATCAGTTCCTGTGCAAGCAGCACCCGATGCGCAAGGTGGAGGTGTGCGGTGCCGACGCCTCCGCCACCATCAGGCGCGACGAGTTCGGGATCGACTACGGCAAGGCGTTCGGCTTCAAGATGGACGTGAAGCTCGCCATCGAGGTCGAAGCGCTGCGCACGGGCGGTCAGCCGGCGACCTGATCCGCCTCATCCTTGCGAGGCCGGCGGTCCGATCGGGACCGCCGGCCTCTTGCTTTGCGCCTCAGGTCGCGGCGAGGGAGTCCCAGAACTGCTCCATGCGCCGCCGCATGTCGGCATCCGGCAGGCGGCCGCGGGCGGCCCGCTGGTTGTCCTCGAGATGCGAGAGCTTCGTGGTGCCGGGAATCGCCACGGTCACCGCAGGATGCGACACGACGTACTTGAGGAAGAACTGCGGCCACGTGGCGACGTCGATCTCCGCAGCCCAGTCCGGGAGCTTGCGGTCCGCGACGCGCGCGAAGAGGCCCGCCGCGTTGCGGCGGCCGTTGAACGGTGTGTTCGCCAGCACCGCGATGCCGCGCTCCTCGGCGAGCGGCAGGATCTCGTCGGCCGCGTCCCGGTTGTCGATGGAATAGTCCACCTGGATGAAGTCGAGCGGATAGCGCGTCATCGCCTGCTTGAGCTGCTCGTACTGCGGGTTGAACGAGGTGCTCACGCCGATGTAGCGGATCCTGCCGTCCTTCTTCCACTTCTCGAACGCGGGCAGGAGCGTGTCGAGCCCGTGCATGTTGTGGACCTGCATGAGGTCGATGCGATCCATCGCGAGGCGCCGGAAGGACTCCTCGATCACGGCATCGGGGTTCGACACGTCGCCGTTCATCGGCGTCTTCGTCGCGATGAAGAGCTTGTCCCGGTTGCCGAGCTCCGCGACCAGCCGCCCGATGACTTCCTCGGAGGCACCGTAGCCGCGCGCCGTGTCCACGACCTTGCCACCGAGCTCCGGCATGCGCCTGAGGACCTCGCGGCGCGCGGCGATCTCCGCCGGGTCCGTCACGCCGTACGCGTTGGTCCCGAGCCCGATCACCGGCAGCTCCTCACCGCTCGATGGAATCTTCCTGGTGATGAGCGGCAGCTCTCCGGCTGCGAAGGCGCTGCCCATGGACAGACCGACGCAGGCGGCTCCGGTGAGCTTGACGGCATCTCGACGGGAGAACAGAACGCGATCCACGGTTTGCCTCCTGATTGAGTCTGCGGTAGCGGACGAGCGCCCGATCCTAGCCGAACGCCCCTGCGCGCGCGAGCGGCCGCCCTTACAGGCGGACGATGCTCACCGGCGGTCCTATGGCGCGCTCGAAGATGGGCAGCAGGTGCTCGTGGTGCGTGAGGAAGATGACCTGCGTCTGCGTGGCGAGCTCGGCGAGCGCCTGGAAGCCGGCCTCCGCGCGCTCGTCGTCGAAGTTGATGAAGAGATCGTCGGCGATGAACGGCAGCGCGCGTCCCTGATCGAGCTGCAGCTCGAGGGCCGCGAGCCTCAGCGAGAGATAGAGCTGATCGCGCGTGCCATCGCTCATGCCCGTGACGTCCACGGTGCGTCCGCCCGGCCGCACGCCGCGAAGCTGCGGCGGCTGCTCGTCGAAATCGACCGTGAGCCTCTCGAAGGAGCCGCGCGTGAGGATCTGGAAGATCTCGCCCGCCCGCTTGAGCAGCGGCCCCTGCTTCTCCTCGCGGTAGCGATCGATGGACCAGCGCAGCAGCCGCGCAGCAACGACCACCTTCACGTAACGCTCGACGGTGTCGGACAGCGCGGAGATCGCCTCCTGACGCTGTGCTTCCGCGGTGGCGGCATCGCACTGGCCGCCGTACTGCCGGAGCCGGGCCTCCGCCTCCGTGAGGATGGCTCGCAGCCGGTCGCGCTCGTTCATGACATCACTGCGCTCGCGTTCGATCTCCTCGAGACGCAGCGGAATCGACGCGACGTCCTGCGCGTCGAGCTCCGCTTCCAGCGCGTCGATCGTGCGGTTCTCGCCCTCGCGCAGACAGATCTGCCTCGCCGACTCGATGCGCTGCTCGAGCTGCGCGCAGCGCTCCGAGCGCTCGATGACCGCACGCAGTCGCGCGATGTCGTCGGCGCTCACCTGAGCGCTCTCCCCGAGACCTGCCTGACGCAGCAGTGGGCGGATCGCCGCGTACGCGCGTTCGCGCGCGATGCGCTGCTTCTCGAGATTCTCGCGCCGCCGGCGCGCGTCTTCTTCGAGTGCCCGCCGCTGCTCCGCGATGCTGCGCGCACGCGCAAGCCGCTCCTCGAGCGCACGGGCGATGGTCTCGGCGGACTCGTGCGCCAGCTCGGGTGCCAGCGCGGTCGCGAGAACGCTCGCCGAGGATGCAAAGCGTTCGAGGTCGCGCTGCATCGCCTGGATGCGATTCATCTCGAGCTCGCGCGCCGCCTGCAGGTGTCCCGACAGCTGCGCGATGAGGTCGAGCGCTTCGTGCGCCGTTTCGGGACGCAGAGCGGGATCGAGCCCTGCGATGCGGAGCTGCTCGCTCCACTCGGCGCTCCACTGAGCGAGCTCCTGCTCTGCGCGTGCGAGCTCCGCTCGGCGCCGCTCTGCCGTTTCCACGGCACGCTGCCGCTCGCTCCCGAGCGCCTCGCGCCGCGCACGCCGCGCTTCCGCGCTTCTCACCTGATCCTCGGCAAGACGCAGGAGATCGCTCAGTGTGAGCGCCCCCGCGGTATCGAGCCCGAGCTGACCGAGCGCCAGATGGAGCCTCTCCCCGGCGGAACGGATTGCCGCTTCGGCCGCGGTAAGCTCTGCCGCGCGCTCGGCGAGCCGATCGTCGGCTTCCAGGGCTTCCCGCAAGCGCGTGCGCCAGTCGAGAAAGGCTGCGGGGCTCAGCGTCCCGAGTCCCACTGCCTGCATCTTGGTGCGCCAGGCTGCACGGTGCGCATCGAGCTCTTCGATGGCGCGAGCAACCTGCTGCTCCTGTGACTCGATCCGCGCGGAGAGCGCCGCGATGTCGGCACCGAGCTGCTCGAAGGCGGCGATGTCGGCAGCCCCGGCGTAGCGCCGGTCGGCCAGCGCATCGGCGCGCTGCATCGACTCTTCGAAGCCGGATGCGGCTTCCGACAGTGACACCCTGCCGTGCCGGATGGCCTGCCAGCGCGCATCGCGCTCCGCGCGCGCGGCAGCAAGCTCTTCGTGCGTGACCGGATGCTTCGCGCGCTCCAGCGCCTCGCGCCGCGCCGCAAGCGCCGCGAGCTCGGTGCGCAGGCGCGCAAGCTCCTCGCGCTGTGCGGCCAGCGCAGCCTCGAGCGCCTGCTCACGGGTCAGGTGTGCCTGGACTTCGGGCTCCGCGGGCAGCGTCAGCGCGCGCAGCTCGTTCACGCCGCCCGTCCACGGGCGCAGGGCTTCGAGCGCACGCTCGAGTCGTTCCCGAGCGCCGCGTGCCCGCTGCCGCTGCTCCTCGATGCGACGCTCGGATTCGCCGAGCGTGCGTGCGGCGTCGATCGCCGCGGAAAGAGGTCCGAGATCGGGCTCGTCGCCGAGTCCCTCGAGCGCCTGCGCGAGACTTCGCGCGGCTTCCTCCTGCTCGGCGAGCGCCGTGCGCGCCGCCGTCACTGCCTGCGCGAGCCGCCCGTGGCGCCGCGCGAGCTCCTGAATGCGGGAGCGCACGAGCTGCGCGGGTACCCGCGCTTCGAGCGCCTCTGCAACCTCGATCTGCCAGTCGAGCTCGCGCGCGATGCGCCGTGCCTCGTCGAGGTGAAACTGCGCCTCGGCACGCCGCTTCTCGATGTCGCGCGCGTGATCGCGCGTTCTCGCCCGCTCGTCCGCGAGCGCGCGGATGGCGTCGGCCGCTGCGAGCAGAGCCGCGTCGGGCACCAGCTCGGTGAGGCTCTGTTCGATTTCGCGCAGCGCGCGCTCCTCCGCCTCGATGAGCACGCTGGCGCCGTCGATCTCGCGCTCCGCGCGGTCGAGCTCGGCGCGCGCGCCGGGAGGCAGCCGGGGTGTGCCCGCGAGCGCCTCGAGCGCCCGCTGCGCATCGCGCATCTCCTGCAGATGAGGCGCGACGCGGCGGATGCGCTCGAGCCCGATGCGGCGCGACTCGAGCTCCTGATAACGCGCGACGGCCCGCTCGTACTGCGCGCGCGCTTCTTCCGCCTGTCTGCACGCCTCGACCCACTCGCGCGGCCGGAGCGTCGAGTTCTTCACCGCCTGCTCGGCGGACTTGAGCTCGTCGAGGAGCTGATAGAAGACGCGCTGGGAGCTGCGGCGGCGGTCGTAGAGCTGCTTCGCCTCCCGCTCGAGCTCCTCGCGAAGCTGACCGAAGGTGGTGAGACCCGAAGAGGCCTCGAAGAGCAGACGCGCGAGATCGTCCTTCGCCTGCAGGATCTCGCGGCCGCCCGCGAGCAGCCGCTGATGGTCGAGACAGAAGCTGCGCTCGAAGGCGGCGCGATCCATGTCGCCGAGGAACGGCCGCAGCAGCTCCTCGCCGCACGGTCGGTCGTGCGCGTCGCGCAGCGGGTTCTTGCGTTTCTTGAGGCGCCAGAACGCGAGGCGCCGCTCGCGCTCGGCGATCACCGCACCGAGCCGCAGGTCCTCGTAGGCATGCAGGAAGCCGAAAGGCGAGCGCTCCTCGATGCCGAACAGCAGATCCGCGATCGCCGCCCGTACGGTCGACTTGCCCGCTTCGTTGGGGCCGAGGATGAGATGGAAGTCCGTCCCATGCGAGGGAAAGTGCACCTTGAAGTCGGTGAACTTCCCGAACCGCGACAGCTCCAGGGATTCGAATCGCATGCGCGCGGCCCGCTTCAGTCACCCCGCGACGCCGGCCCGCGCTCCGCAACGCGCTCGCAGGCGAGCCGCGCGAGCAGGCTCGGTGCAACCGAGTCGACGAGCTCGCGCACTCTTCCCGTCCGCACGGCCTCGAGCGCCGGCACGCGCTCCAGCACCTCGCGCGGGCACTTGCCGATGAGCTCCTGCAGCTCCTCCGTGAGACCCTCGATGAGCTCGGCATCGCCGCCCACGTGCGCGAGAAGATCCTGGAGATCCGCGAGAGCGTCCGAGCGCGCCATGAGCTCCTCGGGACTCAATGCCGGCGAAGTCTCGACGCACACCTTCTCGACCCACAGGTCGGCACCCGCAAGCGCGTTCGCCTGGGCGAGCACCTCGGCGCGAAGCTGGTTCTCGAGCCCGAAGAGCTCGCCATGCGCACGGCAGCTCCCACGCACCGTCACGCGCACCGCCGCGGCGCGCCCTTCGTTGCGCGGCAGGATGCCCGCGAGGCCGCGATGGATGGCCTCGAGCACGTCCTCGAGACACACGGCTCCCGCGCCGTCGATCTCGAGGTGATGCCAGCGCAGCACGTCGACCGCCAGGCGCTCGACCTTCACGCGCGAGCCGTCGACCGACACGAGCACGGCGCCGCGCTCTCCGGTCTCACGGATGTGCCGCCCCTGGAGGTTGCCGGGATACACGACCCACGGTGCCGTACGACGGATCGCGTGCTCGTGGACGTGACCGAGCGCCCAGTAGTCGTAGCCGCGCGCGGCGAGCTCGTCGAGCGAGCACGGCGCGTACGGATCGTGCGCGGCATGCCCGTCGAGCGCCGTGTGCAGCACGCCGATGTTGAAGAAACCCGGTATGGCAGCCGGATATCCGACCGCGAGATTCTCGTGCACGGCGGCGGTACGGAAGCTCTGGCCGTGGAGCGCGACGCCTGCGTGCTCGAGCACGAAGCTGCCGGGCGCCTTGCCGGGGAACTCGTGCACGTTGCCCGGCAGACGGAGCTGCCGGGTGATCTCGCTCTGCGCATCGTGATTGCCGTAGAGCACGTAGACGGGGATGCCGGCCTCGTGGAGCCGTCCCATCTCCCGGCAGAAGAAAAGTCCCGTGTTGTAGTCGCGCCAGTCTCCGTCGTAGAGATCGCCCGCGATCACCACGAAGTCCACCTGCTCCTCGATGGCACGGGTGACGAGAGCGCTGAACGCGTTGCGTGTGGCGTTGCGGAGCTGTTCGACCGGCGCGCCTTCGTAGCGCGCGAGCCCCTTCAGCGGGCTGTCGAGATGGATATCGGCGGCGTGAATGAAACGGACCACGATTCCCTGTTTTCTTGGAAGCCCGGGTCGGCACCCGCGCCGCCCCTCTTGTCGGGCGGCATCCTAACAGGTCCGTGGCGGCCGTGAAGTTGCTCCTCGGCCACGATCATAGAGCCGACATGAACACTACTGGATAACGCGATGATTCTTGGCCCCGCGTCCCCCTCACTGCACGCCTGCCGCCGTGCCGGCCGGAAATCCGGCCCGCGCGGCGCGTTGACATCTCTGGATCTCGCCGGAAATGCTGGCCCGGCACGCTGAGAGCCGTCAGGACGGCCTCAGGAGATTTCGATGCTCCCCATCACATCCCGACCCTCTCGCACCGTCGCCGTTACCCTCCTCGAAGGCGCCGGGCTTCCGACGCAGGACATCACCGACGAGCTCCTGGAGCACTTCTTCGTGGCGGGCGACCCGTCTTCGCCACTCGGCATCGTGGGTCTCGAGCTGTCGCCACCCCACGCGCTCCTGCGATCGCTCGCCGTCGTGGCCGACGCGCGCACAAGGGGCATCGGATCGCGGCTCCTCGAGCACGCCGAAGAACAGGCGCGTGCACACGGCGTGCGCTCGATCTACCTGCTGACGACGACCGCGGAACCGTTCTTCAGCGCACGCGGCTATCAGCGCGCCGATCGCGGCTCCGCTCCGCTCTCCATCCGCTCATCCGCCGAGTTCGCGAGCCTGTGCCCGGCGAGCGCTGCCTTCATGGTCAAGCACATCTGAGAAACGAGGAGCAGGAGCGGGCGGCGGGGGAAGGAGCACCGCCCGCCCCTGCTTCGGCCTCAGGCGGTCGCGCTCGACCGCCGGTCCGACTGAAGCGCGTGGCACACCGCCTCGACGTGGCGATGGTCCGTGCCGCAGCACCCGCCGACCACTGCGAGCGCGGGAAGCCAGCGACGCAGCTCGTGGTACTGCTGCCCGAGCTCCTGCGGATCGCCTGCGTCGAGATCGGTGCTCTCGTCGAGCTCCGCATGGCTCCTGCGCGAAGCGTTCGCACGCAGACCGCGCACGCGCGCCGCGAGCGGTCCCAGCTCCTCGAGCACGTGCATGAAGTGCGTCGGGTGCGCGCAGTTGATCATGTAGTACGCCGGCCAGTTGCCGGAGATGTTCTCGACGGTCCGGATCGCCTGCGCGAGCGTGTCGCCCGAGGGCAGACGGCCGTCGGTCTCCACCGTGAAGGACAGCGCGAGCGGCATGCCTGCCTCGCGCGCCGCGAGCGCGATGCCGGCCGCCTCCTCGACGTAGTTCATCGTGAACGCGGCGATCATGTCGGCTTCGGAATCGACGAACGTGCGGATCTGCGCGGAGTGGTAGTCGGCAGCCTCCTCGACGCTCATGCGCGCATCGGGACGGTAACCGTCGCCGCGCGGGCCGAGGTTGCCGCTGATGACGATCGGCGTTTCCGTGCTCTCGCGCTCCTTGCGGATGTCGACCAGCAGGTCCACGCCGAGGCGGTTCGCCTCCGCGAGCGCCTTTGCGTCGTAGCCGAGCTTCGCGGCCCAGTCGGGGTTGGCGCGCCAGGTCGCGGTCTCGAGC
Source organism: Pseudomonadota bacterium (assembly GCA_003242685.1). Classification (GTDB taxonomy): domain Bacteria; phylum Pseudomonadota; class Gammaproteobacteria; order Steroidobacterales; family Steroidobacteraceae; genus ZC4RG24. The sequence goes on along the minus strand of QGVD01000054.1, from coordinate 16,569 downwards.
ACGATGCCCACGCCGCGCCGCTGCGCGATGTCGACGTACGTCTCGAAATAGCGACGCAGGCACGCGAGCCCCTCGCCGGTGCCGAGCAGCGTGAAGGCGGCGAAGAACGGCAGTTCGATGCCTTCGTGGAACACCAGGGTCGTCTCGAGCCCACCGTCGGTGAGGAACAGGTCGCTCGAGAGCTGCGGCAGTCGGTTGCGGTACTTGCTCATGATTGGAACTCCCCGTCGTCAGTGAGTGGAAGCGGCCGGCGGCGCCGCGACGTCACGGCCGCGCAGCATGTCGATCAGTCGGCTGGACGCACCGTCGTAGAAGCCCTGCTCGGGCGCGAAGTCGGGTGGATTGTTCAGCGTGCCGAACAACAGATCGAAGACGGGCAGGTCCGAATAGTTCCCTGCATGCACGCCTCGCGCATGATGCCAGGAGTGGCTCTCGGGTCGCTGCACGATATAGCCGAGCCAGCGCGGCGTACGGACGTTCGTGTGCTGGAAGATCGTGAAGAACGTGATCGTGACCACGGCAGCGAACGTCGCCTCCGGCGAGAGACCCACGACGATCGAAAGCGCGAAGCTCGCGAGCGCCGTCCAGCCGGCCATGTCGTAGGGGCTGAACCAGAACGCGCTCCAGGCGTCGAGGCGCTCACTGCTGTGGTGCCATTGATGGACGCAGCGCCACAGGAACGACGAGCCGTGCGGTGCACGGTGATAGATCCAGGCGCCGAGCTCATAGACGAGCACGCCGATGGTGGCGCCTGCCCAGGTGGGGAGCGAGGTGAGATCGAAGAGCCGCAGAGATCCCGCCAGATCCGCCCACAGCCAGGGCAGGTAACCCGAGATGAGCAGGTAGACGATGAAGCTGAGCAGCGCCCGCCCTCTCCAGCCGCGCACGGCGGGGAGCCTGCGCGCCGGTGCCAGCGCTTCCCAGACGATGAGTGCGATGTAGATCCCGATCGCGGTCAGAGTGATCGGGTCGAGCAGCAGCTCGAGCGGTGTCGGCATGTGCGTTCTCCCAGGTAATTCCGTTTGCGAGGGCGCGCATGGCGGTACGCGCCGGATCCGGTGAAACGGCCGATCGGGCAGGGACGCCGACGAATCGGCCGGCCTCCGGGCTTCCGGCCGCGAAGCGGTCCGGTGCCCGCAGGCTCATGCGCAAATCGCTGGGAGATCGGCTCATCCCGGGCTCGGGCGCCCGCTGTCGCTGCAGCGCGAAAGCGGGCGCCTCGGCCGGGACCGTGGCTTCAGAGGGTGGCGAGGCGGGTCGGCTGGACGATCTCGATCCAGTAGCCGTCCGGGTCCTTCACGAAGACGATGTTCTTCATCTTTCCCTGGTCCGGACGCTTAACGAACGTCACGCCGTTCTCGTCCAGCCAGCGCACCGCCGCGTCGAGGTCGGGCACGGAGAAGCAGATGTGCCCGAAGCCCTGCGGCTGCGCGTTGCCGTCGTGGTAGCGGAACCCGGGATCGTTCTCCGTTCCCCAGTTGTGCGTGAGCTCGAGAATCGCCCGCTGGGCGAAGAGCCAGCTCGTGCGCTCCTTCACGTCCTCGGGCGGGCTCTCACCCTCGACGGGGTGCCACAGGAAGTACAGGGAGAACTTCATCTCCGGAAAGTCGAGCCGGCGCAGCACGCGCATGCCGAAGATGCGCGTGTAGAAATCGAGCGAGACGCGCGGATCCTTCACGCGCAGCATGCAGTGATTGAGCACGAAGCCGCGCGCCGCCTCCGGCTCTCCCTCGTATACGCCCGGATAGACTTCGGTGTTGAACGCCATTCAGGCATCTCCTCGTGGTTGCGACTGGCGTTCAGCATCCGGCAGTCCGGCGCGAGGAGCAACCGGAAGCGGCGCTGCGGTGCGCGGTCAGTAGAAGTGGTGGTGGATCACTTCCATGATGAGGCCGGTCGCGACCGCGGCGAGCACTGCGTCGTTGCCGACGCGCACCCAGTGATAGCCGCGCGGCGGAGGACGCAGGTGATAGACGTGATGGTGGTGGATCACGTACCGCGGCGCATAGTAGGCCCTCGGCAGCCGGTCACCGCGCTTCCAGTAGTGATGGCGGTATCCCGGAGGTGCGTGATAGGCACCGGCATGGAAGCGCGGGCGATGATGCTCCTTCACGTGCACATGACGGTCGTGCACGTGGCGCCCATGGACGACGTGGTGCGGGTGGTCGCGCCCGCCGCCCCGATGGTGATCGCGGTCCCCGGCCATGGCGACCGGGGTCGCAAGGAGCGAGAGAGTCACAGCGACAGCGGCGATGCGTTTCATGGCGGCTCCTCGAGATCAGGCGGACCCAGTGGTCCGCGGGAGAAAGCATCGCTCCGGGCGCCTGAGCCAAAGCTGAACGGAGCGATTAACCCCCCGTTCAGCTTCGCCGCAGCGCTCAGTCCACCGCGAAGCAGTAGAACAGGCCGTCGCCGCCGGTGCTGCGCAGGTCCTCCTGGCCGCAGCCTCGCGACCGATGCACCGAATTCCAGGACGTGTTGCCGCCGCCCATGCGGTCGTGATGGCCCACCATCGCGCCGCCCGTCGAATCGCTGCTCGTCCAGTTGCGGCAGGTCATGTCCTCGGCGCCCTCGAACGCGCGGCCGTGCGACGTCGAGCCGGTGAGGATGTCGTGGCGATTCGGCGTGTCCCCGCGGCCCTGGATGACGTTGCCCTTCTCGTCGAGCGCCGTGAACTTGTGGATGTTGTTGCGGTCGCGCTCGACGTCGCCGTGCAGATCCTCCACGTTGCGCGCGATGAGCTCCCCCTTCGCGTTGTGCCAGGGGCCCTTGCCGATGCGGTCGCGGGCGTGTACGGCGGGCTTGCCGTCGGAGGGACTCGCGCTGAGATATGCGCGCCAGGTGCGATCTCCGGCACCGGCTGCCGCGGCGAGCTTCTGGCAATGCGCGTCTGCGCCCTCGAGCCCGCCGAGATCACCGCCCTTCCCCGGTCCGACGCTCGTGACGAAGAAGGTCATCGGCGGCTTCTCGCCCTGCTGGGGCTGCTGCGCCGGCGCGACGAGCGAGCAGATCGCTCCGGTGACGGCGGCGACCGCGGCGAGATGCTTGTTCTTCATGTTGCCTCCCGAGTAAGTCACAGACACGAAACATCGATGACGACGCTGCGCATCGTCGCTCGTCGATCCACGAAGCGTGCTTCGCGAGCTCTCCTCAGCGCCGCTGCTCCGGTGGAATGGCCAGTAACTGGTGCGCGCGCTCGATGAGATACGCGCGGATGGCCTCGACTTCCTCCGCCGTGAGCCGGTCCCTGAACGACGCCATGCCGTTCGCCTGCAGCGCGCCATCGAGCACGATGGACGCGAACACTTCGGCGCCGTGGAGCGACGGCGCGTAGCGCAGATCCGGGAACACGCTGCGGTTCGCCGCGGGCGGGTCGTGGCACATCGCGCAGTGGCTCGTGAACTTCTGGCGCCCGAGCTCGACGACTTCCGCCGTTGCGGTGCGCGGCGGAGGATTCAGCTCGGGTGCAGGCGGCGGTGGCGGCGCCGGAGGCAGCTCCGCGGTGCCGCCAAGCTTGAACACGAGCAGGCGCGACCGGTTGCTCTGGCCGTAGCGCACGAGCCCATAGCCCGCGAGCAGTGCGATGTGCTGCTCGCCGTCGAGCTCGAACGACGAAGCTGCAGCGACGACACCGGTCTGCGCCGCGAACGACCAGAGCTCCCGCCCCGTGCGCGCGTCGTACGCGACGAAGCGGCCCGCATCGGTTCCCTGGAAGACGAGCCCGCCGGCAGTCGTCAGGGTGCCGCCGCCGATCCTGCCGTTCACGTCCGTGCGCCACACCTCGCGCTGATTGACGGGATCCCATGCGATGAGCCGCGCCTGCCCCTGACGCGGTGCCTTCGAGCCGCGCTCCTCGTAGACGTTCGCCGGCGGCCGGCCGAGCCCCGTATTCGCACCCATCGGCTGGTGCCTGTATTCCGGTGCGCCCGTCATCGCCATGCTCGTCTCGACCGCAGTGGTGTACACGAGTCCGGTGAGCGGATTGAAGGACATCGGGTGCCACGAATGCGCGCCCTGCGCGCCGGGCTGAACGATGACGACCTTGCCGGGCTCGTCGTACAGGGCGTCGGGATTGATGTACGGCCGGCCGGTCTTCGGATCGATGCCGGTCGACCACGTGACCGTCACGTAGTTCTTCGCGGAGATGACCTCGCCCGTCTTCGCGTCCCACACGTAGAAGTAGCCGTTCTTGGCCGCCTGCATGAGCACGCGGCGCTTGCGGCCCTCGATCTCGAGATCGGCGAGCATGAGCGGCGACGTGGAATCGTAATCCCACGTCTCGCCCGGCACCTGCTGGTAGTGCCAGACGTACTCACCCGTGTCGGCGTCGAGCGCGACGATCGAAGCGATGAAGAGATTGTCGCCGCCTCCTGGGCTGCGATGGGCGCGATTCCACGGCGTTCCGTTGCCGGTGCCGAAGTAGACGAGGTTCAGCCCCTCGTCGTAGACGATGCCGTCCCAGACCGTCCCCCCGCCGCCGAACTCCCACCACCGGCCGTTCCACGTCTTCGCGGCCATCTCCATGGCCTCGTTCTCGAAGCCCTTCGACGGATCGCCGGGAACCGTGTAGAAGCGCCAGAGGAGCTTGCCGGTCTCGGCATCGAAGGCCGACACATAGCCACGCACGCCGAACTCGGCTCCGGCGTTGCCGATGATCACCTTGCCGTTCGCAATGCGTGGCGCACCGGTGCTGGTGACCGGCTTGTCGTGATCGAGCGTGAGGACTTCCCACACGGGCGTCCCGGTGCGGGCGTCGAGCGCGACCAGACGCCCGTCGTACGTCGCGACGTAGATGCGGCCGTTCCACGCAGCGACGCCGCGATTGACGACGTCACAGCAGCCGCGGCCCGCGAATTCACCGGGAACCTTCGGATCGTATTCCCACAGAAGCGCGCCGGTCTTCGCGTCGAACGCCTTGACCTTGCTCCACGCGGTCGACGTGTACAGCACACCGTCGATGAAGAGCGGCGTCGCTTCCTGACCGCGGTTCGTGTCGAGGTCGGCGTACCAGGCGAGACCGAGCTTTCCGACGTTCTCGGTGTTGATCTGCGCGAGCGGGCTGTAACGCTGCTCGTCGAGCGTGCGCCCGACCGTGAACCACTGGCCGGGCTCGGAATCGGCCTTCGAGAGACGCGCGGCGGTCACGTCCGCCGGACGGCGCGCTCCGGACGCCGATGACTCGCTGACGCCGCACCCGACCGACAGCGCAGCGATCGCGAACGCAACCGCCACACGTGCGGCCGCGCGACCGCAGGTCTCGTACTGCATCCGACCCCTCCCTGAACCCCTTCTTCGACTGAAGGCGCGACCGCGGATCGGGAAGCGATCCCCCGATGAGACCGTCACGGCCCGCCTGTGCGCGATGCCGACTCTATCATCCAGCGGTGCGACGAGAGCAGACCCACGTGATCGCGCACCCGAGTGATGCGGCCGATCGCCTGGATAGCCGGCTGAGCGCGGATCGATGCAGAAAAACTCACCCGGTGCACCGCCGGTAACGGCGGCACACCGGGTGACGAGGCTCACTCAGAATGCAACACTCACACCGAGCAGGTAGCGCCGGCCGAGCGTGTCGTGCAGGGCCGGCGTGGTCGCGCTGGCACCGAAGAAGTCGCTCCACGATGCGACCACCGGCGGATCCCTGTCGAACAGGTTCTGGACGTTGAGGAACACGTCGTAGTCGGCCGAGCCGAGCTGCTCGAAGCGATACGAGAGCCGCAGGTTCGCGTAGAACACGGAGCTCACGCTGTTGTCGTCCATCTGCTGGGCCGGCGTGGGGTCCGTGAACTGGACGCGACTGTCGATGTAGCGTCCCGTGAAGGAGCCCGTGAACGGACCATTGCTGTAGGTGACGATCGCCGTTCCGGTCCACTTCGGCAGGTTGGTCGAGCCTGCATCGTTACGCGTCGGCACGCCCGGGATGGTGAACGAGTTCTCCTTCAGATAGCTCGCGAAGAGGCGGACGCTCAGATTCTCGGGGCCTCCGCCGAACAGCGTGATCGGACGGCGATAGGACGCCTCCATGTCCACGCCCGTGACACGCGCCTCCGCGACGTTCAGGAACACGTTTTCCACCCAGGTGATGGTGTTGTTGTCACCGCGTGTAATGAGCCGGCACAGATCGGTCGCACCGTTGTAGCAGTCGTCGATGATGCGCTGCGCGCCGAGCTGCGTGATGTAGTCCGATATCTGGATGTCGTACCAGTCCGCCGAGAAGGCGAAGTTCGGCAGGAAGCTCGGCTGAATCACGGCGCCGATCGTCCAGGTGTCTCCCAGCTCCGGCTCGACCGTCGGATTGCCGCCGATGATCTGCGAGAAGCTGTACGTATCGCCGATCACCGGATCGTACGCGGTCGTACCGGCCGTCGAGCGATCGAAGCGCTCGGACAGGGTCGCCGCACGCGTGTCCCGCGAACGGGTGACACGCAGGCGCAGCTGGTCGTTGAGGCGCCAGTCGAGCCCGGCCTTCCAGGCGAGCACGCCGCCGCTGCCCGAGTACTCCGCGTGCCGGATGGCGGCGCTGAAATCGACGGCCTGCATGAACGGGCGATCGCGCAGCAGCGGGACGAGCGTTTCCGCGAACACCTCGTACACGTCGAAGCGCCCGCTCATCTCCTGATCGTCGATGCCCGCAAACTGCAGGATGCTCTCGCCCACGAACGTGGCCGGCAGGCCGCGGTAGCCCTGCGTCTCCGCCGGCAGGACGTCGATCTCGACCAGCTCCGCCGGACCGGGTCGCTGCCGGAAGGAATCGTCGCGGTACGACACGCCCGCGGCGACGGAGATGGCGCCCGGTCCCCAGTTCTCGAAGATCGTCGTGTCGGCGGAGATTTCCGCGAAGTGCTGCTTGAGGATCGAGCGGCGGTACATCTGCCCTTCGAGGATGTAGTCGATGGCTTCCTGCGACATGGTGCCCGGGCCGAAGGGATTTGCGGGCACGCAGCCATCGTCCGGGAAGCTCAGTGTCGAGCGGCACACGATGTTGCCCGTGGCCGGATCGACCACCGCGTCCATCGCACGGTACAGCCGGTCGAGCCTCGGGTAGTTGGTCGCGGTGAACTGACTCGAGCTCGTGCCGTACTGATAGTAGGCGTTGATCCGGATGTCGTTGATGCTGCCGCGGATGCCGGTCGTGTAGCTGTTGAGCTGATTGAGCTGAGCACCGCGGTTGCGCGAGAGATCCATCGAGGACGCATAGCGATAGAGCGGAAACTCGGTGCGTCCTTCGGCATCCATGATCTCCGCGATGGATTGCGGCAGGAACGCGTTGTCCCGGTAGATCGTGGCGCGCCAGGCCGTCGTTTCCTGATGAGCGCCGGTGCCTACGAAGTCGATCTCGTTCGAGCCGTAGAGATACTGCAGATAGCCTTCCCAGTTCCCGTCGAAATCGTAGGTGGCGTGGAAGAAGGCGCTGCCACGCTCGGTGTCGGGGAACAGCGAACCCTGACCCGTCTGATCCTCGTGCTTGCTCGCGATCTCACCGCGCGTCGGATGCACGTAGAACGGCGTGCCTCCGACCTGGCGCGTGGCGCCTACGAGCGTTCCGTCCTCGAACCGAGCCGGAATGCCGCCGTGAAGGAAGTGGATCATGTCGAGCTGCGAGCCCGGCAGACGGATGAGGCCTCCGGCCGTGTACGTGCGGGCACGCACGTTGGAGGCCACGACCGTCGGCCGGCCCGGGCCGTTGACGTCCACCGTGCCCCAGTTCTGGTACCAGTCGCGGTCTTCGTAGGTTTCGACCTTGTGCGCCCTGAAGTACTCAGCCGAGGCGATGATGTGTCCGCGCTCGCCGACGCGCCATCCGGCCGCGAGCGACGCCTCGACGTTCTCGTTGTCGGAGCGCTCCGTGATACCGCCCTGCAGGCTGCCCTTGAAACCGGTGAACGAGGTGTCGAGGAGATAGTTCACCACACCGCTGACGGCATCCGAACCGTACGCTGCCGAGGCGCCGCCGGTCACCACTTCCATGCCGCGGATCACGGCCTCCGGGAACATCGCGATGTCGGTGACGCCGAGCCGGTTCGAAGACGCTACGCGCCGGCCATCGAGCAGCACGAGCGTGCGGTTCGAACCCACGCCGCGAAGATTGAGGACGCTCGCGCCGACCGGTCCCGAGATCGAGCCGACGTTCGCCGGGCTCGAGTTGTTGAGGAACTGCGGCATCTGGTTCATCGCCTCCACCAGATTGCCGGGTCCGAGAGTGTTGATCTCCTCGATCTCGACGGCGGTCACCGGTGTCGGAGTCTCCATGCCGTCGCGGATGCGAAGGCGCGTTCCGGTGACCATGACTTCCGTGACTTCGCGGCCTTCCTGTGTCTCCCCTGCTTCCTGTGCGTGAGCCACGGTCGTGGCGACTGAAGCGGCCAGCAGTGCCGCGACCGTCCGTCTCACCGATGCACTCCTCATCGCCATTGTTTCCTCCCCCTCCTTTGAGCGACTCATGTACGCGGTGAGAGCACGAATCTGTTGCATTCGCGCATCACCTCGTGGACTGCGACAACGAAGTGTCGGCCGCAATGCGCTGGAGCGCAATGCCTCCAGGGAGAGGTATACCTCTTCCTTTTGCGACAACTGGAAAGTGGTCGTCCGGACGGGTTATCGAGGCGGGTTCACCACCCGCCGTGAGTCGCCAACGCAGTCGAGATACGGGCCGCCGGCGGCTCCGATCAGATCCATCCGACCGCGGCGCTCGATGAGCTCGACTTCGCCGTCCACGTAGCGCCGGCCCGATTCCGACGGTACGGGCTGCAGCATGTACAGATGGCTCGCGGCCGAGACGACTGCGGCGCCCTTCTCGTCGAAATACATGCCGAAGGCCGAACCGCCCTTGCAGTACCACAGTGAGACGAACCGGACGTCATCGCCTGGCGGCCGAAGTGCGCAGGCGGAAAGGCAGGATGCGAGGACGATAACCGCGTGAACCGCTTTTCTCATCGGAGCCGCTCCTTCGAAGGCCCTGATGACGTCTGCTATCGTAAACGTGCAGGACTGGCACATCTGAATCGTTCGCCGCACTGACGAGAGGAAACGGGGGCCGTTCGCCGACGTGACCGGCGCGATGTATGGCCAGCATCTACCAGCTCAAACCCGCCTTTCAGAGTCTCCTGCGACCGCCCGTCACCTCTCTCGCCCGGATGGGGGTCACCGCGAATCAGATCACGGTGAGTGCCGTGCTGCTGTCGATTGCCATGGGAGCGTGGCTCGCGCTCGCGCCTGACTCCCGGACCGCGCTGCTCGCCGTGCCCGCCGTGCTCTTCGTCCGCATGGCGCTGAATGCCATCGACGGCATGCTCGCCCGGGAGCACGACATGAAGTCCGCGCTCGGCGCCATCCTCAACGAGCTTGGGGATGCGGTTTCCGACACCGCGCTGTACGCGCCTTTCGCGCTGATCGTCGGCATCGAGCCCGGACTGGTCATCGCCTGTGTCGTGCTGGCGCTGCTCACCGAGATGACAGGGGTGGTCGCCGTTCAGATCGGCGCGAGCCGCCGCTACGACGGCCCCATGGGCAAGAGTGACCGTGCATTCGCCTTCGGCCTGCTCGCCCTGCTGCTCGGACTCGGCGTCGAGCCCGGCACGTGGTCCATCGCGTTGCTCATCCTGGTTGCGACCCTGCAGGTCGTGACGGTCTTCAACCGTGGCCGGCGTGCGCTGGCGGAGGTGCGCCCGTGACCTGGCTCGCCCTCGAGCCGCCCGTTCAGGCAGTGCTCGTCGGAATTCTCGCGGTCCTCATCGTGGCCGAAGTCGTCGTGTGGACGCTCCGCCGGCGCAATCCCGGCAAGAGTCATCAGGAGCTCGTCGACCGCCTCCGCTCCTGGTGGGTGATCTTCTTCATCTTCGTGCTGGCGATCGGCCTGAGCAGGACGGTCGCGATCGTCTTCTTCGCTTTCCTCTCCTTCCTCGCCCTGAAGGAGTACCTGTCGCTGATCCCCACGCGCCGCGCCGATCGGCGCGTGCTGTTCTGGGCCTATCTGACGATTCCCGCCCAGTACTACTGGGTCTACGACGGCTGGTACAACATGTTCCTCGTCTTCGTGCCGGTGTGGGCCTTCCTGCTCATCGCCGCGCGGATGGTCCTCGTCGGAGAGACGCGGGAGTTCCTGCGTGCCGCGGGCACGCTGCACTGGGGACTGATGATGATGGTGTTCGCCATCAGTCATCTCGCCTATCTCCTCGTGCTCCCGACCCACGTCGGCGACACATCGGCCGGTCCCGGCCTCCTCGTGTTCGTCGTTCTGCTCACACAGCTGAACGACGTCGCACAGTACGTGTGGGGCAAGTCGCTCGGCAGGCGCAGGATCGTGCCGACCGTGAGCCCCGGCAAGACGGTCGCAGGCTTCGTGGGCGGTGTGCTCACGACCGTCGCACTTTCGATGCTCCTTGCGCCGCTCCTGACACCTCTGTCCCGCGCCGAATCGATTGCCGCGGGGCTGATCATCGGTGTCGGCGGCTTTCTGGGAGACGTGACGATCTCCGCGCTCAAGCGCGATCTCGGTGTGAAGGATTCGGGATCGCTCATCCCGGGACACGGCGGAATCCTGGACCGCATCGACAGTCTGACGTTCACCGCGCCGCTGTTCTTTCACTACATGAAGTTCTTCCACTACTGAGCGGATGAGCACCGAAGCGAGATGGGCCGGCATCCTGCGGTGGATCTTCTTCGGGATCGTCGTGCGTTTCGTGGTGCTGATCGTTCTGGGACTGAACGTGCGGCACCGGGAGCGTCTCCCTCAGAAGGGCCCGGCGATCCTGGCCGCGAATCACAACAGCCATCTCGACACACTGGTGCTGATGAGTCTGCTGCCGCTTCGAGTGCTCGGGCGGCTGCGTCCCGTGGCGGCCATGGACTACTTCTTCAGGAACCGCTGGCTCGCGTGGTTCGCCACGCACGTCATCGGAGTCGTGCCCATCAAGCGCCAGCGCAGCACGCCGGATGAGGATCTCCTGGCGCCCGTCGCCGAAGCGCTCGAACGCGGCGACATCGTGATCTTCTTCCCCGAAGGCTCACGAGGCGAACCCGAGCGCCTGGCGGAGTTCAAGAGCGGCATCGCGCGACTCGCCGGGCGCTTTCCGCAGGTTCCCGTGACGCCCGTCTTCATGCATGGACTCGGCAAGGCACTGCCCAGGGGCGAGTGGCTCCTCGTGCCCTTCTTCGTGGACGTCTTCATCGGCGAGCCGCTCACCTGGAACGGCGACCGGCGTGCTTATCTGAACGAGTTCAAGTGCGCCATCGAACGCCTGGCCGCCGAGGGGCATTTTCCGCCGTGGGAATGACGGCCGCCGACGAGGCCGGCATCAGGATGCGCTTCGTGCGTCGAACGGTCGAAGCGCTCTACGACCGCACGCCTCGCGCTTCGATCACGTGCATTCGAAGTCCGTCTCACTGACGGGCCTGCAGTGATCGCCCCATCCGTACTTCTGACAGTAGTCTACGAAGCCCCACTCGCGCACGAGCTCCCTGAATCCCGGGAGCCTGCGCACGTCGCGCATGATCGGTCGCCAGAGAGCGATCGCGCTGGCGAGGCGCCGCTCGATGTTCCGTTCCTCACCCAGCGTCTGCAGGGCGAGCTCCGGATCACCGAAGAACGCCGCCCACAGCGCGAGTCGCGATGCGCCGCAGCTCGGCTCGCGCCCCGGTCGGCCGGTCGCGCAGCTCATACAACCTGTGCACCGGATCGTGCGGATCCGCGACCGCCGCCTGCTGCAGGTTCGACGGGCGCTCGCCGGATGCATCGCGCGGCGTGCGGAGCTCCGAAGGCGGCGTGGACACGACGCCGGTGCCCCCCGTTCTTCGTTTCAGACAAAGACAGCACGCGGCCCGGTACGAATATCCCGCACGCGAGTGCGAAGCCCGTCGTAGTCAGGAACGGTCCGGCGGACATGCCGGTGGGTGGAATTGATGCGCCTGGTGCGGATGCGAAAGAGGGCCGCCATTGCTGGCCGGCCCTTTCTTATTCAATGGCGCGCCCGGAAGGATTCGAACCTCCGACCACCTGGTTCGTAGCCAGGTACTCTATCCAACTGAGCTACGGGCGCGCGGTGACTGAATTTTCGGCAGCGCGGCTGCCTGCCGCGGTCAGCGGCCGGGATTCTAACCCAACCCGGCCACCGTTGCGCGGTAAGTTTCTGAGAATCAAAGACTTACTGCGATCCCGAGGGCCCGGCTATGCTGCCTGCCGCGGCGAGGGCGGCGATCCTACCACAAACTCCGCGGGATGCTTAACCCCGTCGCGTTCGATCGAGCCCGCCGGAGGGCTCGCCCGCCCCGGGTCGAGGCTGTTGCGCACGACCTCCCAGGCATCGTAGCAGCGCAGGTGCACGTGCTCGCTGCCTCCGTCCGGATCGAACTCGTCGCGCGGAAACTCGAGCTCGTATTCGATCTGCTCCGCCGTCACGGGCTCGCGGCAGATCGGGCAGTGGTGCCCGACTCCCGGTCCCCCCCACATGCGCACCGGGGGTCGCCGGGGAAGTCTTCCGCTCTGGATCGCTTCTCGGGCTTTTTCGATCAGAACGTTGTCGTCCGACATCCCTTTGGACTCCCGTCGGTCGTAACGAACCCGTGAAAATGGGTTCCGGTTGCTCCGTTTCAACGTCGGCGATGCAGTTTCGATTACAGTACCGCCCGAGAGTTCGCCGGCGTCGCTACGGAATATCCGAAAGAAGCCGGCGGCGGGCTTTGCGCCCGCCGCCCCTTGGTGCCCCGGGATGCGGTCGCGATCGCGGCCTCAGAACCGCAGCTTCACGTTGAGGAAGTACCGCCGGCCGAGCACATCGTAGTACTGGGCTACGGTGGACCCCGCACCGCTCAGCACGGTGGTGCCGCCTCCCGACGTCGCGCCGATGTTCTGGATCTGTCCCGCGCCGACGCGCCTGGGATCGGTGTCGAAGAGGTTGTCGATACCGAAGGTCACACCCAGGTGGTCGGTGACGTTCCAGTTGCCGGTGAGCTGGAAGATGTCATAGGAGCCGGCGCCCCGGATCGGGGTCTCCGGGTCCGTGACGTACGCGGCGCTGCGGATCGAGGGGTAGTGCCGCCAGTTGAGCGCCACGTCCCACGTCGGCAGGCTGTAGCGGACGGTCGTCACCAGCCGCCAGTCGAAGAGACCGCCACGGGCCAGCGTGCCGGCATTCTCGAGCGGCACCTGGGTCGGGTACTCCTGGGCCTTGAACTCGACGAGCTTCGAGTAGGAGACGTTCGCCGACAGGGAGCCCGGCAGCGACCCGAGGCCGATGTCCGCGAGCGCCGCACGCCAGTTCAGGTTCAGATCCAGACCCGAGGTCTCGATCATGCCGAGGTTCCGGTACTGCGAATTGACCTGAAGCGCCGCACCGCTCACCTCGTCGCGGATGATGTTGCGGCAGGCACCGTTCGGATCGTCGATCGAGTAGGTCGGGTTGCTGATCCCGTCGCGGTTGAAGCACAGGTCGAAGGCCGTCTGTGCCGAGATCGTGGCGATCGCGTCCGTGATCTTCACCCGATACCAGTCGATGGCGAGCGTCGTGTTGCGGATGGACGCCGCGTCGAACGGCGACTGCAGCACGAAGCCGAAGGTCCAGGTCCGGCCCTCCTCGCTCTCCAGATCCCGGTTACCCTCGGTCACCTGAACGATCACGCCGTCGCTTCGGCCGCCCAGGTAGTTGTTCGGATCGAGGCTGAACTCGGAGGTGGTGTTGCCGATCAGCGCCTCGCACAGTGCCTGGACCGCCGCGCGGTTCGGGTTGTTCGGGTTGTTGCCCGTCCGCTCGCGCGTATCGGAACGGCAGTACTCCGGCCCGCGCATCGTGACCGCCTGGCTGCTCGCGTCGAGGAACAGCTCGTTGATGTTCGGCGCGCGGTTCGCGAGCTGGTAGCCGCCGCGGAAGCGCAGGAAGTTGACCGGCGCCCAGCTGAAGAGCGCCTTGTACGTCGGCACGCTGCCGGCCGTGTCGTAGTCCGAGTAGCGGTAACCGAGCTCGAGCTCGAGGCTGTGGGCGAGGAACTTGTCCCGCAGCAGCGGCACCAGCAGCTCGCCGTAAACCTCCCGGACCTGCGTGCGGCCCTCGACGTTCGCCTGACCGAAGGTGCCGACCGGGATGTCGAGGATCGAGTTCACCTCGCGCGTCGCGTCGGGCAGGTACTGGAACTCGTTCCTGCGATACGTGACACCGAGCGCGCCGCGGACTTCGCCGGCGGGCACGTTCATGACGTGACCCTGCGCCGTGGCTTCGATGATGTCCTGCGTGAGGCGCGTGCGGTCGGTGTAGCTCGCCGTGATCGCGTCGATGCAGTCCTGGCTGATCTCGAACTGCTCGAAGATCGGTATGCCGCTGGTGCAGGTGATCGAAGTCGAGCCGGGACCGGTCGCCGTGTAGCCGCGACCGTAGTTCGGCGCCTGCACGACCTCACGCCAGCGCTGCGTCGAGGCCCAGCCGATGTAGTCGAGATCGACGCGCGTGGCGCCGTGCGAAGCGTAGGCCTCCCAGGTCCAGTCCGACACGCCGAGGTCGCCCCGGAAGCCGGCCAGGATCTGGTAGAGGTTCGTGTTGTTCACGATCGTGCGCGACGGCAGGAAGTTGAGGGTTCCGCCGAGACTCCAGTCCGCATCCGCGCCGCGGATGATCACCGGCTCGCCCGTGATCGGGTCGTACCTCACCGGCACGTCAGGCGTGCTGGTGGCGTTCGGCCCGCGGCTGTCGAGAAGCGCGGCGAGCTCCGGCGGCACGGGGAACGCCTGCGACTGCGTGCAGCCGCCCACGTCGGGGCAGTTCAGGCCGTATGCACCGCCCGCGCGGTACTCGGGCAATGTCTCGCCGTTCGGTCCGAGTGACGGCGCGTAGATGTCGTTGCCGTAGGGAATCGTCGCGGCGAAGCCGCCCACCGCGCCCGTCGGCTGAAGCACCTGGCGGTTGGTGGTGTTGACGAAGTTGACCTGCGCGAAGGCCTGAACGTGATCGTTCATATCGAAGTGCGCCTTGCCGAACAGCGAGAAGCGCTCGGCAGGGCTCGAGTAGCGCAGATCGAAATTGTTCTCGACGAGCTGACCGTTCGGGGCGATCTTGTACCGCGGGTCGTTGACGATGTCGCCCGCGAAGCCGAGGCCCTGCAGCTCCTGCTTGAACACCGAGCCGTCCGGATTGAACAGGAACGGCGTCGTGATCGGCACGTTGTAGCCGGCAGGACGCTCGGGGAAGAGCGAGTTCGCCACATCCTGAGCGGGCCGGCCGGCCGTCGCCGTCGGCTCGTACTGGAAGGCGTTCATGCGCGCGGCGGACGTGGCGTTCGTCGTGGGATCCTTGATGGCGCTGTACCAGAAGTCGCGATCCTTCGCGAGCACCTCGCCGCGCTCGTACCACTCGACGCCGAGCATCGCGTTGCCGCGGCCGTCGCCAAGGCTCGCGCCGAGGAGCATGCTGGCGCGGTTCTCCTCGCCGTCTCCCTCCTCGGTGATGCCCGAGCGCAACTGCAGATCGATACCCTCGAAGTTGCTGCGCAGCTTGAAGTTCGTGACGCCGGCGAGCGCGTCCGCGCCGTAGACGGCCGATGCGCCGCCGCTGATGATCTCCACGCTCTCGAGCATCGACGAGGGAATGGAGTTCGTGTCGATGACCAGCGTCGAGTTGACCGGCTGAGCGCGCCGTCCATCGATCAGCACGAGCGTGCGGTTCGCGCCGAGACCGCGCATGCTGACCGTCGAGATACCCGGCGTGCTGGTGGGGCTCGGAAACACGTCGGCCGTGTTGAACTGTGTGTTCGCCGGAACGAACTGCGGCAGCTCGTTCAGCACACTCTCGACGGCGAGCGTGCTCGATTCCTCGAATACCTGATCCTCGACGGTGACGATCGGGCTCGCTGCTTCGAGATCGCGGCGGACGATGCGCGAGCCCGTGATGGTGACTTCCGTTGGCTGTTGACCGCTCGCAGCCTCGTCTGCCTCCTGCCCCAGAGCCACAGGCGAATGTCCCGCATGCAGTGCTGCTGCGACGGCGGCGGCGATCAGGCTGCGGGCGTAACGGCGGACGAAACGAGACCTGCTGAAGACGTGCGACGTCATGAGCCCCCCTCTCCCTTCATGGCGTCAATGCCTGACGCACAGGGCACAAGAAGTTGCATCTGCAGAGGGCGCGTTCGCAAGGCGCTGTGCGGTGAATTCGCCTAAAAACTCTTGTTACCTTTTGGAAAAAAGCATCCGTCGCGAGCGGCACGTGCACGGAACGCTCTCGACATCGCGTCGAGAGCACGCTCTCGAATCGAAAAGGATCTCCGCACTTCGAAGCGCACGATGGCCGCTGCCGCGAGCGAACGGACGAGAGATTCAGCAGCGATGTCCCGGCACCAGCAGAGAGCAGGTTGATGCGACGCGAAAGTACCGGTGAAGGATGTTGCGAACGCGCAGCAGCCGGCGGCGTCGCGATCGGCACGTGAGTCGCCGATCGACGACGCCTTTTTCTCGATGAACGGAAAGACTCAGCGCATGCGCGCGGTGCGAGGGCTCGCGGTTGTGAGAGCCGCGCTCACTACCAGCCCGAAGACATCTGATACGGCACGGCGGTGAGCACGGCCTCGATCTGCCCGGTCTCTCCGTCCATCCCC